>CAZWRS010000006.1:22102-46305 GCA_964636435.1 uncultured Candidatus Saccharibacteria bacterium | reverse complement strand
GCAGCCTTTGCTGGGTCGGCGTAGCAGGTGGCGATGTCGCCTGGTCGGCGGTCAACAATTTCATAAGGAATAGGCTGGCCGCTCGCCTTTTTAAATGCCTCGATAACCTCTAGGACCGAGTAGCCCTTGCCGGTGCCGAGGTTGTAGGCTTCGCAGGTGCCGGGCGTCGGCATGTGTTGTAGGGCAGCAACGTGACCCTTAGCCAGGTCGACGACGTGAATGTAGTCGCGTACTCCGGTGCCATCGGGCGTGTCATAGTCGTCGCTAAACACGCGGAGTTTCTCTAGCTTGCCGACTGCCACCTGGGATACGTAGGGGAGCAAATTGTTCGGTATATCATTGGGGTCTTCGCCGATCAGGCCGCTGGCGTGGGCGCCGATGGGGTTAAAGTAGCGCAGCAGGCTAATAGACAGATTACGTTCGGCAGCTGCCAGATCCTGGAGAATCTGCTCAATCATGAGCTTGGTGCGGCCGTAGGGGTTGGTGGCGGTTAGCGGCATATCTTCGGTAATGGGTACAGTCTGCGGGTCACCGTAGACGGTAGCTGAGGAGCTGAAGATAAGCTGGGTGACGCCGTGCTCGAGCATCAGCTCGCAGAGATTGAGGGTGGAGATAAGGTTGTTCTGGTAGTAGCTAAGCGGTTTGACTACCGATTCGCCGACTGCCTTGTAGCCGGCGAAGTGGATGACGGCTTGAAACTCCTGCTGGGCGAAAACTGCCGCCAGCTGCTGCTTGTCACACAGGTCGACTTTGACGTGTGGGATGTCGTGGCCGGTAATCTTTTTAAGTCGGTCCAGGACTGATGGCTTGCTATTGCTGAAGTTGTCAACAATCACCGGATGGAAGCCAGCAGCGATGAGTTCGATGACGGTATGCGAGCCAATGTAGCCGGCACCACCGGTGACCAGTACGTTACGCATCCGCTAGCTCCGCGATATAGCGAGCGAGGTTCGTTTGGAAGGCTTGCCGGGAAAATGTTTCAGCATGTTTCTTGATAGTAGTGGCGCGGTATTTTCCTGCCTCAAAACGTTTCAAAGCCTCACTCAGGCTGTCGACAGTTTGTTCACTGAAGAACTCACCAGTTTTACCGGGCAGGACGTAGTCGAGCGCACCCCCGCCCTTATAGGCAATGACCGGCGTGCCGGCCGCCATAGCTTCAACCGGCGTGATGCCGAAGTCATCGAGACCCGGGAAGATGAAGGCCTCAGCCGCGGCAAACTGCTCAGCAATTTCAGTATCGGTGAGCTGGCCGGTGAAGGTAATTGAGGGACCAGCGAGTTTCTTCAAGCGCTCAGTATCCGGGCCGTCACCGATGACGGTCAGCGGTAGGTTCAGCTGCGTGCAGGCAGTGACCGCCAAATCGATCTTTTTATACGGCGTGTGCCGACCGGCGATGACAAAGCCGCGCCGGGCGGCTTTCGGTTTGGCTAGAACGCGGAAGCGTTCAGTATCGACCGGCGGGTGAATGATGGTCGTGTCACGCTGGTAGTACTTTTTGATTTCCTGCTGGATGTGTGTGGAGATGGCGACCATGTGGTCAGGATTCTGGGCAGCCCGCCAGTCCCAGCGGCGCATAGGCGCCACGAGCGTTTTCAGGCCGAGACGGGCCAGCCAGTTGAAGCCTTTAGGGAAGCCGGGGTGCTGCAGGTAGGCATCGTAGCGGCTCCAGTAGTAGTGGGTCGGTGCATTACACAGGCAGATGTGGCTACCAGGGGTGGTTTTAACGGCTTTGGCTTCGGCGCCAAAGTTACAGGTGATGACCAGGTCGTAGTCGCTGAGGTCGAGGCGACTGAAATAAATGGCCCGCAGTACCGGCAGGAATTTCTTGAGCGCGGGCGGTAGCTTTTGCAGCCAACCAGTACGGACATCAGCGTCTTTAAACCAGTCGATCTTCTCGGGATCGTACTGCGAGGTATAGATGGGGGCGTCCGGGAACATGCGGTGGACTTCCAGGACGACGCGCTCCGCCCCACCGATACCGACCAGCCACTCGCAGACGATGGCGACCTTCATCGTGCCCCGATGCCGGCAAAGACAGCCTTAATGGTTTTTAAGAGGATGGTGATGTCGTGCCAGAAGCTCCAGTTCTGCACGTAGTAGACATCCAGGCGGCGGCGCTCGTCAAAGTCAATGTCGCGCCGGCCGGAGATTTGGGCCAGGCCAGTCAGACCGGATTTGACACTTAAGATAGCGTGCTTTTTCTCGTAGGCGTTCAGCTCCTGAGCGATCAGGGCCCGTGGTCCGACTAGGCTGATGTCTCCGATGAAGACGTTAAATAGCTGGGGCAACTCGTCCAGGCTGGTGCTACGCAAAAAGTGACCGATGCGGGTCACGCGGGGGTCATCCGCGATAAAGTCACCGTTTTGGCGGTAAGCTTTGGCCAGTTTGGGCTTACCCATGGCCTTGAAGGCTTGCTCGGGGGTCATGCCGCTATATTTCTGTTTCATGGTGCGGAACTTGTAGCAGGTGAACTCCCGGTTGTGCCGCGTCAGGCGCTTCTGGCGAAACAGCACGCCGCCTTTGGGGTCGAGCAGCTTAATAGCCAGGGCGATCAGCAGCATGAGCGGTGACAGCACGATTAGCAGCAAGGCGGACACGAGGAGATCAAACAGCCGCTTAATAATCCGGCCCCAGCCGATCAGGGCGGTCTGGTGGACGGCCACGACCGGTAGCCCGGCGTAGAGATCAACCGTGATATTGCCGACGAACAAGTCGGTGTTGCCCGGTACGAAGCGGTAGGAGGCGTGGTGCTCGTGGGCGTACCTGAGGATTTCGTTGTTCCGATCCTGGGCCTTATAGAGCTCGGTTTGGATGATGGCGTGGATGGGCCGGCGCAGGCTGGAAACGGCTTCTTTAAACGTCGGGTAATACTTAAAGCCGCGGGTTTCACGGCCCACCACAGCCAGGACGTTTTGACCGGTGCTCTTGGTGTTGCGGACTGCACCGGCCATATCCTCACTGGCGGGGGTGTTGCCGACAATCAGGACGTTACTGATGCCAATACCGTAGCGGAAGAGTAGCCGGCGAATAGCCTTGATAGCCGTTCGAAACAGCAGCAAGAAGCCAAAGCCGAGGATGAGGCCGTAGACCGGTACCAACCGGGCGGGGAACAGTTCGGCATCATTGACAAAGTCGTAACCGATGACGACCAGTATGCCCATAAAGGCACCGACCAGCAGCCGGCCCATTTCTGTGAAGCGTTTTTCAAACACTTCCTGGTTATACAGCCCGATAAAACTATGCACAATAATCCAGAGCGGCAAGACGGTAGCCACCGCCCGGAAGTAGTCCCAGGCCGCAATCTGCACAATGAGTGATCGTTCATCCAGCTTAACGCGCAGAATATAGGCTACCGAAAAAGCCGCCAGCAGAGCCAGGAAGTCGCCGACGATAAGGAGTAAAGAGTAGGCGAGTGAGGCATTATTTTTCATGTTATGAGTAATATTGTACCATCGTAGCTTATTTCACTATGGCTTGCTGTTTAGGCTACAAGTAAGCGATTACCGCCGAACTTCTGGTATACTAAACAAAAAGCGAAAGCGTATAAAAAATAAAAACCTATGCGACTTAGAAAACTTAAGAAAAAAGAAGAACGTGAAGTCCGGCGCATCGTTGAATATTTAATTAGCGGGGGCGCCTTCTTTTGGTCCGGCTACGTGGTGCTGCTTGGGCTGAACTGGCAGCTCGGGCCGAAGCTACTGTGGCTATCGACCTCGGCTTCCTACGTAGTCGGCTGGCTGGTGAACTACGTGCTGCAGCGCTACTGGGTGTTCAATAATCCGAAGCTCGCCAAGCACCAGACCGAAGTGACCACCCGCTACATTGCGATTAGCCTCGTCAACCTGCTGCTGAACTACGCCATTATCCAGGTGTGGGTGAGCGTAGGCTTCCGTATTGAGCTGGGCCCGTTCATTGCGTCCGGCTTCTTTACGGTTTGGAACTATCTCTGGTACAAGTTTTGGGTCTTCCCGGAGCGTTTTCCACGCAAACGAGTCTATGCGAGCACAAAAAAGCCAACCACGAGGAGAAGAAAGACATGACACAAGCTGTCAGACCCACTAAAAAGCAACGCGAACTACTGAGCTTCATTGAAGCGTTTATTGGCGAGCACGGCTACAGCCCCAGCTACCGCGAAATCATGAACGGGTTGAATTACACGTCGGTCGCGACGGTAGCGCTGCACGTCAATAATCTCATCAAGCGCGGCCATCTGCGTAAGCGCGACCGCTCAGCCCGCTCCCTAGAGGTCGTCGCGCCCCTGGGAGAGGCCCGGGTGAAGTCGAACGCTATCAAGCCGGGTCAGGAGAAATGGTTGGTTGAGAAGATTGACTACTTCATTTCGCAGCTGGAGCAGCAGGCAGTTAAAGAGCAGGCCCGGGTTGACGAGCTCTACGTGCTCATTGGTTCGCTCAGGATACTGGGTCTCGAAGGTGCGGCCCAGAGCTTTATTCCCCGGCTAGCAGCTGTCAAGGCAGCCATTCAGGATGAGGTACAATAGGGTAGAATGACCGAACCGGCAATTGAACTGCAGCAGCTCACTAAAATGTACGGCACCGCCCGCGGTGTGTTGAACCTCAATCTGACGGTTGAGCCCGGCACTATCTTTGGCTTTTTAGGACCGAACGGCGCTGGTAAGTCGACGACGATTAACATGCTGCTGGACTTTATCCGGCCCACCAGTGGCAGCGTGAAGCTGTTCGGCCTCGATGCCCAGCGCGACTCGGTGGCGATTCGCCGCCGCATCGGCTTTCTGGCTGGTGATATGGCTCTGGATAAGGGGCTGACGGGCTGGCAGCAGCTGGAGTATTTCGGACGGCTGCACGGTAATTTTGATAAACGGTACGTGCGTGAACTGGCCGAGCGGCTCGACTTTGATACGGGTCGCAAGTTCAAGACCCTGTCGCGCGGCAATCGGCAGAAGGTTGGCCTGATCGCTGCGCTCATGCACAAACCGGAGCTGCTCATTCTAGACGAGCCGACGAGTGGTCTCGATCCGCTCATCCAGGCTGAATTCAATAAGATTATACGTGAGCACAAAAAAGCCGGCGGGACGACGTTCATGTCATCGCACGTCCTGAGTGAGGTACAGGATATCTGCGAGACGGTTTCCTTTATCCGTGGTGGTGAGATTGTAGCCACTCAGCCGGTAGCCGCAATCGCCAAGGATCTGCCGCAGGAGCTCACGCTCGTGACTAAGAGTAAGGACTTACTGAAAAAACTGCAGAAACTGCCCGGCTTACGCACACAGGAGGTAACGGCCGACACTGTCTACGGTACCTACAGCGGTGACGTCAATACCCTGCTCCAGCTACTGGCTGGCTACCCGGTCGAACAGTTCACGCTATCGGAGGCGGAGCTGGACAGTGCATTCATGCAGTACTACGAAAGTGAGGTGCAGCAGGATGCTTAGATCGATATTCTTGAAGACTTTGTTCGAAAAGCGCTGGGGTATCCTGGGCTGGAGCCTAGCGATGTTTGCGCTCATGCTGTTCGTGGTCGTGCTGTTTCCAACGTTTAAGGACTCATTTGGCGCGAGTCTAGGCAATGTGCCGGACTCCCTCAAGTCGCTATTCGGTGAGGCGGTTGACTACCAGCGGATTGAGGGCTTCGTTGAGCTACAGGGCTTCATGCAGATGGTCTTCGTGACGTTTATCTACGGGATCATCCTGTTCACCGGCCTGATAGCCGGTGAAGAGGGTGACGGCACCCTGCAGTCGCTGCTCGCGCAGCCGGTGAGCCGGAGCCGGGTTTACCTTGAAAAGCTGCTGGCTGGCGCGGCCATACTCGGCATCGTGAGCTTAGCGATGGCGCTGGCGGTATTCGTGGGCGTTGCCTTTATTAGCGAATCGATTGATGCTGGTCGGGTCATGCAGGCGACATTTATGCAGTGGCTGGTCGCGATGGTGCTCAGCCTAGTTGGCTATGCTATCGGGGCGGCGACTGGCCGGCGTGGTATGGCCGGCGCGCTAGCTGGTATCTTTGCTTTCGCCAGCTACATGGTGACAACCCTGGTGACGACTGTCGAAGCCCTGCAGCCAGCCAACTACCTGTCACCGTTCAAGTATTTCAATAATACCCGCATTCTCGATAACGGCCTGCAGCTGAGTAATGTGTCAGTGCTTGTGGCCGCCTGCTTAGTGTTGGCGTTCATTGGCTGGGCCGTGTTCATAAGGCGTGATATTTACTCGCGGTAACCGGAGGCTGGCGGCACGGGTGTATGTCAATACTTGAAGCAATTATCCTGGGGCTGGTGCAGGGGCTGACTGAGTTCATACCGGTGTCCAGTTCCGGCCACTTGGTGTTCTTGCACGAGTGGTTTGGTACGAGCGAAGGCGGGTTGACGTTTGACGTGGCGCTACATATCGGTACGCTTGGCGCTCTGCTGCTGCATTTTCATAAAGATATCCTGCTGCTCGTGAAGGGCGTGCTGGGCAAAAACCAGTATACCCGGATCGCCTGGTTTATTGCGCTGGCGACCATCCCGGCTGTCATATTCGGTATGCTGCTTAAGGATAGTGCCGAGACCGTGTTCCGCTCGTCCCGGCTGGTGGCGCTCAACCTTATTATCTTCGCCTTTTTCATGCTGGCGGCTGAATGGTACGCGGCGCGCTACCGGCGTAAAACGGATGAGCTGCATCAGACGACCCTGGGCCAGGCACTGGCGATTGGCGCTGCCCAGGCGCTGGCAATCATTCCCGGCGTGTCGCGTTCCGGCAGCACCATCACGGCCGGCCTGTTTGCCGGACTTGGTCGGGTGGCAGCCACCAGGTTTTCCTTCTTGCTCGGTATCCCGGTCATGGTCGGCGCAATCATAAAAGTCTTGAGTGAGGACCAGGCCGTGCAGCTGATTAGCAGCGAACTGACGTTATTTGCCATTGGCATGGTAACGGCCCTGCTGAGCGGCGTGGTCGCGATACGGTTTCTACTGCGGTTCTTAGCCAAGCACACGCTCGCGGTCTTTGCCTATTACCGTATTGTGCTAGGTTTGGTGGTGCTGTTGTTCTTGTCTTAAGGAGGGCTGCCCGATTGCCGCTGCACCGAGCTGCTGGGCAGTCGTCTCGCCACGATACTGAAAGTGGTGGCTTTCCACCCTTTCGTTCAGAGTATCCTGGATATCAACCATGACTTGGTGGCCTTCTGCTGGCGTTGTCACCGCGCGCAAGTTACAAAATTCCATGACCGCACGTTCACCGCGCAGCCAGACGGCAACCGGTACCACATAGGTGTGTCGGTCACGCATCATCTTAATCGTGCCCTCGGTGAGTCCGGTCATGTTAATTGTGTTCGGCTGGTCGGGGCGAGGCTTGTCGGTTGCGCCACTGCCCGCGACAGCGAGTAGGTACCCTTCGTCGGCTGCCTGCCGGTCGCGTATCGTCGAGCGAAGCTTGCGGTTATGTCGGTCAATATGATCAGGCACAAACTCGAAGACCTTTGATTTTTGCATTGACGGCGTGCGGGGGAAGCTGAGTATCACGTCATTACAGCCGAGCTTCAGGGCATCGACGGCCGGTATCGCCGGGTGTTCAGCGTCCAGGATGTAGCCCAACCGGGAAATGATCTTACTGATGATCATGCCGGACTGGAAGCTGTATTCCTGCTCGTCCAGTCGGGAGTAGACCGCGGCGTAAGTAAGGGCGATATCAATCAGGTCGCTGTGGTTGGTGACCAGCATGACATTATCGCCACGCTTGAGTATTTCGCCCATCGATTTGATGAGCTGCTGGTTTTCGGGTGCGCGCACCGTTTCGAGCATCTGCGGGAAGCTGTCCGGCGCAGCTTGGGTGGCGACCAGTTCGACCATGCCAGCGCGCTGCGGATCGCCCGCTACGTGATGCACGTCCAGCTGCTGGGCGTCGTAGCGACCCGGGTCCGCATCGAGCAGTACCATGCGGCCGGCGGACTGGGCGATATGCGGTTGGATGAGCGCAGCATACTCGTCCAGTACGGCTGCCTCGCGCTCGTCATGTCGGCTAAGCTCCATAGTAGAAAAGAGTATACCAGTTCGTGTATAGCCGTGTACAAAACTACTACATATAGCGTAAGGACAATGCGCTATACTACTAGCAGTTCATTACAAACACCAAGCTGGAATCCTGTGAGAATCAGGAACTGTGCCGCAACGGTAAGAAGAGACGAGCACCTATCGTTATCTTCCAAGTCCGATACAGCAACCATCCACTACCGTTATAGTGGACTCCCGAGCAGGAGCGAATGATGTTTAAGTCTAGTTTTTAAGACCCTCGTTACCTGCCGGAAATGAGGGTATTTTTTATGGCCATAGCAGCCGGGACAAACATTGAGAACACGTTTGAGCAGTTGATTGGTAGCGAACGGTGGCAGCCACCGGTGATCGCCGTGCCGGAAATAGCGGCCGACCGTGAAACACGTCTACGGGCGGCACAGCTCATCGGCAGCGTAGCCCTGGAGTCGACGGCGGGGGCTGCTCGTGAGCAGGCCGCGCCACCGGCGTACACGCTCCTGGATGCGGTTCGCCAGGCAGCTGAAGGGGACACTGAAGCGTACGCTATGGTTCGAAATAATGTTGCGACTGATGTCATTGAACGCACGATTAAAAGCGGCCACATTACCAAAGTCAGGCTGGAGACGGACGCAGATGGCCATATCATGCAGCATGGCCAGACGGCGATTGATATTCAGAAGAACAGCTTGCGCTATGCGGCTGATAGTCCCTTCATGCGCCGCCGCACCGAAGCTGAGACCCGTAACATGTTCCGGATTGATGAGGCGCACCGGCAGGGGCTGCTGGCTGACTATGCATTTGTGGTATTTTCACCGGCACCGGATGATACGACGACTGCTGAGATGGCTGAAGCCGGCTTCTTCACTGATACACTGAGCTGCGCTATCCAAGTTACGACGGCCGAGGCTGACGGGCTTAGCGTGGAGAGTGCCTTTGTGGCCGGTAAGGCAGCGTGGGATGCGCCGCGGCATGACCTCACGACGCTTGGCGAAATGGGTGAATCCCTGGGTGTGGCGCTGGCGGATAAGTCGACGGCGGAGATACTTGATACGCCGCTACTGGTGCATAAAAGCTTATTGCCGCACGGTGTCGTTGACCTAGTGAAGCTGTATGATGCCAGCGCTGGCGGCACGTTCTTTGGCGAGGCCAAGCCGCGGCAGGACTACCTAGCTTACAAGCAGGCCTGTAAAGAGCGGGAGGCGTCATTCCAGCCGCGTGTCGACACGATTACCCGGCAGCTTATTGCTGAGGCAGCGACGCTGCAGAGCCCCCAGGCAGCCAGCCGTCGGCTGGGCAAGCTGTCCGGCGCGCAGATGGTTGAGCAGTCAATTGTTGACACCAGTATTGATCCACGCGTGTTCGGTGAGGCGGCCGCCTGGCGCATCGAGCACGCTCGGCACCTGATGGCGGTTGGTCAGGTTGATGGTCTGCAGGCCGTCATTAACCAAGCCAAGACGTTGGAGCGTTCCGGCTCGTGTCCGAGTGGCATGAAGGGGGGCGATGCGCTTACCGGCATCGATGGTATCAGTGCAGGCGATAGCGATAATCAATCCGGCAGCGCAAATAAAAAACTGGAGGACTGCGAATTCGTATCCAAGGAATGTCCGAAGTGCCATAAAAAAGATGTTAAGACGGTGGTCAAAAAAGGTGTCTACTACGGTGACTGCGGCTGCCATAGCTAAGTCACCGGCTTGTATGAAAGCAACCCACTTAAAAGCAATAAACGGCAGGTATTTACGGGAGAACAAGGTAAAATCTAAATGTGAAGAAAGTTGGCATCTATTCCGGGACGTTTGATCCGATCCATGAGGGTCATCTGGCACTGGCGCGCGGGGCGCTTGCGCAGTGTGGCTTAGATAAGGTGTTCTTTTTGGTGGAGCCGCGGCCGCGACGCAAGCAGGGCGTCAAGGCGCTCGAGCACCGTGATGAAATGGTGCGGCTGGCCATTAAAGGCGAGCCACGATTCGGCAGCATACTGCTCGGTCAGCAGCGCTTCTCGGCAGTTGATACGCTACCGGTGCTACTGGAGCGGTTCAGAGGCGCCGAGCTGTACATGCTGATGGGTGATGATATGCTGGCGCATTTTGCCGATTGGCCCCATGTCGAGGACTTGGTTGAGCATATCCAGTTCACGATTGGCTTGCGAGAGCATACCGAAACAGAAGTGAAGCGTCGGCTGGCTATCATCCAAAAGACCCGTGGTTTGGCTATGCGCTATAACCTGTTCCAGGCCGCTAAGCCGGAGTTTTCATCAAGCGCCATCCGACAGCAGATTAAGCAGGGTGAGGTACCGAGCGGCTTAACACCAGCAGTACGGCGCTACATCCAAGACCAGGGGCTTTACGCTTCTTCAAAAATCGGTTCGTAGTTGGTCTGCAGGTAGGCGAGGTGCTTCTCGCGGTACTGCTTGAATTCAGTCTTACTGAAACCGTTCTTACGGATAAAGGCACTGAGGCGCTGGTTACCGACGAAGTGCGGCATCATGACGTAGCTGGCACCTTCATTGTAGAGGCTTGAGGCGTTGGCGGCGTTGTCCGAGGTACAGACGAATACGGCACGCGGGTTATGCCGTTTGAGCCAGTTAGCGAGAAATTCATTGGTCTTGAAATCCGAGATAGTTGACACGACAAGCTGCGTTTTCTCCAACTGTAGCTCCTCGAGAAATTCCGAATCAGTCGCGTCACCGTACTGATACTCCTCGTCACGGCTCTCGAGTGCCTCGATCATATCAGGGTCGTAGTCAACGATGACGAAGCGTTTTTCCATTTTACGGAATGTTTTGATGAACTCCTGACTGTTACGTCGGTAGCCGAACAGGACGATCGGATAGCTGTGGGCGGCAAAGCGCTTTTCAGGCATGGTGACCTTACGCTCAAACAGGCGCAGCGGTCGTTCAAATTTAGCAAACAGCCTATTGTCATATTTGATGAAGTAGGTTGAGACCGCGAAGGTAATCAGTGCGACCAGCGTCAAGGTGTCGGCGACGTGGTGCCGCGCCAGGCCGGCGTGCACGGCAGCCACCGCAAAGACGAGCGAGAATTCACTAATCTGGCTCAGTGACACGGCGGTCTTGAAGCTGGTTCGTTTGGTGTAGCCGAGCAAGCCCATAGTAATAAGCGTGAAGATCGGCTTAATGAACAGGACGAACAGACTGAAGATGATAGCTGTCGGCGCGACGGCGGCTACTCCGTCCGGTGTCAGCCCCTGGCCGAGCGTGACGAAGAAAATGACGATGAAAAAATCCCGCAAAGGTTTTAGGCGGGAAGACATCTCGTGGCTGTAGGGTAGCTGAGCGAGGCCGATACCGGCAAACAGGGCACCGATTTCTATCGAGAAGCCGGCTTCTTTGAATACCAGTGCCCAACCCAGGCCCCAGCCGAGGGCAAATAACAGGAGAATCTCTTTGGATTTACCGATAGATTTAGCCAGCAGGGGCACGAGTCGTTTGCTGGTTAAGTACAGCAGGCCGGTGACGATAACGCCCATGGCAGCCAGCTGGATGACGGCGTCGGTGCTGCCGTCGGTAGAGCGGGCGGCCAGGCCGAATTTGCCGGCGGTCACAAACACATCCTGCACAATGAGCATGCCGATGATGATTTGCGCATACAGACGGGTTGTTTCGCGCTTATCATGCAGCAGCTTAACAATAATAACCGTACTGCTGAGTGCTAGCGCCAAGCCGATGACCGCTGACTCCATACGGCCGAAATCCAACAGGCGGGCGAGCAGGAAACCAAGTCCGCCAGCAAATACTACCTGGGCAGTGGTGGTGATAAAAATCGTTTTGCGCAGCCGCATAAAAACACGTGGGCTGAGCTCCAGGCCGATGATGAAGATCAGTAGCGCAATGCCGATTTCGCCCATGCCGTTCATGGCGTCCATGCCGGAGATAATATTCAGGGCTGCCGGGCCTGCCAGGATGCCGGTGAGGATGTAGCCGATGATCAGTGGCTGGCGCAGCTTGTACATGACAAACGAGATTGCCGCGCCAAGCGCGACTACGATACTAAGCTGAGCGTAAACATCATCGGGCATTTGTGTTTTCCTATGTTGCGTTGAAAATATTTTATAACAAATTCAGGCATAAGAACAATGTTGACGATGTGCCAAGCAGCGTGTCATAATGCTTTCACTTCTCAAAGAAGCCATGCTTGGGCTTCGCGAAGACAAAAACAACAAAAAATAAAACTATTTCGGCTTTAGAGTAGGCATGTTTGAGAGGCTGCCTAAGAGTCGGAATGGTGGAGGGGTGAGGGGTACGGCAATGCCGGTAAAAATAAACATTCAACAAAAACGGAGCGAAACAGTGGAAGTAAAGGTTAGACGCCCCAAGTGGCAGCAATTTATCAGCTACTAGCGGGCGATTATTGACAGCCATACCGAACCAGCAGCCAGCTGGTTTTCGGTTTTTTTACACATGCGTCTCCAATGGTAGAATGAAATAGTAGCTTACTATGCAGATACCGCAAGAAAAACAAATATACAATCTAAGTGTTGAAGACGTCCTGGGCGCCTTTGAAACCAGTCGCGAGGGACTCCCTAGTGCGGAAGCTAAGCGCCGGCTCGAAGAATTTGGCCGTAACGAGTTAACTGCCCACCGGACACCACTATGGCGGCGCATCATTGAGCCGTTCGCCAGCTATTTTGTCATCGTTATTATCATTGCGGCGATTATCAGCGCGCTTGAGCAGAAGTGGTTTGAGACGGTCATTATCAGCGTGATCGTGGTAGTGAACGCGATCATTTACTATTTCCAGCAATTTTCAGTTAACCGGGTGCTCAAGACGTTACGCGAGCAGGACCGGCAATTTGTCTTAGCGCTACGTGATGGCGAGGAAGAGCGGATAGATAGTGAGCTGCTGGTGCCGGGCGATATTATCTATATATCTGAAGGAATGAAGATCCCCGCCGATGGGCGGTTGATTGAAGCCAACAACGTGCAGGCTGATGAATCTATGCTGACCGGCGAATCCTTACCAGTGCATAAGCGGGCCGAGGCGATTGCTGGCAAGAAACAGATTTACGACCAGGCAAACATGTTGTTTAAGGGGTCGTTCATGAGCAGCGGCTCAGGATTGTTCCTGATTACCGGCACCGGCAACGCCACTGAGCTGGGGGCGATTAACACACTGGCCGCTGAGGCTCAAGAAGGTAAGACGCCGATCGAGGTGAAGATTGATGACCTGACCAAAAAGTTACTCTATGGTATCGGCATTGCCACGGCCACCGTTTTCGCCCTAGCCATTTACCGCGGCATTGAACTTGATGACGCAGTTGCCTATACGCTAAGTATTTTAGTCTCCGCGGTACCGGAAGGCCTGCCGGTGGCCATGACCCTGGTGCTGCTATTCAGTGCCCGGCGGATGGCTCGACAAAAGGCGCTCGTTAAGCACATTGCGTCCATGGAGACGATGGGCGCCATTACGCTCATTGCGACTGACAAAACCGGCACCATCACGCAGAACAAGTTGTCGATCGCCGATGTCTATACGGCACATACCAACCGGCAGACGTTTAATGAAGCAGTGCGTGCCAGCCTGAACGGTGACGCCGATAACAGCGAGGATCCGTTGGACGTTATTTTGCACAAAGATGTTGAGGATGTACGGATTCCGCGCGACTGGAAAAAGGTCAAAGAATTCCCGTTCGATCAGAAGCTCCGCATGAGCGGCGTAGTGTGGCAGCATCCGAAGGGTTATTCGTTATACATAAAAGGTGCGCCAGAGCAGGTTCTGCGCTACTGTAAGGCAAATAAGGTGCTCGATGAAGCTAAGGACCAGCTCAAAGACTTTACCAGCCGCGGGTACCGGACGATTGGTTTTGCCCAGAAGGATACTAAAGCCCTGCCAGAAAAGCTGGATAGAAAAATTTTGAGTGACCTGCACTTCGATGGCTTCGTCGGTCTGAGCGATCAGCTGCGCCCCGGGGTTGCCCGCTCCATCGCCCAAGCACATCAGGCTGGCATTAAAGTCGTCATGCTGACGGGTGATCATATCGAGACGGCTGGCCATATTGCCCGCAAGGTTGGTATTGCCACGGACCAGTCACAAGTCTCGGACAGCAGCGTGCTGGAATCCGGAGATTCGGAGAAGATTGTCAAGCAGCTTGAGCACACGACGGTTTTCGGCCGAGTGTTACCGGAGCATAAGTACGCACTTCTTAAAGCGGTGAAGGGGCACGAGATTACAACTATGACGGGGGACGGCGTGAACGATATCCCTGCCCTGGTTGAAGCGGACGCCGGCCTAGCCATGGGCTCTGGCACTGATGCCGCCAAGGATGCGAGCGATATCGTGCTCGTTAACAGTAACTTCCAGACAATTATGAATGCGGTGCGGGTCGGCCGGACGGTGCTTGCTAATATCCGCAAGATGGTCGTGTATCTGGTTGGCACCAACAGCGGTGAAATCCTCATCATGTTGCTGGCGCTGTTGTTCGGCCTGCCGCTGCCCTTAACGGCAGTCATGATCCTGTGGATTAACTTGGTCACCGATGGTGTAGCGGTAATTCCGCTTGGTTTGAGCGCACCCGAAGAGCACCATATGAAACTGCCGCCGAAGGATCCGCGGGCACCGCTTCTCGAGGGCTATATGCTTTTCCGCTCTATACTGTTGGCCGTGATTATGGCAGCATCAGTGCTCTATATCTTTACGTCCATGTTGCACCAAGGTGAGGCGTATGCCCGGACGGCAGCTTTTCTGAGCTTGATTGTCGTGCAATGGGCCAATGCCTTTAATATGAACTTTGAGTTCCGCTCCTGGACCTATAACTTTGTGCGTCCGAACTGGAAGCTAGTTGCGGCTATCGGTGCGTCAGTTGTCGTCAATGTGCTCATTTTCATGACACCCCTAAAAGAGTACTTTAGCTTGGAAACGCTCAATATGCGTGATGCGCTAGTGGCAATTGTTCTGCCGACGGTTGCGACGCTACTGCTGTGTGACGCACACAAACTTATTACCAATGCGCTTATTGCTCGCAAGAAATGGCTGGCAGCCAGGGCCTAGCTTCGCTTCATACCAAGCCGCAGGCCCAGAAGAAGCCAGAATACGGTGATAGCAATCGATACAACGAGCGTGGCCATGAGGCCGAATTCGTAGATGAAAATTGCTGCTGACGCTGTCACGATACCGCCGCCCATGAATGGCTCAAAAATCAGCTGCTTGTAGGCAAAGCTCTCGCGGGCTTTGGATTTATTTGCCGGGTCAGCCAGTCGCTGCAAGAGCAAGCCGGTTGCGGTCATGCCCATCGACTGCCCCATGTTAGTAACACCTTTCTCAAACCAGTACGTGCGGAAAAAGAGCGGGGAGAGCACCAAAAACGCGACGACGATCCAGACAATACCAGCTGCGCTGAGGATGAGGATGATTGGCAGCTTATCACCAAGCACGCTCAGAGAGATAGTTGCCACGGCGCTGGCAATAAGAATATCGAGGGCGATGGCGCTGATAATTTCTGCCGTTCGGCGCTGGATGAGTGTCTGCTTGCCGAATGCACGTAGCAACATTTGCAGGATCAGGCCACCGATCATGGCAAGCGGGAACATCGGCAGGTACTTAAAGAAGCGAATGTGCGTCATGTCTGCCAGTAGGAACTCTTCAGCCATGATCAAGCCTTGCCACAAGAGCCAGCCGATACCGATGGCCAGGGCAAAGGCGATGAGGTTAATGACGATAGCTTTGGGGTTGGTGCTGAGCTTCTCGCCAAGCCGGAGCAGGTTGTAGCCACTCCGGATCATCTGTTTCTGGCGACGTTCGAGGGCGGCGTGGCGGGTTTTGTGGTCGCGGGCGTGTCGGCTGTGCCAATTGACAAAAAAGACACCGAGCAGAATGGCCGAAATGATACTGATCGTAGCAATGGTGAGGGCGATATCTGAGCCCTCGGGCCAGCCGAGTTGCTCGAAGGTTGGTGCCAGGCCAGCTGCAGTGCCATGGCCGCCTTCAAAGCTGATTTCTATCAGTGAACCGACCAGCGGACTGGCGTTGAAGACTGGTACCAGTACAAACATGGCCAGGGCCGCCCCAAGGACATACTGTCCCCAGGCCAGGACATTACCAAAGGCAATCATCGGTCCGGCCAACCGCCAGATTTTTTTGCGATCAGGTATCACTTTGCCGAGGAACAGGCCGGCAAAAACCGCGTTGATGAGGTGTTTTGGTAATTTCGCCCACTCGGTCGTGATGGCTTCCGGGATAGTTTCCAGAACCTGCGGCCCGAGAATGAGGCCGATGACGCCGGCGACCAGCGAGCTGGGAATAAAAAAGCGCTGTAGTATGGTGGAGCCCCGCTTGATAAAGCGGGCAATGACCAGGATTATGGCGAGTACGACTAAACTTTCTTGAATAGGTGTCATGTCACTCCACTACCCTATGGCGCGGCCACAGCCTTGCCCACCGCTTAAAGGAATCAATTACTGGTTTTGTTTATTTTTAATAGCTTCGTCAATCTTTTCGGAAAAAGCTTCGACGCTCGTTAGGCCCTCGACTTTTTCGCCGTCGAGTTCAAAGGTTGGCGTAGAGTTGTAGCCTTTTTGCTGGGCTTCTCGGCGGTCGGCCTGCACGAGCCGGTTGGATTCATCGCTGCGCATGTCTTCTTTGAATTTCTCAACGTCCAGACCTAGCTCTTCGGCGTAGCCTTCAAAGATTGGTGACGGATTCGGGCTGGCACTCCAGTTGTTCTGGTTCTCAAAGAGCAGATCATGCATTTCCCAGAATTTGCCCTGCATGCCAGCTGCCTCGGCTGCCCGGGCGCTGACCAGCGCGTTTTGGTGGATTTCCATGAGTGGTAAGTGGCGGAACTGGAAGGTTACCTCGCCGTCATACTTTTGCTTGAGTTCTTTAAAGATCGGGTAGTACTGCGCACAGGACGGGCACTGAAAATCGCCGTACTCGACCAGCCGTACGCCGGTGGAGCCCTCCGTGGTGATGTGTTCGGTCGGCGAAACTTCTTGGTCACTACCGTTCGATCCGTTACCATTCTGCTGGTCGCGCTTGTTGAATATTAAAAGTCCACCGAAAACTATGACGATGGCGGCCAGAATCAGCAAAAACTGTTTACTCATATACGAATTTTTCCCCTTAAATATGTACAACTAATCATACCATGCTGGTACTATTAAAGTCATGAACGCGATTATGGATATTGTGCTGGCCGCCTTGGCGTTGATGTCGGTCGGTTTACTGAAGTCGTATCGAAATGTCTCCGAGCGAGAGCTGCGTCGTCGAGCGCGGGATGGTGATGAGTTGGCGGCCGCTCTGTACAAAGCTGCGTCCTACGGCTCGAGCCTCGGGGCGGTACTGTGGCTACTCGTGGTGCTCACCAACGCACTATTTTTTGTGCATATCGCCCGTACGGCACCGGCCTGGTTCGCGGTAGCGGCCAGCGCAGCAGTTCTGTGGTTCGCTTTTGTCTGGCTGCCGGCCCGAGATGTAACGCGCTTTAGCACCTGGCTTGCCGTCAAGCTTGCACCAGCGCTGGCCTGGCTGCTCAATTATCTGCACCCCCTCTTCAACCGTATCGTTATGTTTGTCGACCGGCACCGGCCAATTACCATCCATACCGGCATTTACACCAAAGAAGACCTGGTTGATCTCATACAGGACCAGAAGGTTCAACCGTATAACCGCATCGATAAAGTCGTGCTCGATGTTGCCCAGCACGCGCTGACGTTTGGCGACATACTGGTGCGAGACGTAATGATTCCGCGCCGCACCGTGAAAATGATTGCAGCCGATGAAACTATCGGTCCGGTACTCATGAGCGAGCTACATAAAAGCGGCTTTTCACGCTTTCCGGTCTACGCTGGCAAGAAAGACAACTTACTGGGTACGCTGTACATGAAAGACATGGTCAAGGCCAAAACGGGTGGCAAGATCGAGAGCGTCATGCAGGCTGACTTAGCCTACATCCACGAAGAGCAGCCGCTGACTGATGCCCTGCAAGCAATTTTGCGAACCCATCGTCACCAGTACATCGTGGTCAATAGCTTTGAGGAGTACGTCGGCATTATCACGCTGGAGGATGTACTCGAGCAGATCGTCGGTAAGCCAATTATTGATGAGTTTGATCAGTATGATGATCTGCGTGCGGTAGCGGCCCGGGCTGCCCGCCAGGAGCACCTGTTGCACACGCGGGCTGACAAGACTGAAAACGAGCCAGCTAAAGAAGTGCCTGGGGAGACGCCACCCGAGGAAAAACCAGACAAAGTACCAAAAGAGCCTACCCCTGAAGCAACATCGGTGGTAGAATAGGGCAAATGATGGTATCGCTGATAAATAACGATAGGAATGTGCGAGCTGGCGGCAGATAGCGCTTGAGTATCTGCATGCTGATAGCTCGCTCCCATCAAGCTCTACCGCATCATCTAACTGGAAATTTTTTATGACACAACGAACACTTAGTATTGCAGCCAAAAATAAGATAGCCGAAGAAATTACTGTCAAAGGGTGGGTGAATTCCCGGCGCGACCACGGTGGCCTGATTTTCATTGACGTTCGTGATCACACCGGTATTGTCCAGCTCGTTATTCAGCCGGAGCAGGCCGAGGCTTTTGCCGTCGCCGTGCAGCTGCGTGATGAATTTGTGATCGCTGCTACCGGCATGGTCAAAGAGCGTGACGAAGAGCTCAAGAACCCGAATATTGAAACCGGCGAAGTCGAGATCGTCGTGAGCCAGCTCGTAATCTTGAACCGTTCCGAGCCGCTGCCCATCCAGCTGCACGGCGACGCCCAATCGAGTGAGGATGTCCGTTTGCGCTACCGTTACCTCGATCTGCGTCGGCCGAAGATGCAGCAGATGCTTAAGAAGCGCGCCGAATACTACCGGCTGATGCGCCAGTATATGGACGAGCAAGGTTTTACTGAGGTGACGACACCGATTCTGGCCAATTCCAGTCCGGAAGGTGCTCGTGACTTTTTAGTGCCATCCCGCGTACACGAAGGGAAGTTCTATGCCCTGCCACAGGCGCCGCAGCAGTTTAAGCAGCTGTTGATGGTGGGCGGGGTACCAGGCTACTACCAGATCGCGACGTGTTTCCGTGACGAAGACCCGCGGGCTGACCGTCTGTACGGTGATTTTTACCAACTGGACCTAGAGATGTCATTCGTGGACGACGGCGAAGTAGTGCGCCAGACAACTGAACCGCTCATCAAGCAGCTGGTTACCGATTTTGGCGGTAAGCAACTGTTGAGCGAGGAAATCCCGCGCATTCCGTACCAGGAAGCAATGGACCGATTCGGTACTGACAAGCCGGATCTGCGCTTCGGCATGGAGCTGGTTGATTTATCGGAAGCCCTGCAGGCAACAGAGTTTGGTGTTTTCAAAAACGCGCTGGCCAGCGGCGGTGTGGTTAAGGCTATTTGTGTGAAGGGCGCGGCGTCTTTGAGCCGGTCGCAGATTGATACGTTTACGGACATTGCCAAGCAAGAAGGTGCCGGTGGTTTGGCGTATTTGACCTACGAAAATGGCGAAGTAAAATCGCCAATTGCCAAGTTTTTAAGCGACGCTGAGCTGGCCGCCATACAGACTCAGGTCGGTGCCACAGACGGTGATGCCGTGTTCTTCGGGGCGGATACCCGTGGCGTTGTCAGTAAGGTGCTCGGTCGGCTACGCAATGAATTTGCTGAGCACTTCGGGCTAAAAGACCCAAATGTCGTAGCCCTGGCTTGGATCGTTGATTTTCCATTTTATGAGTGGGACGAGAAGCGCAATCAGTTGGATTTTGGCCACAACCCCTTCAGTATGCCAAAGGGTGGCATCGAAGCCTTGCAGGCGGAGGATAAGCAGAGCATTCTAGCCGACCAGTTCGATATGGTCATGAACGGCTATGAGGTCTGTTCTGGCGCGGTGCGCAACCACAACCCGGAAGTTATGTACGAGGTCTTCGGGGCACTCGGCTATGACCGTCAGTACGTTGATGCTAAATTCGGCGCCATGATCAATGCTTTCAAGTACGGTGCACCGCCGCATGCTGGCTGCGCCTTTGGTGTCGACCGCATCTTCATGGTGCTGATGGGTGAGGATAATATCCGTGAAATTGTGGCCTTTCCAAAGAACGGCTCTGGCGTTGATGTCATGATGGGTTCGCCATCAGAGGTCGATCCAGCGCAGCTCAAAGAACTGGGGCTGTAGCCTTGAAGCTCTACCTGTCTTCCTACCGGATTCCGCATATCGAAGCATTGTCCGGTCTGTTTGATAGGAGTCTAGATAAGCTTGAGGGTGCGATTCTTATCAATGCTAAAGATGATAAGCCAGCCGAAGAGCGCCAGCAGAAATTGGCGGCACTACAAACGGACCTGGCAGCTATCGGGCTGGGGAGCACGGTATTGGTAGATCTGCTGGATCACGATGATGCGCGGCGCATCGGCCGTCAGCTTGCCCGATTCGACTACCTGTATGCGGCCGGCGGTAATACATACTCTCTGCGGCGTGCCATGAAGAAGAGCGGTTTCGATTTCGCTATCAGTCATCTGCTGGAAACAAATCAGGTCTACATTGGCGAGAGTGCCGGTGCGCTTGTGGCCGGGCCAAGTCTGCGCGGTTTTGAGTCGATGGATGATGCGAGTGGCGCAACCGCCTGGGATGGTTTAGGGCTAATTGATACGATCATTGTGCCACACAATGATAGTCCAGATCCGCGTTATGCCGGTCGGGTACCAGAGATAGCAGCAGCCAACCCTGGATTTGAAGTGTTGCCGCTTAATGATAATCAGGCGCTGGTTGTCGACCATGAGCAGCGTCAGGTAGTTACGGCAAAATAGCCTGCTATAGGCGCCGGCTTTGTGCTACAATAATCAAAGTACTTATGATAAAAAATAAAACCACCAAATTGAGCGGCCTAATACTAGTGGCTGCGTTACTAGGTAGCGTATTCATCGTTAGCGGGCGGGTGCAGGCAGCTACGATCACCGTGTCTAGCGGCACTGACACTAAAGCCGCTGACGGAGTCTGTCATTTATCCGAAGCGATCGAAAATATTAACAATCAAGCACAGACCCATGTTGACTGCGCTGCCGGAACAGGCAATGACGTCATTCAGCTGCCCGCCGGCACGATTACCTTGAGCGCTGATCTACCCGTGATTACGCGCACTGTAACAGTTCAGGGCCACGGGGCATCAAAAAGTGTTGTGAGTGGCAACGGCCAGTATACACCGTTCCAGGCAAACAGTGCTACTGCCAGCATTGTTTTTAAAGATTTTAAAACCAGGGCGGTTAGTGGCTTTGGTGTTGTTATATTGGATGCGAAAAGCATTTTCGTCCAAAATATCGAAGCTGATGGCACAGATTCAATTGCCCAGGACGACGGGTCGGGAACTACTGTCCTTGGTGGGCTTGCTTATTTTAGTTCTGGTGCCAGTGAGCCGGCGGCCATTACGATTGATGGACTTTATGTGCACGATTACAGTTCGAGTGATGCAGGTATGTTGCTCGGTGTTGCTATCATTGGCCCTCAAGGTAAGATGCAGGCACTGACAGGTAAAAACATTACAGTTACAGACCTTACCTACACTAAACCAGATGGCCAATTGAAAGCTATCTATAATCCGACTGGCCTAGGAGATGGCTATGCATCGCTCCAGGCGTCCTATGAAAACGTCACGATAGAGAATATAACTTCACCTAATGCTCTGAATGTAGGTGGCCTGACATTATCCGGCGTTATTGGGGGTGGAGATAGCGTAGGGGAGGTGACGGTAAGGTATGCAACTATACGTAATATAACCACTGGCCCGGCAGCTTTTGGCTCTAATGGCGCGGTTGGCTTGGTCGGTGGCAGTATGGGAGCTGATGATCACTTCGATGGCATTCTTAAGCTACAAAACGTCCTGATATCAAATATTAATGTTGATGGTACGCCAAAAAGTTGTAGCGTAGCCGATATTGGCGGTCTCTTGGGAGGTCAAGGTACTGTCTCGCTCAAAGTTGTGAGTCTTGGAGGTAATGTCGTTGAAGATAATTCATGCAAAGACTACCTCACCCATCCGACTGACAAGCATAGTGTGTCTGGCCTCAAAGATAAGCTCGGCCCACTCGGCAATCATGGCGGAAATGTTCCAACCATTCCGCTGCTCGTCGGCAGCCCGGCAATTGACGCTGGTGTCTGTGATGGCGCACCGAACAAGGATGCGCGTGGCGTCACGCGGCCACAGGGCAAGGGCTGTGATGCGGGTGCCTTTGAGCTGGCGCAAGCACCAGCGGCCGAGTCAGGTGGTGCAACCAATCCATCCACGGGCAAGAAGATTTATATCGAGCCACCCGTGCCTGGTGCTATCGTTAAGTCTGCAGACATTTTGCCGGCTTCCGAAGCGGCAGAAGATAAAGACTATGAGTATCCGCTCGGCCTTTTGAGCTTTACGATAGAGGGTGTGCCAGCAGGCAGTACGCAGACGATGAATCTGTACTTTGAGACAGACGAGAAGGCAGATAACTTCATTGCCCGGAAAGTAAACTTAAGTAGTGGCCAGTTCAGTACCATTACCAATGCAGCACTCTCAAATGTGACCAGAAATGGCAGGCCGGCCGTTAAGGTGAGCTACGAAGTGGTTGATGGCGGCGAGTTGGACCTGGATGGTGTGGCTAACGGCGTCATCGTTGACCCGGTCGGACTAGCTCGGCAAAAGCAGGCGTCCCTCGTCAATACTGGCTCACTGACTTTCGTATCAACTTTCCTAGCACTGGCAATCATCACCCTGGTCGTGTTCTCGTATGTAGACTACCGGAAGCACAAATCACCAATCACCCAAAGTGACCGCGAAACGAACCAGCACTTTGCTGCCCAGTATACCTACCTGCACCACCTGAAAGTTGTGACCTTCCCGACCCTGCGCTACAGGCTTACTATTATTATCGAAAAGAAGCCGTCTGCATCACAAAACAAAGCTACTTAGCAGCAGTCCAGTGCGCTGATCTGCAGCATAGCTATCCCGTCCACTAACATGGTGCAGAAAAGAGTATACTGGGTTATATGACAAGAGATGTGCACTACGTCGATCCTCACCGACAAGATGAAGCGCCGACATATGATGATGTGGCAGCAGCCCAGTACGTGAGTGGCTTGCAGCCGATTCAGGAACGAAGACGACGGAAAAGGCGTGTCCGGATACTAGCGGTAGTTTTACTGCTAATCGCAGTGGTGGTAGCCGGTAGCTATGCTGCCTTTTGGCGTCCTGATAATAGCCCAGAGCAGTCCGCTCAGGCTGATGCTGAGCAAGTCCAGCCTATGCCGCACGTCTCCTCCGAGCCAACCGAGTATGTTTCGCGCGATAAAAGTTTACGATTTTTCTATCCCGGCGACTGGCACGTTAACGATGCTGAACCAGGGGTTATTCGGGTCGAATCGCCGGTCGTGAAACTGGCAGACCTTAACAGCAATGTGGCAGATACCAAGGTAGTGGTGTCGATTTTAGGTGCCGGCAGTGACGTTCCCGGTTTTGAGAATGGTGGGGCAATAGCGGTGAAAGACTCCGAAATACTTGCCTATTCTTCGCCGTCGCAAAACCAGCGTGCAGAAACATACATAAGCTTCGGAGGTTTTGGTGGCCGGGCCTTGAGCGCGGTCTTCATAACGGGGGATAGCGGCTACCAGGTCGAACAGCTGATTCCTGCATCAGACGTCAAAAAAGGTGACCCGATCATCACGGTCATGTTCTACGCCTGCCATGACGCGGCATGTGCGGCTGATGCGAGTGAACTATACGCCATAGACCCGGCAGAGTGGTCGGCCAACGAAACGCTACAGGCAGCGTATGATCTGCTCGTTTCGCTGCGGGTGGAATAATCGGTCACTATTTGAAATCCAGCCGACAACGCGACATACTAGATAGGTACCCCAGAACGTCATGACACATACTGTTGCACAAGCTACCCCATCAAATGGCGCCAGCCGGGCTGATGATTTTCAGCCACAGACGCGGAATCCGCAAGCCGCTGAAGGTGATCTGCAGCAGGGCTCGAACTTGCAGGACACGAGCGGCTATGACGTGCTCAATAATGAAAACGCCCGCATTCTCGTTCCTTCAGGTAGTTCGGAGCCGTCCGAATCACCGGCCCCTGTGCCGGGCGGTGAGGGTATTAATTGGCCTCTGGTAGTCATCATTTCGGTACTGCTGGTGGGCGTGCTGGAGTATGCTTTTCGCCGCCGTGAACGGTCCAAGGCAGCGGGTGTACCAGCCAGCACTGTGTATGACGAACCGGTCATAGCTGAGGCGCCAGCTCCGCAGCCCACG
>CAZWRS010000006.1:0-22002 GCA_964636435.1 uncultured Candidatus Saccharibacteria bacterium | reverse complement strand
AAGAAGGCCAAGCGTAAAAAGCGGCGCTAGATTAAACCCTAGTGACAGTGGCCAGTGGTTTTTGATAAAATCTAGACAAGAGTAAACTGATTATGGCAAAAAAAGACCCTAAAAAAGAAAAGAAAGCCCAGCTGTTTAAAGAAGACGCTGATGTTGTAGCGCGCGTCGAGGAAATGATGGAGCCGGAGCCAAAAAAAGTACCAGCACCGGCAGACGCAGCTGACGAACCATCAACCGCACCGGTCGTAGCCGACTTGCCGGTACCAGATAAGCCACTGGAGATAAAAATCCTGCGCGACAATGAGCCGGTCGAGGAGCCGGAAGTGCCGACGGCGCCGCCGCTCGAAGCAGGCGCGATGGTTCAACCTGACCCGACGCCGCCAGCTGAAGAAAAAACGCCGCAGCCGGGGCCTACCGAAGCAGCACCGGCCGAGGACAAAGCTGCCGTTAGCGAGGACGGTCAAACGCCCCCCGCGACAGAGCCCGTCAAGTCTGAACTGCCCGCATCGCCAGTCGAGGATCACAAGACGGCCGAGGCGGTCGAGGACATTATTCGTAATGACAGTGACGAGCTACTCAAAGCTGAAGATAAAAAACTAGCCGCCGCCTTTAAACCGCCCGCGCAGCAAACGTTTACGCAGAAGCTACGAGCTGCCTTGGTTGACGTATGGCAGAATCCAATGAAACGCAAAGTTCTCATTGGCTCCATGATGGGCCTAGTCTTATTAATCGGTGCCGTACCAGCCAGCCGGTACTTTGTGCTTAATTTAGTCGGCGTGCGCGCAAGTGCCAGCATACGGATCATTGACGAAAGTACCATGCAGCCGCTCAAGAACGTTGAGGTCAGCCTGCATGGAGCAAGTGTGCGCACTGATGACAACGGTGACGCCCGGCTGCAAAAGATAAAACTCGGCGCGACGCCGCTGAAGATTGAGCGGCGGGCCTTTGCGCCAGTGGAGCGCAAGGTCACGATTGGCTGGGGCAGTAATCCGCTCGGTGAAGAAAAGCTCCGACCAACAGGTACCCAGTACGCGTTTCGGGTCAGTGATTATTTATCGGGTAAGCCTGTGGCCAAAGCTGAGGCGACGAGTGATGATGCTAGCGCCTTCTCTGACGAACAGGGCAAAATACTGCTGACGCTTGAAGACCCGGCAGACGAAATTGAGGTCACGATCACCAGTGAAGGTCGGCGCATTGAGCAGTTCAATATGAGCGGCGATACCAAAGACGAGCGTAAGGTGCACATGGTGCCGGCTCGCAAGCACGCCTACATCTCCCGCCGCGAAGGCCGCTTCGATATCTACGCTGCCTATGCTGATGCTAAAGACGAGACGCTCGTGCTCAAAGGCACCGGCAACGAACGTGACGATATGGCCCTCGTGCCGCACCCGTCCGAAAGTCTCATCGCGTTAGTATCGACACGTGAAGGCAAGCGTAATGAGGACGGTTATCTGCTCAGTACGCTTGATATTATTGACCTCAGTACCAATGAAGTTACGAGCGTGCAGGCCTCCGAGCGCATTCAGCCCGTCGGCTGGTTTGGTGAGCGGCTGGCGTACGTGCGGATCGTGTCCGGTACCAGTGCTGGCCACCCGCAGCGTAGCCGTTTAATGGCCTATCACTATAAAGACGCTACTAACAACGAATTGGCCGCCGCAAACTACTTCAATGACGTGATGGCTATCGAGGACCGGATATACTATGCACCATCCGGCGCCTACCAGAACGGTAAGGACGTCAAGCTGCTGAGCGTCAAGGCCGACGGTAGTGATCGCAAAGATGTGCTCAGTAAAGAAGTGTGGAACATTTTCCGGACCTCGTACGAGCACATTGCCCTGGCGGTACCGAATGAGTGGTATGACTTTGGCATCAAGGGCGAGCGGGCCACCAAGCTCAGTGGCGAGCCGGCGAATCTCACCTCCCGCGTGTACATCAACAGTCCGAATGGCAAAAAGAGTGTTTGGATCGACAGCCGTGATGGCAAGGGTGTGTTGATCGTATATGATATCGAAAGTGGTGAAGAAAAGTCACTGCGCACAGAGAGTGGCCTGAAGACGCCGATGCACTGGCTGAATGACTCGACAGTGGTATACCGTATCAAGACCGAGACCGAAACGGCTGATTACGTGCTCAGCTTGGATGGTGGTGAGCCTAAAAAGATTGCTGATGTGACTAATACGGACGGTATCGACCGCTGGTACTATTACTAGTATGAAAAAACAAAAGTTGCCGAAACTGAGCAGAGGCGCGTGGTTTTATAAAATCCGCGGCAGCTACCTACCAGCCACCTGGCAGGCCTGGCTGCTGTACATACCATTTACGGCGCTGTTGGTGTGGAGTGGCGTGTACGCGCTGGAGACGCGCGCTACTTTGACCGAGGCGGCGCTGCTGGTGTTCCCTGTCTGGATTGCTGCCGCGGTGGTCATGTCCTGGGTCGCGTCAAAAAAGGCTTGAACGGCCGAAAATCTGCTACCCTACCAATAGATGGATATCGCAACTTTTCAGGAACTTGTCTGGGAAAACTATCGCACGATGGATCGACGGCTACCGTGGCGTGCACCGGAAGCTGATGGGCAGTTTGCGGCCTACAAAATCCTGGTGAGTGAAGTCATGCTGCAACAGACACAAGCGGGGCGGGTCATACCAAAGTACCAGCAGTTTATTGAACGGTTTCCTGACCAGCACTCGTTAGCCCAGGCGCCGCTGGCCGACGTGCTGGTGGCCTGGAGCGGTCTGGGCTATAACCGCCGCGCCAGATACTTGCATGAAGCGGCAAAGCGGCTAGGCGCCACGCCGCAGCCGTGGTCGTATGACGACTTAGTTGCGTGCAAGGGCATTGGCCCCAACACTGCCGCAGCAATCTGTGTGTATGCCTATAATGTACCGCTCGTTTTTATTGAAACCAATATCCGTACGGTTTTTATCCACCACTTTTTCAGCGGCAGTGCAGCCGTACATGATAAGGAGCTGCTGCCATATATAAGCGAGACATTGGACCGGGAGTACCCGCGGGAATGGTACTGGGCGCTCATGGATTACGGGGTGCAGCTCAAGTCGACGGTCGGTAACGCCGCCCGAAGCAGCAAGCACTACGCCAAGCAATCAAAGTTTGAAGGCTCCCGGCGTCAGGTTCGCGGACGGGTCTTGCGGGAGCTGGCCTCGGGCGTCCGCACGTCTGCAGAATTAGCTGAAGTCATACCGGATGAGCGATTGGCGGCAGTGCTGCAGGAGTTGCGGCGTGACGGGTTGATTTCGGTGCAGGGTGATCAGCTCAGTCTCGGCTGAAACGGTAGCTGGTTATGGTAAAATGAACTAAAAGAAGTGGGCTACACGTGTTATGGCAAAAAAATACCTTCTCTTACTAGCTGCAGTTTTGGCAATGCCCATGCTGGTGTATGATGTGGCGTTAGCGCAGAATGGCCCCACCCAGGGCGTGTCGCCAGCGGCACCACCGACAACCAGTGCCGACAACCAGCGGCATGAGCGCGTCCAAAAGCGCAAAATGAACACCTCTCGCCGTTTCGGCGTGGTGGAGCAGAATAGTATCCGCGGCCGTTGCCAGGCGATCCGTGGTTTGGTGACCGCGACTGAGGCGCAAATCGGGCGCTTTGAAGCGCAGCGTAATCCCGTCTACCGTAATGTGGCGTCGCGCCTGGAGACACTGAGCGGTAAGCTCAAAGCAGCAGATATCGACACGGCAGCGTACGAGCAGCACGTCGCGGCACTCAAAACAAAGATCGATGCCTACTCGTCAGAACTAGCTGCGCTCCAGCAGACAGTAGCAGACCTAGTGGCTATCGATTGCGCGGCTGACCCGGAAGGTTTTGCCATAACGCTGCTTGAAGCCCGCGCCCAGCGTGCAGGCGTCATAGCCAAAGGTCGGGATATCCGCAGCCATCTGAAAGATGCCGTGAAGCCGGCCTTTATGCAGCTGAAAGACCAAGTGCAGGCCCGGTCAGTAGAGGGAGGGCGTTCATGAGCCACGGCCCACAGCGCACTGCTCGCTCAGCTGCCGCCCGCGGTAGCGTCATGGACGTGCGCCGCAGCCAAGCTCAGCGGGCGACAGCCCGGTCCGCGTCGCGTCCAAAGCCAGCAGCTGCTACTGCAGCTCGATCCGGGTCAGTAACGCCGAGTACCCCAGCGCCAGCGAAGCCAACAGCAGCCAAGCCAAAACCAACTGAACCGGAAAAGCCGGCCACCCCAGTACCGACGCAACCTGCGGCAACTCAGGCAGCTGCAGGCGCTGGTGCGGACAGGCGTTCGGAGCTGCTGGCGCAGGCTGAAGCTGAGACGAAGCAGCAAGAGCAGCGCAAACAGCAGCTTATTGAAGCGAGCAAGAAAAATAAGCCGCAGCGTGGCCCGCTGGCGGTTATTATCATTGCAATCATGGTTGCCTGTTCATTGGCGGGCATCACGGTATATGCCTACCTGGATGAGCGCAACAAGGCCGGCCGTACTGCCGAACAGGCACAGCAGGGAATGCCGGCCGCACAGGATGTTGGTCCGCCGGTACCTGCCGTACCACCTACGCCAGAGGAGCTGCAGGCGGCCGAAGAAGAGTTGGATGCCGCAATCAACGCGGCCGACGAAGCACAGGCGATGCCTGCCGCTGGCCTCGACGAGCAGTCACTCGGCTTTTAAAAAAGCGGTTACTTTTCATCATCGGACGGCTGGCCGACGACCTTAATCTTATTTTTCGCCAAGGCTTTTTGTAGTAGCTGATAGAACTCACTGCGGGTCTTCCACTGAGCTGCCGCATTGGTTTTGGCGAGAATACGTACGGCAATGCCTTTGTCGGTGAAACCTTTGACGCCATCCAGATACGGCGGTTCGATAATTCGGCTCTGCATCTGCGGCAGGGATTGCAGGTCTTCGCCGACTTTTTTAATAACTTTGGCAAGCTTATCGATATCAGTGTCAAACTGGACGACTAATTCCTCGTTCAACTGACTGTAGCCCAACGTTTTGTTCGTAGTGACGCCAATGCTGCCATTGGGTATGTGGTGCACGTTACCGCTCATATCACGCAACACAGTGGTACGAATGGTCAGATCTTCCACTCGACCATCGGTTTTGCCCAGGCCCATGCCGGAAACTAGTGTCACCTCGTCGCCAATGCGATAGTGGTTTTCAGAAATAATAAAAATACCAGTCATCAAGTCTTTAATCAGGCTCTGGGCCCCAAAGCCAATGATGGCACCGAGCACGCCGGCGCTGGTAAACAAGGTCGTGCGGGCACCCGGGTACAGTTCGCCAATAATGAGCAGCGTGGCAACCACGTACACGATCAGTCTGACGATACCCTTGCCGAGGCTGCCGAGCGTCTGGACGCGCTTTTCACGATCACTCTTGGTCGGGTAGACATCCGGTCGCACGATGTGCCGTAGCAACCGGTCAATCAGATCATTCGCCACGCGGCGAAGCACCCAGGCGCCGATCAGGATGATAATGATGTTTATGAGGTGGTCGCTCATCCATTTCTCTAAATGCGCGACTAACCATTCAAGTTTTAAATAAATTTGTTCGAGCAGGAGTTCCATAGGTATAGTGTCATTATATATAAGAGGACCCGAAAAAGCATATGGTTACGTTCAAATCACTTGATGACTCCCAAGTTGCCGCACTGCTCCAAGATGGTAAAGTCGGCGTACTGCCAACCGATACCGTGTACGGCCTGGCCTGCCTGGCATCAGACCAGGCAGCCGTGGCCAGGCTGTACGCGCTGAAGGGCCGGGAAGATAAACCGGGTACGCTGATTGCCGCGAACATAGATCAGCTGGTAGAGCTCGGTATTCCGCGTCGGTATCTGACAGCTGTCGAGCACTTTTGGCCGAGTCCGATCAGTATTATTGTGCCGACGACACCGGAGTTACGCTATCTGGACTTTGGCAAGCTGAGCCTGGCAATGCGCATCCCGAGTGATCCTAGTGTCGCTCGGCTCCTCGGCAAATCAGGGCCGCTACTGACGACAAGCGCTAATCAGCCAGGTGAGGAGCCGGCGGCAAATGTCCAGGCGGCTGAGGCGTATTTCGGTGATACAGTCGACTTTTATGTTGATGGTGGCGATTTGTCTGGTCGGCCGGCTTCGACGATAATCCGCATCATTGACGACGCAGTAGAAGTGGTGCGCCAAGGAGCAGTATACGTAAACTAAAAAGGAGAGATTGAAAAATGACATTCGACGAATACCAGAAGCAAACAGTGACGTTCGAGCTCATGACTCGGGCAAAAGATATGAAGGCCCATGATCCAGCTATGGTAGCGAAGCTGTTGGGTCTGGTCGGTGAAGCGGGTGAAGTAGCCGAAAAGTTCAAGAAAATTGTCCGTGACCGAGAGGGCGTGATAACAGATAATGACAAAAAGGACATAGCCAAAGAGCTCGGTGATGTATTGTGGTATGTTTCGGTGGTTGCAGACTACCTCGGCATAGCGCTGGAAGAAGTGGCTGCTGGAAATCTGGAGAAGCTGACAGGTCGGAAATTACGCAATGTCCAGCAGGGTAGCGGAGACAACCGATGAATACGTTCATACCAGTGGCTTCATCCACTTCTGCTATCAGCACTAGCTAGTGACTCCCAAGCGCTTCTGGGGGGGCGTCTGCCTTTATCTAGTTAGCCCGCTCGCAAGTCTTCCGCAAGGTCAATCTTGGACGCCTGTCAGCCGGTGTAGTATCATAGCTTTATGAGCAAAACAGTATTGTTAGTAGACGACGACAAGCTCGTGCGTGAAAGTTTGGCACGGGTGCTAGGCGAAAAGGGCTTGACCGTATATGAGGCCAGCAACGGCAAGGAAGGGCTCGAAAAAGCCCTGACTGGTGAGGTGAATCTGGTAGTCACCGATGTAATCATGCCGGAAGTAGATGGTCTGACCATGCTGGCGCAACTACGCGAGGATTCAAAGGGTAAGGAAATTCCAGCTATTATCTTAAGTAATGATGAGCAGACCGAGTCGCTTAATAAGGCTATGGAGGCAGGTGTGACAACGTACTTGTCGAAGGCGAGCCTCAATGCCGAAGAGCTGGCTGAGCAAATCCTCATCGCTCTTGGCTAGTCGAATTACTCAGTAAGCTTCTTGGCTGGCAGGGATATAAAGAACGTACTGCCTTCGTTTTCTTTGGAGCGCAGCCAGAGCTTGCCCTGGTGCTGTTCAACAATCATGCGTGCCAGCCACAGACCCATGCCGGTGCCGTAGGCTTTAATCTTGGAGGCGTTGGCAGCCCGGTAGTAGCCACCCAGTACCTTGCTCTGTTCGGAGCGCGGTATACCGATGCCGTGGTCACGCACGCCAATGATGTGCCTGTCACCTTCAGTGCGCAGGGCAATTTCAATTTTACTACCCTTAGGACTGTATTTAAGAGCATTTGATAGTAGGTTGCCGACAGCCCGCTTGAGTGCACCGTGGTCGCCTATGACAAGCGCTTGCTTGGGCCATTTGCCAGCTCGTGTTATGGTGATGTCTTTCTCGTTGGCTGATAGGTGATGCAGCTTGATAATGTCGTTGATTGCAATACGCAGATCGACAATTTCGCGCTGGAGATTCTCTTCGTCTCCTCTTTCAAAAATTGAAAAATCAAGTATTTCGTTCACCGTGGCGAGCGACGATGAGACGTTGTTGTAGAGTGCGGTAAGCGTCTCCTCTTGTTCGGCGCGGTGCTTGGCTTTGAGTAGCGATTGGATGCCCCAGAGTGTTCCGGTAAGCGGTGAGCGCAGTTCATGGGAGGCGATAGATACGAACTGGGTCTTGAGCTTAGTTATCTCATGCTCTTTGTGGGCCAGCCGACGGTTGTAAATCAGTACCGCAACCGGAATAGCTGCCAGCAACAGTGGGGTAATGGCGTAGGTAGCGATCTGCTTGTAGTAGTCGTTGGCTGGCGTATCGATGCCAAGCACGGCCACAATCCTTCCCTGTTCATCAGTGACGGGTGCGGCGGCAGTAACCCAATTGCCGTAACTGTCTTCGAGCGGGCCCTCAATGATTGGCTCTTGGTTGATGAAGGCCGAGCGCAGCAGGCCGGACGCTTCGGGGTATGCCATGCCCGGTGGTGAGTAGCTTGTGCTCGCTTCGCTCTCGGAATCCGCCAGGAAGATAACCTGGTTTTGGTCATTCCTGCCCAAAAGGTAGGCAAACCGCGTACCATCATTGCCTTGGCGAATGGAGATGAGTCGCCGACGCAAGCTCTTGTAGGTGGGATTCGACAGATCATTGCTGTCGCCACGGAGTTGCTCGATTTCTTCTCCCGAGAATGCCGCTGCCGCCGTTACTGCCCGGGAGAGTAGCAGATCTTTGTTGACTACGGCTGCGTTGGTGGCAGCGAGGGCTGAGCCGACGAGTCCGACAGCAATGACGACTGCCGTTGCTGACGTCAAATACTGCATAGGCCGAGCTAGCACCTGCGGCGTGCTCGCTAACAATTTCATGATTTAACTATAGCATGAGCGCTTATGCTTTGATGGATGGAAATTCTTGTCTAACCCACTCATCAAGGCTATTGCCACCGCCGCCGGCCATACAGACGACCATGTCACCTGCATCGAGGTGCTTTTGGATGGTTGCCTTTAGTTTGTCATCACGCTCCATTGGCTCGGCAATCGATGGTTCATCTAGGTGGCTGATTAATTCCTCGGGCGGGATAATGCGCTGGTTGGGGTCTTCCCGAGCTAGATAGCTAGGTATCCAATACACCTTACTGGCTCCACTGAAGCAATCTCTATAGTCATCGAGCATGTAATGCTGGCGACGATTGGTTAATGGTTCATACACGACCACGACATCTTGGCCCTTATCTTCGGCCATCTCTAGGGCAACGCTCATGGCACCACGGATTTTTTCCGGGGTGTGGGCATAGTCGCTGTAGAGGTTCGGGATAATCTGCTCCATACGGCGCTGTAGGCCGGGGAAGCGGTTCATAATACTGATTAGTTTATCAAGTGGGGTATCTGTGGTGCGGTGAACGCTTTGGATAGCTAGCCAGGCGTCTAGGCGGTTATACAGACCGGGTAGCGTAATATCATCGATGCGGGGGTCCGCTGAGTCCTGGATAGCAAGCGTCGGGCTAGCAGGTAGGTTTAAGTGCATCGCATCTTCTTGCCAGAGGACGGTATGCTCGCTTTGGGTGATGAATTCCTGAAAGGCCATTTGGTAATCCTCGCGGGTCGGAAATATCTCGTGGTGGTCCCATGTCACGCCGGTAATGAGGCTGATATGCGGTTCGAAAGCCAGGAAGTTACGGTCAAACTCATCGCACTCGTAGACGAAGTATTCGGAGCTTTCTTGGTACTGACCCATATCACCAAAGGGAATCTTAGCACCGACTGAATAACTAATGGGCAGGCCGAGTTCCTTGAACAGCCAGATGACCATGGCCGTCGTGGTGGTTTTGCCGTGTGTGCCGGCGATGGCAATGAGTTTAAGCTGCTTGTCCTGCAGGATCTGATTAAGCAGCGCATCACGTTTGGAGGTTTTTATATCCTGCTCTTCGCAAAACACGAGCTCCGGCGCGTTGGGATTTTCGAGAGGCAGCGCCGAGGTGTACACGAACCAGTCAATCGGGTTAGCGTCGTGGACGGCGGCAATCTGCTCGCGTGTCTGGCCAATGTGAATAGTATCCACCCCCTGTTTGCGCAGATACTGAATGTACTGGGAATTCTGCTTATCTGATCCAGACACCTGGTAGCCGGCCTGCTTGGCGATCAGGGCCAGCGGCCCGATAGCTGTACCGCCAATACCCGAAAAGTAAATATGCATACCTTTAGGATATAGAATTTAGAAGTTAGAATCTAGAAGCGGTACAATGGTTGATATGCATAAGCGCAAGCTTTATCGTTTGATGGTCAGACTGAGGCCAATCAGCTACTGGTATTTCATTGTCATTTTCTTGGTGAGTGGTTTTGTGGCAGCCTATGCGCTTCGGCAGAACAATCTGCGGGCCATAGAGCTACGGGACAGGGTGCTGCAGGTGGATAAAGAGAATGGCGATGTGGAAGCGGCGCTCAAGGAGTTGCGCGCGTATACCTACTCGCATATGAATTCGCGGCTGTCGAGCGACACCGGTATTTATCCCCCAATCCAGCTGAAATACCGCTACGAACGCTTGGTAGCGGCTGAGCAGCAACGGGTTGAGGGAGACAATCAGGATATTTATGCCGCCGCTCAGCAGGACTGCGAGCGACGGTTCCCGGGCGGGCTATCCGGTAGTAACCGCCTGCCGTGTATCCAGGAGTATATCGATAGCCATGGGTCGCCAGAAGCGCAGCCGCAACCCATCCCCGATAGTTTATATAAGTTTGATTTCGTCTCGCCCGTTTGGTCACCGGATTTAGCGGGCTGGTCACTAGTAGTGGCAGCAGTGGCGTTGCTGCTGCTGATTACGCGGCTTGCGGCGCAAATCTGGTTGCGTCACAAGCTTAATGATTAGCGGCTACGGCTGTATCGTTGGGACAGTCCAGGTGCCCCTGCTTCTGGTGGGTGGTGTGCAGTGGGCTAGATAGCAGCTTGCGGCGCGCGGCGCGGGTGGCTCGGTTGGCGGCCGCATCGGGTGAAGGCCCACGGCAGGCAAATGCAAAACCCCGCCATGGGGCGGGGCCGTGCGAAAGCCTGCTGGTGTATAATTGCCAGGCTAATTATTAGTTTTGTTGATTGTTTTGGCCCTGTTGGTTGTTTTGATTGTTTTGGTTCTGCTGCTGATTGCCGCCGTTCGTTGGGGTGGCCTGCTGCTGGTTGTTCTCACACTTCTGGCCATCTGGGTTGGCCTGCTTATAGGCTTCGACTGCCTTGGCAACCTGACCATCGTCTTTCAGGTTCTCCCAGAAGACAACCTGTTCGCGGTTAATGAACATCTGGTCTTGCGGTCCATGCAGTTCACAACCGAGTTTGACGAGGGAAATGTCCTGCTGTGATTGCTGTTCGCCTTGTTTTGGCTGGACCTGTTGGTTGACGCGCAGATAGTAAATATCGGTAATGCCGATGTACTTGTTGTTCAGTTCACGAATTTTACCGAAGTACACCTGTCCACCATTGAGGAAAACGGCTTGCATCTTGTCTTTCGCGACGTAGCGGCTTTCGTTCTTGTCACGGAAGTTCATGATAAAGCCGATGACGGCGAGTGCCAGCAACGTCAGGGAAAATAACATGACAACGGATGTGACGGTGTGAAATGACAGCCGCCGTTTGTTATTTTTGTTGCCACTGTCACCACGCTGAACATTGACGCGTGTGCCCTGTGAATTGTCAGCATTATTTACCGGTGATATCGGCTGGCCAGCGCTGTTGGTCGGCTTGCCTGAGCGATTCATCCAATCCATAGAATATCTTCCACCTTTTCATATAGATTTTTCGTTATATTACAAAGGTTAGTGTACTGCATAAGCGTATTCAAACGCAACTATTTGACAATTGGCATTAACAGGGGCGAAATAGGAGTATCTTGAGGTGCTTCACCGACAAAGCCATTGACAAGCTGAAATGCACCAGAGTATGTTAGGGGTACCATTACTAATTACAAGAGAGGGAGATTTGCAAGCTATGGCTTACAAGCACACAAACTCTAAGGGTGTAACTTATTACTTGAACTCAAAGAAAGTTACCCTGCGCGGTGGTAAAGAGCAGACCATTTATTACTTCAGCAAGGACGAGCGCCCAGAGGCAACTGATCTGCCCGATGGCTACACGGTAAATGAAAACCCACGCAACGGCTTTTTGACTGTAAAGCGCAAATAGTTTTAGACAAACACTTGGTTTCAAGTAAAACTCCGAAACACCCCAGCTGCGGCCGGGGTGTTTTTGTTGCGTGGCGAGAAGTTAGTCTATAAACTGTGGTGTATGGCAGAGACTATTCTCGAAGTACACGGCCTGACTAAGAAGTACGGCCGTAAAAAAGTCGTGGACGATATCAGTTTTGACGTCAAAAAAGGCGAAGTCTTTGGTATTCTCGGCCCGAACGGTGCCGGTAAGACGACGACGTTAGAGATGCTGGAGGCTTTGCGCCCGATTGATGGCGGCAAGGCAACACTAGCGGGCATTGACGTGGCCTCAAGCCCCGAAAAAATCAAAGCGCTTATCGGCGTGCAGCCGCAGACACCATCGTTCGAGGAAAAGACCAGGCTGACTGAGGTTATCGATTTTTTTGCCGCTGCTTATGGCGAGAAAGTCGATGCCCGCAAGTTTCTGAAAAGCGTGCAGTTGCTTGATAAGGCCAACAGCTATCCTGAGCAGCTGTCAGGCGGTCAGCGTCAGCGCTTTAGCATTGCTACAGCATTGGTACATGGCCCGAAGGTCTTTTTTCTGGATGAGCCGACGACCGGGCTCGATCCGCAAGCACGCCGTAACCTCTGGGATCTCATCCGCAAAATACGAGACCGGGGAGTAACGGTCGTTATGACCACGCACTATATGGAAGAAGCAGAGCTACTCTGCGACCGGGTAGCCATCATGGACAGCGGCAAAATTATTGCGCTCGATACGCCCAAAAACCTTATCAAATCCCTGCTCAATAAGGGCTTCAAGAAGGCCCAGCACGTCGAGCAGGCGAATCTCGAAGATGTGTTTATCGACCTAACCGGCAAGGCACTGAGGGAGTAGTTAATGAAAAAAGCTTTATTGCCAATTTTGACGTTTGTGCGCATCGACGTGAAGCGGCTGTTTCGTGATAAGGTGGCGATATTTTTCACCTTCGCCTTTCCGCTGATTTTCCTGCTTATTTTCGGCACCATTTTCCGTGGTGACAATGAGGTATCGTTCCGGGTTGCCCTCCTCAATCATTCCGAATCGGCGTTTGCGACCAGCTTTGTCGAGGAGGTCAAGCAGAACGAGGTGCTTAAGATTGATGACGAGGTGACGACAATGGAGCAGGCGCGGCAAAAGATGAACCGCGGTCAGCTGGACGCAACCATTACCCTGCCTGAAGACTTTGGTGAGGTAGACAACGGGCGTTACCCGAGCGGTCAGGCACAAATTTTGTATGACCAGAGCAATGAACAGGCTGGCCGGACGCTCGGTTCAGTTATGGAGAGCGTGTTTGCCGAGATAAATAAACAGTTCGTGCAAAATGAAGAGCCGTTCACCGTCAGTACCGAATCTACGGCCACGAAAGGCTTGACCCAGTTTGACTACACCTTCTCGGGGCTGCTCGGGTTCACGCTGCTGTCGCTCGGCGTGTTTGGTCCAACCTCGGTTTTCCCACGGCTCAAGCAGCGCGGTGTACTCAGGCGCTACCAGACCACGACCCTTAAAGTCTGGCAGTACTTTACGGCAAACGTGCTGTCGAACATGGTGGTCGGCATCCTATCGGTCACGATGATGTTTGCTATCGCGCTGACGGTCTTTGACCTCAATATGCGTGGCAGCTACCTGCAGTTGCTGGTGGTTATTTTGCTGGGTGCGACGCTGATGTTCGGTATCGGGCTGGCAATCGGCGGCTGGGCAAAGAATGAGAATCAGGCTGCCCCGCTAGCGCAGCTGACGGCTATGCCGATGATGTTTTTGTCGGGTGTCTTTTTCCCAACGTTCCTCATGCCGGAATGGCTGCAGTCAATAACCCGTTTTATCCCGCTGACGCCGATTGTTGAAAGTGTCCGCTTTATCGTCACTGAAGGCAAAACGCTCATGGATCTCGGGCCGCAGCTGGCTCTCATGCTCGGCTGGCTAGTGATCATCTACATTATCGCCTTCCGCGTTTTTCGCTGGGAGTAGGCGTATCTTGGCGGCGTGCCGAGGGAGTGATCGGGATCAAGTCCTGCTATGATTAATATGCTATGAAACAAAAAGACTTACCTGTACTTGCCTGGATGCTTGGGGCGGCTGTCATGGTGCTGGCAGTCATTGCCTGGAGTGACTCTATTGGCTGGCGTTTTAGCCAGCTCAATACGTACGCCCTTTTTCCGCTGTTCGGCATCTTGGCGTTCAGCCTGATGTGGACACATTATGTCATGGGGGCGGTGCGACGATACACCGGACACGATAAAGCTGTGCTACGCACGTATTTCAATACTACTTCGGCGTTGGTTCTATACTTTCTGCTGCTGCATCCTGGACTGCTCATCTGGCGGCTGCAGGTAGATGGGTACGGTACGCCGCCAGAGAGCTACCGGGCATATGTCGGTGATGCGCTATATGGTTTTGTGCTGCTTGGCTTCATCGCCTTCCTGACATTTATGGCCTATGAGCTGCGTCGCCTCAAGTTCGCGTCGCGCTACCAAAAATGGCTGCAATACGCGAGCGATATCGCCATGCTGTTGGTGTTCGTGCATGGCTTACGGCTTGGCAGTGCGCTGCATAGCACGTGGTTTCGCGCCGTGTGGCTGCTGTACGGCATTCTCTTGGTAGCGGCGATTATCTATTCGCGCTGGCCAAAAGCCAGAAAATCGCGAGCATGAATTGCAAAATTAGTATATTGGTGTTATAATAGTACATATGACTGAAGTCTTTCAACCTAGTTTATTCGAATCTAGCGAACTTAAAGAGGGAAATCAGCAAGCCCAACCTGTGGACTTATCAGCAATTCCCTTCCGTTTTTATGAAAGTGGGAGACGCTACTCCCGCGCCGCCCGGACTCAGGGCTGGAAGCCTTCAGCAGAATCTGTGAGTATAGATACGGGCATGGCAGCAGCAGACGCTCCCGCCGCTGATGAGCCGCTGGATCGGCCAGACAGTTGGCAGCCCCCAACCGAAGAGCAGAAAGAACGTATCCGAGCATTGATTGCGGCTACCCGGGAAGGCTTACAGCAGAAACAACCGTAGGCTATACTAGAAATCGTTTTATGAATATTTGGGATGAACTACCAGAGCCATTCTTTGTATTGGCGCCAATGGATGACGTGACTGACACGGTGTTTCGCCGGGTCATTGCTGGGTGTGCCCCGCCGGACCTGTTCTTTACCGAGTTTGTTAATGTTGACGCACTGCAGAGCAAGGGCAGGGAAGCCACGCTCAAGCGCCTCCAGTTTACGGCTGGGGAGCGACCAATTATCGCGCAGGTGTGGGGACTAAATCCTGATAATTTTTATGCATCAGCCCGCGAGATTGCTGACATGGGGTATGACGGGATTGATCTTAACTTTGGCTGCCCTGATAAGAACGTTGTACGTAACGGCGCTTGCTCGGCATTTATGAAGCCCGAGAATAGAGAACGAGCACTTGAAATTATTCAGGCTACCAAAGAGGGAAGTGGTCCCCTGCCCTTGTCTGTCAAAACCCGGCTGGGCTTCAGCGAAGTTGATCTGACCTGGCACGAATTGCTGCTACGACAGCAGCTCGATGCGCTAATTGTCCACGGCCGGACCCGCAAACAAATGAGTAAAGTGCCGGCGGACTGGCGAGTCATTGGCGAGATAGCAGGGCTGCGCTCTTCCCTATCGCCGGCTACAAAAATCATCGGCAACGGTGACGTGCTGAGTAGGCAGCAGGGGCAGGAGTTGGCTCATGCGTACAAGCTTGATGGCATTATGATTGGTCGAGGCGTCTTCCAGGATCCGTTCGTGTTTGCCGAGAGTAGTCCGTGGGGCACCTACAGCAAACAGCAGCGCGTTGATTTATATACCAAGCACGTCACGTTGTTTGCCGAAACATGGCAGGCTGGCGAGCGCAAAATACACACGCTCAATAAGTTTTGCAAAATCTATATCCAGGGCTTTCCCGGTGCCAAAGAGCTCCGTGAGAAACTCATGGCCGCGCAGTCGTCGGATGAATTACTCGGGCTTCTGCGGGCCGAAAAATGAGAGTAGAATAAAGATATGCAGCGTTATGATGAAGATGAAATCGAGCATATCTACATCGACAATGAGGATGAGACGCCGCGTAACGTGCCGACACGGCACCATATGACACCTGCTGTCGAGAGCTCCGAGGAGTATAAAAAACTCCGCTATGTACTGATTGGTATCGTGTTGGTCGCAGCACTGCTGACTTTCGTGCGTGGTCTCGCGCTCGATCGTTTTATGGCGGACTTCATGGCGGTGTTTTTTATTACTTTTGCTGCATTCAAGTTTGTTGATATCGAAAGCTTCGCGCATGCTTATCGCAGCTACGATGTAATTGCCAGTCGTGTCCGGCCGTGGGCATATGTCTTCCCGTTCATTGAAGTCTTCCTGGGATTTTGGTACCTGCTGTCGGAGGCGCCACAAACTTTGAATATTCTCACCCTGGTCGTCACCGGTACCGCGCTCGTTGGTGCCTATCGGGGAGTGCGACAAAAGTCCCGCTTCAAGTATGCCGTGACGCAATCACTCGTACGGCTCCCACTGGCCCGTATCAGCTTAATCGAGAACGCCACCATGTTCATCATGGCATTGGCAACATTACTTCTAAAAGTGTAGTTATTCTTACAATTACTACAGAGGCTGAACCTTCCCCCTTATCTTTTGTGAGATATTTCATAGTCTAAGGTAAGACCCGGGCTTATGATGAGCGTGGTTTTATTTGGGGCATACGAGCAGTTAAGCCCTTAAAGTTCTACCAACGGGAGGGTACATGCCAAAAAATATAATCCGTCAAAGTCAGAGCAGGTTGTTCAGTAAGAACGGATTACGGCATGTCTCTGCAGTGATCTTGCGGCACAAACGACTCACAGCCGTGAGCGTGGCTGCCCTGTTGGTCGCGGCGCCGATTGCGAGTTATGCATTAGCCAACGGGGGCAGTGAAGCACCATACCAAAGTCACTCCGAGGCTTCCGAACAACCTTCCAGCCAAGCCCTGAGTACGCGTGAGCTGAGCGGAGAGCTGGAGCAACATGCGCCTGAAGAAAAGGAGGATCAGCCGATGCAGAGCGATATAAAAGTAGAATCTCATAGCAATTCACAAGGGGGCGACTCACCGGAAGTCGATGTTACGGTAAACGGCCAGCATATCCCGGTCCCGCACAACGGTTCAGTCCATAAGCGCATGACTGGCAGCGAGGGTGAAAGTACAGTCGACATTCAGGTAAATAACAGTACTGGCACGAATAATTCATCATCATCGACGGTGATCATTGAGCAGCATTCTCATAGCACCGGGAGCGAAGCAAGTAATTCAGACGGTAATAGTCGGCATCCGGATCGGAGGTAATTAAGGAATATTGATTTATCAGTCGACTTGGCGGTGGCGATAGGTGAGCTTTCGTGAAGCCGGGTGATAAAGCCCGAAATAATAATTAATAAAAGGAGGGAAGCATGAAAAAAGTAGTAAGAATTGCGGCTTTGTCAGTGATGGCGCTTAGTCTCACCGGCGGCGTGGCTGCAGCACATTCGGGCTCTATCGGCACTACCGGGCCGGACTCGACAAACAAGATCGAGCATCGGAACAGGGAGAGTCGGCGCGTCCGAAATAACAACAACGTAGTTGCGGCAAATATCAACCCGCAAGAGGCTCGCTCAGGTAGTGCTCGCGTGAGTCACAATACTTCTGGCGGTGATGCTGAAAGCGGAGACGCCACGAACGACAGCCTGTTCCGGGCTCGTGTCAGTGTTAACAACAGCAGCTCTGGCGCACTAGGCGGTGGAAATGGTGGCGGCAACAACTCGGCAAGCATCGAGCGCACTGGTCCGGACTCATACAACAAAGTTGAGTTCAACAACCGTAGCAGCGTAAGTGTTCGCAACAACAACAATGTTGGTGTCGTCAACATTAACACGCAGAAGGCCAAGTCTGGTGACGCTCGTGTGAGCGGCAACACGACCGGTGGTGATGCAGAGAGTGGCGATGCCTCAAACATCAGCACCAACGAAACGACTATAGAGATTCGTAACTAATCCTGCCACTACGGCATCAGGACTCTATAGTAGGCAAAGAGGCAGGGAATGTCTGGTCGAGTAGCGACCGGGCCTCCCTGCCCCCAGAAACAGACTAGCATGATAGGAGACAGCCGCCATATGAAACAACGACTTTCGAGATATGACACAAGCGCGCATCGGGCCCAAATCATTCAAATGAGCACACTGGGGCGCACCCGTTACCAAGTGCCTATCCATCGGTTTGCGCCGCAGACAGTATCGACCGCTTCTGTTATTTCTCGAGCTCAGCTGGTGATGTCCCGGAGTTTTACCGGGTTCATGATTGTGCTCATGGCGCTGTTCTTCCCAGCAGGCGCTTATGCCCAGGAGACGCCGGCGCCAGAGGCGACGGCTACGGTACCGACTGCGGCAGAGGCGCCAGCTCCCGCTCCGCCACCGGCCCAACCAGCCCAAGATCAGCCGCCTGCCCCGCCACCAGCACCTGAATCGAAACCGCCGGCCACACCGAAGAAACAGCCTCAGGCTGCCAAGACCGGACCGAAGAAGCCGGCACCAGAACCCGCCAAGCCGAAGACCGGACCGAAGAAGCCCAACGGCGCGGACGCCAAGAAGTATACATATAATGACAAGACTGGCTTGTGGGAAAATGGTGAGTACGCCTGGGATCCGGCGACTGGTCAGGCTAAGCCGATGAAGTCGCTCGGCTATAGCTATAATCCCGAAACAAAAGCCTGGGACAATACGGACTGGCGCTTTGACGACAAGGCAAACAAGTATGTGCCAAATACTGTATCCATCACGCCGCAACATGACGGCAGTGAAATAAAGCTCAGTGATGACGCGGAGGATTTCTTTGCACTTTATACGGACGCCAGCATCAGCAATTTGGTCGACTCAACTGCCCAGAGCGGCGATGCCTGGGTGACCGGCAATACCTCCGCGGGCAGTGCCTTGACAGGTGATGCGCTGACAGTGGCTACTTTATTCAACCTTATCAATTCAACCGCTGGCTTCCAGGGCGGCAGTGAAATAGCGACTTTCAGCTCGGACATTCACGGTGACGTGTTTGGTGATTTGTACATTGATCCGGCCGCACTCGCCGCCTTGCAACCGGCATCCGGCGTTGGCAGTACGAACGTCAAGGCAGACATTAACCAGAAGATTACGAATGACGTCAATCTGAACGCTCAGAGCGGTAATGCCCATGTTACGCATAATACTTCGGCCGGTGATGCCACGAGCGGTTCGGCCAATGCCGTGGCCAATATCATAAACATGATGAATTCGGCCGTAAGTAGCGGTAGCTCGTTCATGGGTCTGCTCAATATTTACGGTAGCTTAAACGGTGACATCCTGCTGCCACCCGGGCTCCTCGACATGCTGATTGCCAGCAACGCCGCAGGCCAATCGAAGGGCTCGCAGGACACCAGCCTGGACGTCAATCTGCATGATACGCAGTCCATCGTCAATAACATCAACACCGCTGCAGCGTCCGGCAACGCGAATGTTTCGAATAATACCCAAGCCGGCAACGCCACTACCGGTGATGCTCAGACCAACGTCACCATACTGAACCTGACCGGCCGAAATGTTGTGGCGGCCAACTCCCTGCTCGTCTTTGTTAATGTGCTGGGCGAATGGGTTGGTGTCATCGTTGATGCACCAGCCGGCAGCACTTCGGCAGCACTCGGTACCGGTGTGACTGAGAATACTCATCGTGAGGCCGAATACGATATAGATACCAGTAGTGAGATCGTAAATAACGTCAATGTCACCGCACAGAGTGGCGATGCCAACGTAACCGGTAACACCGAAGCCGGCAACGCCACTACCGGTGATGCCACGGCCAGCGCAAATGTGGCGAATATCGTCAACAGCAACTTCAGTCTGTCTGGTTGGTTCGGTATACTCTTCATCAATGTGTTTGGTAGTTGGACCGGTAGCTTTGGCATTGATACGGCAGCTGGCAACAAACCAAAAGCACCGAGCGCCAAGCCGGGTAGCGGCAAGGCCGCAAGCAGTAGCGCGGCGCCCAAAGTCTTCCGCTTCGTACCTGCCGAGGGGGGTAATGGTAGTGGCGGCGGAGCAGCGCTGGCCTCTGTGGATATGAGTAATCCGGCCAACGCCCAAGCTGTCGCTCAAGCGGTCCAAGCAGCCCAGGATAAGCTGGTCAAGGAAAGGACAGAGAAGTCAGAAGGTAAAGACCGTGCTGTGCAGGTAGCAGGTATGAACGATGCGGCAACGGGCGGTGGAGCTGCTCCGCAGAGTGCTGACTACACGCTACCAATTCTTGGCTTCGCCCTTGGCGGTATGCTGCTCGGCGGTGAACAGCTTATTAGCCGTCGCCACCGCCGCAAGCTCATCGCGTAGGGTGGTGACGCGGCCTACGAGGGCAACTCAGCGTATTCTGATAGCACCTTATCTACTGCTGTAGCCCAAGACGGAGATTCATAGAACAACGTGGTCATACTTACGGCACTTGCACCGAGTTCCAGCCGTCGCTTTAGGCTCGCTCCGTCATAAACGCCATTACTGCCAATAATATCAAAGGTTGCCCCTATGGTTTCCTTGGCTTCTGCCAACCAGATTGTTTGTTCTTCTGCGTCGTTCGAATCTCATCTGCTCTCCTCTTGTAATAACCTCCCTTGAGGTTTACGACGATTAGTTAAAAAACTAAAACATAAGAAAAAACGATCCTTCGTAGGATCGTCTTGTGGTGGGGGTGACAGGACTTGAACCTGTGACCAATCGGTTATGAGCCGACTGCTCTAACCACTGAGCTACACCCCCGTGTTTGCGTCGTGGATTTTACTGACTAACAGGGATGAGTATACCACTAATTGGTACGGAAGTTGTATACTTACATTAAGTTATGTTGGATAAAATCAAAAAGCTGCAAAAACACCCATATGCGAAAGAACTCAAGGATGTCCGTGTGCTGGGACTAATCGTATTCTGTGTCATCGTGTTGCTGGTGAGCTGGAGTGGTGTGCGCGTGATTGAAACCAACTACGAACTGCAGCAGCAGATTGCCCGCATGGAAGAGGAGACCAAGTTGCTGGAGCTGGAAAACGCCAACAAAAAACTGGAAAACGAATACTATCACACCGACCAGTACCTGGAACTACAGGCACGCAAGCAGTTCGGTAAAGCTGCGCCTGGTGAAACTGTGCTGACGGTGCCGGAAAGTGTGGCGTTGGCAAATACAGTTGATCTACAGACTGAAGAGGAGAAGGCCGGGCAGACCAAAAAAACTGACAAGCCGTTCTATCAGAAAAACTTCGAAGCCTGGATGAGCTTCTTTTTCCGCCGCAGTGCCAGTTAGAAGAGCTCATGATACACGCAAGCGTCAGTGAATTATTCGGCAGAGGCAAATACAGAAGCTTGCTAGGCTAATAGTGCCATAAACGTAAATCAAGGAGGTAGCGTATGGCACGTGGAAACTTCGGAAACCCCAAGCAACACTCAGAAGCAGGTAAGAAAGGCGCCCAGGCACAGCCAACCGAGGCAAAAGCCAAGGGCGGCCGCAATAGCCGTGGCGGTGGCAACAAGAGCAATAACTCTTAAGTCAGACGCCGACAGATGTAACAGAGAAAGGGGCTGCCTATCAGCCTCTTTTTCAATTGTGCCCCTGGAGAGCGGTGCTAATTTTTGATGAGGATTGAAAACTGCAAGACAGTAGCAATGCTTATCCAAACCAGGTATGGTACAAACGCAACTGCTGGCCACTTGGCATACTTCCAGATTGCTGCCATTGCCCACGCGGTGGTAATCAAAACGAGTACGATGTCGAACGCTGCCAAGAAATTACTCTTAAGTCCAAACTGAAGCGGCGTGAAAAGGGCATTAAAAAACAGATTAAGCCAGAATGGCAGCGCAGTTTTCCAGGTAATCAGATTCTTCTGAGGTCATAGTGTTCATGCTTGGTAGCCCAAGTACACTCACATTGGAACGATATCTGTTCAGAAATAATTCGCTGGGGACAGCTTATCAGGGTAGAACTTCTTAATAATAGTGTGGCAGCTGGGACTAGAACTAACCGAGTGTAACGAGGTGTTCTATCCCAGCAACCTCCTCTCCTCTCCACTCCACAAATAGGACTCATTAAAAATATTCGGAAGAGAAGACTTAAGACTAGTATTCAATTTACTTCTTTGTGGATTGACTGTAGCTGCTCCACATAGCAGAGCCCGCAAAGAGAGAGCCGATTGCTCCGACTATGAGTAAGAACGCATTTCTGCTTTTTGCATCATCCGCCTTTTTTTGCTCTGCTTTTGCAGCAAGCTCTTTTGCTTTATTC
>CAZWRS010000005.1:0-49648 GCA_964636435.1 uncultured Candidatus Saccharibacteria bacterium | reverse complement strand
GCACCAAATTTAAGTAAGAGCATGACCTCTAGAAAACTTCGAGCAAATCAGCGTTTTTGCTAGCTTTTGGTACCTGCGCGTATGCATATGGTTACGGTAAGTTCACTATAGTTACGCATGGTATTATCAGCGCATGGATAAAATCCCAGAGTCAAAAAGCGCGGGCGGTCTGGTCTGTAATGAACATAGCCAAGTATTGCTCGTACAGGAGTTCGGCGAGTATTGGGGATTGCCACGTGGGCACCTTGAGCCGGGTGAGAATGCACTTCAGGCTGCAATACGAGAAATATATGAAGAAACAGGTATTTCAGATTTGACGAAGATTGCCAATCTCGGCTCATACACCCGTTCAACGTTTGACCACCTAGGGAAGCCAAATTACAAGGAGTTAAAGCATATCACTATGTTTGCTTTCACGACGGCCCAAACGAGACTTCAGCCGCGAGACCAGGCAATTACTGATGCTGGCTGGTTTGATCCCGATGAGGCAGAGGCTATGTTTATCAATGAGGATGATCTAAGCTTCTTCATCCGGGCTATTAAAGCTACGGGAATTTAACATAGCTCTGCCCCTTTTCGCAGTCTTGTAATGTATTTTTGATTTTTTTTGAGCTACCGTATGGGCTGTCAGTTGGGTCGTCATGGATGAGTGGAAAGGGTATGTACATTTACGTCTCTTGTGAATTTTGTCTTCCGAGAGCGTAGTCAGCAAGGGCTGCGGCTGTACTCATGGCGCCCATAAGCAGCATTTGGGCATCCTGACGGGTGAGCTCGCCATTTTCTACCTGACGAAGTGTCCAGGCGCCGTATTCACGAATGTATGTCATGATCGATGGAAAGTGCTCCATTTTAGATAGATGTATACGCGTCTGTTCTTCAATCTCACTTGCTGGGTCACCAAGGGCGGGGACGCTCGTAGCAAAGCTGTCAAAGAGACGCTCACCATCAATATTTTGAAGTTCGCGGTACAGGCTCATGCGGGCATCATACGCGACGCGAGCAGATAGCGGATATAAGAAAGTTCACATCGTTAATCCGCGGCCTGGGCCTAGTAGCCCCGCTCTTTGGAGCGGTAGTCAGCGAGCTTGCTCTTGATGGCTCGCTGCTGTTTGTAGCGGCCGAGTAGCCCGAGCAGGATAACGCCACCAGCTATCGTGCCAGCTGCGATACCCAGTCCGATAGCGATTTTCAGTATGAGCGGACTCGATTTTTTTTCGCCCAGCACAGCGAAATGCGGCGTAGTAACTGCCTGCGGGCTGCCGGCAGCAGTCGTAATGTCGGCAATCTCAGTCCAGCTGTCATCATAGCCGTATAACTTGAGAGCGATATATGGTTCGGCTTCGGTTTGGACAGAGACGTCGAGTGGTGCTTTGAAGTCAGTGATGATGGCGCTGTCCCGGGTTTTGCACAGCACCTCGTAGGGGCCGAGGGCAACCTCATGGTTCTTGATTTCTGGGGCGGGCTTGGAATGATCGTTTCTCAGGCTGCAGAAGGCGTCCTCGGTGATGGCCGCATCGGGAATGACGACTGTAATCTGTCGGTCTTCGCTTTCCAGCGTTAGATCACTGCCACTGGTGTTGGAGGTGAATGGGTTGGTGGTGACTTCAACGTTGGCAAATTTGGATTTCTTATCCTCCCAGCCGATCGAGCGCACCCGGTAGTAGTACTTCGTTTCAAACTGAACGTCCGAGTCTATATACACTTCGTCAGTAGTGTATTCCTGGAGTGTTTGCCAATCTTTATTGTCAGTTGAGCGCTGCACCTCAAAGCCATGGGTGCTGCTGTCGTTATCTGCTTTGCCCCATGTCAGGCGAACGGTTGAATCGCCGACTGCCAGAGCCGATAGGGTGATGGGCGGTTGCGGTTCGGGCACACTGACGGGCTCCGGGCTGTCATTATCGGCCGGTGAGGTGCGTGGTGGTGTCCGTGGTGAAGAAGGCGCGGGTGATGGGTTGGCCCGCGGTTGTGATGGCCGCGCGGGCGCGGGCCCGGCAGGGGGCGGCGACGGCCGTGGCTGCGGGGCCGGTGCGGGCGGGTTATTTACCGTTACCGTTCGTGTGGCTGAGCTGGAGCCGACCGCATTTGAGCAGGTCAAGCGGTAGGTTCGCGTACCGGCGCTGCGGGCATCACCGGCGCGGTTTTCGCTACCGCTGGCTGGCTTGCCGCCACTCCAGCTACCAGAGGCGGTGCAGTTCGAGGGACTGTTGCTCGCTGACCACTGCAGCGTGAGGTTGCCGCCTCGGGTGATAGAGATGTTCTTGTTCTGGTTGTTGGCTTGCAGCGTCACGGACGGCGGATTCATGACCCGTATCGTTTTGCCGGTACAGGGGTTACGCATAAAGCCTTTCATGGCAATCGCAATACCCCAGTTAAAGCTGTAAGTGCCAGGGGTGCTTGGTGCGCGCATCGAAAGATTAAAGGTCGCGATACCATTAGGTCCGACAGGTTGACTTAGGTTGGTGCCAGAAGCGTTCCAGATACGGCCACCTTCTCTCAGTTCTTCCAGGTAGACGGCGAAATCAGGATGGTATGTTGAGGTGCCCGTATTGCGGATGCGTATTCTGGCGGTAAATTGTTCGCCCGGCCGCACGACGGTCTTGCTCGGGCTATTCTCGACACACGTGGCCCGGTGCTGTGTGTCGGGCACATAGGGGATGGCTGCTTTGGTAGAGAAGAGCATGAACACACCGCCAATGGCGGCGAATGCCAGTACGAAGGCGCCGGCCTTATGGGGTGCGCCTGGCCTAAAGGCGACACGGGATGATCGTCGTTTTTTTCTTTTTGATTTTTGCCACAAAAGCATGGCTTCTCTGCCTATAGTTGGTTACTAACTGCCTATTATAGAGAAAAGCCGGCTTCTGCGCTACTTCAAAGCTCCCGGCGAAGATTGGGGATATTTGCGTGTCAGGTGGCTCGGGTGCTAAGTTGCTGGTTGTTCAATAATTCGCAGCACGTAGCTTTGTTTACGTGGCCAGCTTCAGGCTTGTTCATGGAGCTATCCATTAACTCTAATGCCCATGTCGACTATACGAGACTATAACCACCTACTGACCTACTTCTAGCACTGCCTATACAGCACACCATACACACACCATTACAGGTATACATGTCGATTCATCACTCGCTTCATATTTCTCTTCTATATTTATATATATAAAAAGGAGGAAAAATAAGAAGAAAATAACAGAGAAAAGTAAAATACGATAGCTTGGGTATCGGCGGGTAAGTTTGAAATCATATGCGTTTACTAGACAGCTAGTAGTAAAGCATGCGGACGATGAGCAGGGAGGCTAGCGAAAGATAGTGTGCCTGGGGACAAGTTGGAATGAAATAATTGCTTAATATTATATAATAATAGTTTGCCTATGGCTTGCTCGTCCTCAGAGCAAACAGGCGGCACATGTATTATGAGCGAATTACTACGGCCGTTTTTAAGTTTACCAGACAGGGTCCCCGATCGGCCCTATGCTCCCTTTTTACCGGCTGTCGAAAGGGGCGATGTTCAGCTTGATGAGCTAAACATCCGCCGCCTGGAGGCGCCGCTCGGTCAAATGCTCATCAATGGTCGGATTCCACAGCAAAACGACGCCGGCGTTGTAGAGGTGGGCCCTGGCGAGCTGATCATCGTTGACCACGTCCGATTACTGCATGCTGATACGCAGCAGGTGATGATAGGACCGTCGAGCAAAGCGTCTGTCGATAAAGATAGCGGCAGTATTCGTGACGAAGGTTTGTTAGCGATCACGCATCAGGACGGGCGCGTCCGTTATGTTGCGGGTGTACTGGATACAACTAGCAACCCCTGGCAGGCGAACCAATTGGGCGTGCCATGGGCAACCGGCCGACTGGCAGTCGTGCAATTTGGTCTTGATGCGTTGGATTATGAAGCAGTGGATATTGATACCGAAACAGGTATTGTCAAAACCACGCCGCGCAAGCGATACTAGTAATCTGATATAATCAACAGCGAAATGGTGCGTTGGCCGAGAAGTTAGGCACAGGTCTGCAAAACCTGGAAGACGGGAGCGTTACCCGTACGCACCTCCAGCATGCGCGGGTGGTGGAATTGGTATACACGACAGACTTAAAATCTGTTGCCCTTAACAAGGCTTGCGGGTTCAAGTCCCGCCCCGCGCACCAAGAAAGTACAAAAATTGGAATTGCGGCGCAAATGCGCCGTTTTTTCTTTGGTTGCGCGGAGCGCAAGCCAAGGATTTTTCAGAGGGGGAGAAACAGTTTGGGCAGCCGTAGGTTGCGCCTTTTTGGATTTTAGAAAAAGGTTCAACCCTTCAATTTTAGTAAACACTTCCTTAAGCTCGCTTGGCTCGGCTATTTTGGTGGATAATAATGTTAATAGCAATCGCCACCGCTCATTGCGTGTCGAAGGTTGTAATATCGCTTCACCATCCGCAAACACTGTGAATAATAATGGAGCGTTGGCGGCACCGCTGCTCGTGAAAGGCGTTGATGACGTCACAGTCGTAGACTGCAACATAGGTGATTATGGTAGCCTGGCAACGGCTATGCAATTTGAGAATTGTGACAGCGTACTGATTGAGGGTGTTACGGGTATGGCACCGTCAACGACAATTGTAGCCGATGCGGCCTGTCGAGTGTTGGTGGCACGTAACTTGCGCGGATCACTGAGTTATGTACAATCTGAGGCCCGGCGTACCGAAATTCAGGACCGTGGCCTGAATGCACACGATCGGACATCACTCCTGCCGTCACCAATGAAGTACAGTACGATACCCCGCATGTCCAATGCCAGTATCCAGGATATCATTGCGACATCCGGCAGGTTATACCTAGCCGCAATTGAGTTACCAAAAGGTTTTCGAGTGCAAAATATCTCTTTCTTGTCGGCGTCGCGCGCGGCGGTGGCTCCGACCAATCAGTGGTTCGGCCTGTTTGATGCAGGGCGGACTGCAGTTGCGGTGACTGAAAATGATACCACCAACCCTTGGCCCGCTAACTCTTTAAAGACGCTCGCGCTGCAATCGCCGCACGTTACGACCTACACTGGCGTATATTACCTTGGCTTACTCGTTACTGCCGATACCACACCAAATTTTGTTGCTGCCCTCGGCAATGCCATTTACTCGGGCATCGAGCCGGTCATTGCTGCAAGTCAGTCGACAGCGTTGACGGCGCCCCCGCCGCTGCCATATGTTGCGCCAACTCTGGTGCCAGCTTCGCAGATAGCTTTTGCAGGTGTTGGCTGAGCTGGTTTCTGAGCTCAGTCCTACCGATTGCAAAAATAAAATTGTCTGAAAATACCAGCTGTAATGCTATACTAAAAGAGTAAATAATAGAGGAAAAACTACAGATATGACATGGATTATTATCGGATTAATTGCAGTAGTCGTTATCGCGCTGATTGTCATCTATAACACGCTGGTACGGTCTAACATCCGCGTTGACGAAGCCTGGAGTGATATTACTGTTCAATTGAAGCGTCGGGCTGACTTAATTCCAAATCTAGTCAACACAGTGAAGGGCTATGCGAAGCATGAAAGCGGCGTGTTCGAAGAGGTCACCCAGGCGCGTGCAGCTGTCGTCAACGCTGAGGGCGTGCAGGAAACGGCTGATGCCGAGAACATGCTGACCGGTGCGCTGAAGAGCTTGTTTGCCGTTGCTGAAGCATACCCTGACTTGAAGGCTAATGAGAATTTCAAACAGCTGCAAGACGAGCTGGTAGATACTGAAGACAAGATTCAGGCTGCTCGCCGTTTCTATAACGGATCGGTGCGTGATTTGAACATCAAGGTCAAGACGGTGCCATACAACATCTTTGCTGGCATGTTTGGCTTCAAGGAGCGCGAGTTTTTTGAGGTCGAGGAGGCAGAGATGGCCACTATCTCCCAGCCCACAGAAGTCAGCTTCTAAGTAATGCACCAAGCTGGAGGAATAGTTACGAGTGTATAAGGAGATTGCTGCCAATAAGCGCAAAACAGTTTTGTTAATGCTGCTCTTTGTGGCGCTTGTCGCCGGATTGGCCTGGTTGTTCGCTGCGTATGTCGGTGAGCCGTTATTGACCCCCTACGTGCTGATTGGTGCGGCGGTGTACGCCCTCATTAGCTACTTTGCTGGGTCACGGATGGCGCTGGCCTTTAACGGCGCCCGGGAGATCCAAAAGCGTGACAATCCGCGGCTCTGGCGGATTGTTGAGAACCTGGCTATCACGAACGGTATGCCGATGCCGAAAGTCTATATCATTGATGACCCAGCACCGAACGCTATGGCAACTGGCCGCGATCCGAAGCATGCCGCAGTGGCCGCGACAACCGGTATTCTGGATATCATGACAGACACTGAGTTGGAAGGGGTGATGGCGCACGAGATGGGGCACGTTAAAAATTACGACATCCGAGTGTCGATGATTGCTTTCGCACTGGTAGCGGTTGTCAGTATTCTTGCTGATATTATTTTGCGCATGACGTTCTTCCGTGACCGGAACAGCAATAGCAGTAGCGGTATGTTTATGCTAATTGGCTTGGTGGCAGCCATATTGACACCCATTATTGCCAGTTTCATCCAGCTGGCAATTTCTCGTCAACGTGAGTACCTGGCTGACGCGACCGGTGCGGAGACCACCCGGCATCCGGAGGGGCTAGCAAGTGCCCTAGAGAAGATCGGTGCGTACGGTAGCAGTATGCGCCGGCAAAATGCATCGACGGCTCACTTGTTCTTTGCGAACCCTCTGAAAGGCAAAAGTCTATCAGCGCTGTTTAGCACTCACCCGCCGGTTGAGGAGCGGGTGTCGCGATTGCGCAGCCTAGGCTTTCATAGATAGTAGTAGCATTATTTATAAGGACCGGACATGCCCAAAAAAGAGACCAGTACACCCGCGCGTGTGGCCAAAAAACATCGCAAGAAAAGCGCAGACACGGCTACCGATCAGATGAAGAAGTCACGAAAGCGTTTTTTAAAGATATCGGCGCTCAGGCCACGGCGCAAAAAGAAGGAAAAGCCGCCGCGACCGACTAGGAAGCTGACAGGTTCATTTCGGCTATTCGCTGATAGTGTCAGCCTGCTCAGGCAGCATTGGAAGCTGTTCGGTGGCATTACGCTCGTGTATCTTGCTTTAAGTATTATTTTGGTCGGTGCACTGAGCGGCGAGTATAGTTTCTCGGCACTGCGGGAAAGCTTTGTCGAGGAGTTTGGCCGACTATCGGCTAGTCTGGCGCTATTTGGGGTGCTGGTTGGCAGTACCGGCAGCACGACGTCCGAATCCGGTGCCGTGTATCAGACGCTCGTGGTTATCATTATTAGCCTGGCGACTATCTGGGCTCTGCGTCAGGTGCTGGCCGGTGAAAAAATCCAGATTCGTGATGCTTTTTATAAAGGCATGTACCCGCTCGTGCCATTGGTGTTAGTGCTGCTGTTTTTGAGCCTGCTGTTTATACCGGCTGCTATTGCCGGCTTCTTGTTTAACGTGGTGCTGGCCGGCGGGCTGGCGGTCACCGTGCTCGAACAGGTGCTGTGGTTCGCACTCATCGTGCTGCTGTTTAGCTGGTCAGTCTACCTCGTCATTAACCGGATATTTGCGCTCTATATTGTCACCCTGCCGGACATGCGGCCGATGGCGGCAATCAAGGCAGCCCGTCGGTTGGTGTATTGGCGGCGGTGGGCTATTATCCGCAAACTGCTGTTTCTGCCCTTTGCGCTACTGGTCATTGGCGCGGTGATTATCTTGCCACTGATTGTTTTCGTGCCAGCTATCGTGCAGTACGTCTTTTTGGCACTGTCGATGTTCGCGCTGGTGCTGGCCCATACGTACGCGTATAGCCTGTATAAGGAGCTGTTGTGAGCCGTGCAGAGGTTGAAGAGCGGCTACAAGAGCTAAGGACACTCTTGGCAAAATATTCGTATGAGTATCATGTGTTGGATGTACCGAGCGTATCGGATGCGGTGTATGACGGCCTGATGCGGGAGCTCAAGCACCTCGAGGCGCAGCATCCCGATCTGATCACACCGGATTCGCCAACTCAGCGGGTAGGCGAAAAACCTCTAGATAAGTTTGACAAGGTGCAGCACTCCAGCCGATTACTGAGCCTGAACGACGTGTTCAGTCGCCAAGATGTGGAAGCCTGGGTTAAGCGTATGGACAAGTTGGCTCCCGGCCACAGGCCAGAATTTTTTGCCGATCTTAAGATGGATGGCTTGAGCTGCGCGCTCGTGTATGAAGACGGCATGTTCGTGCAAGCAGTTACGCGAGGGGATGGCTTTGTGGGTGAGGATGTGACCATGAACGTGCGCACGATCGCTAGCGTACCGCTCAGGCTGCATGCGGCTGATGCATTTGTCGGCTTTACGAGGGGTCGAACCGAAATTCGTGGTGAGATTATTATGACCAAGCGGGACTTTGAAGCCCTCAATCGTAAGCGCGAAGCGGCGGGCTTACCGGTATTTGCAAATCCGCGCAACCTGGCCGCCGGGACAATCCGGCAGCTCGATCCGCGGCTCGTCGCCGAGCGGCCACTGCAGTTCCGGGCTTTTGATTTGCGCCGTGAGGATATGAGCGAGTTGCCGACCTGGGCGTATACGTACGAAGCTATTCGTGGCCTTGGAGTAGCCGCCAACACTGAGGCGAGCGTGTTTACAGATCTTGACGAAGTCATGCGATTTGTCGATGAGTGGGAAGAGAAGCGTCATAATCTGCCGTTCAATACCGATGGCCTGGTAATTCGGGTTAATGATCGTCGTCAGTACGACGAGCTTGGCGTCGTCGGTAAAAACCCCCGCGCCGCGGTGGCCTATAAGTACCCTGCCGAAGAGGCGACCACGGTGGTTAAGGATATCGTTATCAGTATCGGCCGTACCGGGGCAGCGACACCGGTAGCGGTGTTCGACCCGGTAACCGTGGCTGGGACCACTGTGCAGCACGCCAGTCTCCACAACGCCGACGAAATAGCTCGCAAGGACATCCGTATCGGCGACACGGTCGTGATATACAAAGCCGGCGATATAATCCCCCAGGTGCAGAAAGTCTTGACGGAGCTGCGGCCAAAAACTGCGCAGCGCTTCGACATGGAGGCTGAGCTGGCCCGGCAGTACCCGGAGCTGGAATTTGTGCGGCCCGAAGGCGAAGCGGTCTACCGCGTCAAAGGCGCAACTGGCCCGCTGCTGCTCAAGCGGGCACTGAAGCATTTTGCGAGCAAAGGTGCGCTCGATATTGATACGCTGGGTGAGAAGAACGTCGAAGCGCTGGTGGACGCTGGCCTAGTCCGTGATTTGGCTGATATCTATACGCTGACCAAAGAGCAGGTGCTGGAACTGGATCGGTTCGCGGACGTCTCGGCCAGCAACTTAATCGCTGCCATTCAGGCAAAGAAAAACCCCGAGCTGCCGCGGTTTATTTACGCGCTCGGCATACGACATGTCGGCCAGCAGACAGCAATCGACCTCGCTAAGCATTTTAAACGACTAGATAATCTGGGTACTGCCACTCTGCCAGAGCTGCGTGAAGTAGAAGGGGTGGGCGATATCGTAGCTGAATCGGTCTTGCTGTGGTTTGATGACGAAGAGCACCAGGAGCTGCTGGCTAAATTTCGGCGGCTGGGCGTGTGGCCACAGGATATGCAGGCAGTTGACGGTAAGCTGTCGGGCAAAAAGTTCGTGATTACCGGTACGCTGGAGACAATGGGGCGTGACTTGGCGGCTGAGAAGATACGGTCGCTGGGTGGCGCGTTTCAAACGTCTCTCGGTAAGGATACTGATTTCCTCGTTGTCGGTAAAAATGTCGGGGCGAGTAAGTTGGCTAAAGCTGAAAAGTATGGCACCACTCGGCTGAGTGAGCAGGAGCTGCTCGCGCTGATTGACAATTAGGTAAAAAAGGTTAAGCTTAGTAGTAATCGTGCGCATAATGCGGCGAAAATAAACAATCAAAACAAAATTGAGCGTTCACCCGCCGCAGGGTGGGCGCGCACGAATGAGTAGCCGTTCTGCCAAAATAGCAGGACGGTTATTTTTTATCGGTGCGGGTGAGCTGCCAGTTGTCGCTTCGTACATTCATTTGTCGATCGAAGCCGACCCACTTACCCTGCATACTATTACCGTCCTCACTGATAATGAGTTGGATTGCGCCGTAATAGGCTACACCTTTATACGGGCCTTTCGGTGACGTTTGCTCGAACCAGGTACCGGTCAGGATTCTGTCGTGCTGGGTGAGGCGCAGCAGTATGTAGTCGCCATAATCATTCGGGACGCTTTGCATAATAACCTGGTTGCCGACACTGTGGATGCGGACATCGTACTCACTTTTGAAATGACCCGGCCTAGCGCTACTGGTGTAATCATAGACAGTGTGCCAGATGCCGGAAAAATCATACTGTTTTGCCATACTATGGCTCCTCCTTACGGTAAGGGGTAGGGTAGCACTAAGGTACTGACCGGTGAAATGAAAAATGACACACTGGAAAAATAATAAAACCCATCAGCCGATGGGTCTCATTATGTGGTGGAGATACGGGGATTCAAACCCCGGACCTCTTCGCTGCCAGCGAAGCGCTCTATCAGCTGAGCTATATCCCCATTTCGATTGCATATTATAGCATGTGCGCGGCATAAGTGAACCTGTTACAATAAAGCAATGAGCAAAACTTCACATATCCTACAGAAGGGTGGCATCCAGCCTAAGCAACTCACCCGGTTGCTGCTCGGCCTGGCGATAATAATCTTTGTAATCAGTGGCTTGATGTGGTGGCGTCAGGTGCGCAGTAACCCTGAGCGGGTACTGTACGGTGCGGTTGAAAATAGCTTGCGCACACGTAGCGTGACTCGACAGGTGGCATTTGACGGTTCTGAGCAGGCCATGGAGCTAGTCGTCTCGCCAGAAATAAAGACGCGCTCGTTCACGACCCAATCGAGCGGAACTGATGAAGGCGGCACCACCGTGCAGACCGAGGCTATCAATACCCGGGACGCCGAATATGTTCGTTGGACTAAGATTGAAACTGATCAGAAGAACGAGGCGGGTGAAGCGCTTAACTTTGATGAGCTCATTAATGTGTGGGGCAAGAGCCCGGCTGCGCCAACCGGTCAGTTGGGCCAACTACAGATGGCGCTGTTGTCAGGCGTCGTGCCATCGGGTAATTTCAACGCCCATGATCGGCAATCGCTCATGCAGATTGTACGTGATGAGAATGTGTATACCTTCGATCAGGCAAAAGTCGAGCGCAAGACTGAAAATGGCCGTCCGGTGTACGTCTACGATGTACAGGTTAACCCGGTAGCCTTCTATAAATTCATCAAGCGGTACGGCGAAATTGCCGACATCCAGCAGCTTGAAGGGCTAGATCCTGCGCAGTTCCAGGGTATGCCAGCCGAGACGTTCAAATTGACGGTTGATGTCTGGGGCCAGCACATCATTGCGGTGGCTGACCCGAGTGGCACCACAGAACGACTGAGCGGCTACGGCGTAATCCACAATATTGAGCCACCCCAAGAGTCAATCCCGCTCGAGGAGCTACAGGCCAAGCTCCAGTCAATTCAAGAGTAGTAGTTTCGATACCTAACAAGCGTCAATGAAAAGATTTGCCAAAAATGCAATAGCAACTGTCCTCGGGTGGCAGGTGCGACGTTTGCGGCAGAAGGCAGACTTTAAGCTCGTTGCAATCGCTGGTAGTGTTGGTAAAACCAGTACCAAGTTTGCCATTGCTAACCTGCTGGCGACGAAAATGCAGGTTCGCTGGCAGCAGGGAAACTACAACGACATAGTGAGCGTTCCGCTGGTGTTCTTCGGACTACCCCTGCCTCACATCTTTAGTCCGCTGGGCTGGCTGAGGACTTTTATTCGTATCGAATCGCAGCTGCGCCGGCCATATCCGTACGATGTGGTGGTTGTAGAATTGGGCACTGATTTCCCCGGTAACCTCGCTCAGTTCAAAAACTACATCAAGGCTGACATTGGCGTGCTCACTGCTATCGCCCCGGAGCACATGACGTACTTTAAGGATATTGATGCTGTCGCTAAAGAAGAATTAACGATTGCCGAACTGTCGGAAAAGCTACTGGTGAACGTCGATCTGTGTGATCAGCGCTATTTAAGGGAGCTTGAAGAGTTCATAACGTACGGTACCCGAGCAGCAGCCACATACCAGTTGGCGGGAGTCGAGCCGGTGAAGGGTGGTCTGAAATATACCGTAAACGTGCGCAAGAAGGCGCTACTAGATGGTGTACATAGCAGCATCGCAACGACTCAGCTGGTTTCCTTAACAGCTGCCGCTGCAGTCGGTGATTTACTTGGTATGGAGCGGGCAGAGCTGGCAAGAGGTGCCGGGGCCGTTCGTGCTGTCCAGGGTCGCATGCAAAGGTTAAATGGGGTGAAGAACTCTATCATTCTCGATGATACCTACAACGCTAGTCCAGAGGCTGTCCGCGCTGCCCTAGACACCCTCTATGCTGCTGAAGCGCCGCAGAAAATCGCTCTACTCGGCAATATGAACGAGTTAGGTGATTTTTCGGCTGAAGCGCATCGAGCAGTGGGGGCGTACTGTGATCCGAAGCAGCTCGATCTGGTGGTGACGCTCGGGACGGATGCGAATAAGTACCTGGCTGAGGCGGCAGCCAGAGAGGGCTGCAAGGTTGTGCGGGTTGAAGACCCCTATCTCGCCGCGCAGGAGATTGAGAAAGTGCTGCAGGACGGCGCGCTGATACTTGCCAAGGGCTCACAAAATGGGGTATTCGCCGAAGAAGCGGTCAAGCGTTTACTAGCTGATCCGGCAGACGCCGACCAGCTCGTTCGGCAGGATGAGTATTGGCTCAAGCGAAAAGCCAAGCTCTGGGGGCATCATGGCTAGGCGAATCGTGGTACTGGGTGGCGGTGACTCGCCGGAGCGCGATATATCTCTTCAGTCTGCTGATAATGTTATGCAGGCACTCAGGGGCCGTGGCCATGAGCCAGAGTTCTATAATCCAGCGGACGGGCTGGAATTCTTGAGCACGCTTGATGGTACCGATGTGGTTTTACCGATTTTGCACGGAGCTGGCGGGGAAGACGGCGTGCTGCAGCTCGAGCTGGAAAAGCTTCACCTGCGCTTTTTAGGTTCCGGCAGCATTGCCTCGAGGGTGTGCTTCGACAAGGCGCAGACACGGGAAATACTTATTAGCAATAATGTGCCGGTTCCGCAGGGACTGGCTGTTGACAGGCGCACCTACCAGGAGAGTGACCTGACCAGTAAGCCGCATATACTCAAAGTTGCTCGTGGCGGCTCCAGTATCGGTACCGTGTTCGTGAAGCAGCCGGGTAAGGTTGATGAGGCGCAGATTGCTGAGGTTTTTAAGCTTGATGACCGAGCTATTTTAGAAGAGCTTGTTGAAGGGGTTGAGATAACGGTGCCGATTTTAGGCCAAGCCGCCCTGCCGGTTATTGAGATCCAGCCACCCGCTGACGGCGAATTCGACTTTACCAACAAGTACAATGGCGCCACACAGGAGCTCTGCCCACCGTTAAGTATTTCGCCGGAAGCCCAGCATGAAGCGCAACGTATGGCAGAACAGGTGCATGCGCTGACAGGCTGCCGCCATATATCACGTGTTGATATAATCGTCCGTCCGGATGGCAGTATGGTGGTACTGGAGATAAATACGATACCAGGCATGACGAGTGAAAGCTTATATCCTAAAAGTGCGGCAGCTGCTGGTATGCCAATGCAGGATCTGGTTGAACGATTCATCGAGATGGCAGAGGAGGAATTAGCATGAGGCTCAATATTGTACACCCCGGAGCCGGTGAGCTCCGATACGAAATTCGAGGGATTGTCAGGCTGGCGCAGAAGTTGGCTGATACGGGTATGGACATGACTATGGAGAACATCGGTGACCCAGTCGCAAAAGGGGAGCAGGTACCGATGTGGATACGGGAACTTGTGGCGGCCGAGGCAGAAAGTAATGAAGCCTACGGCTACTCGCCGACGAAGGGGTTGGCTAAGGCCCGGGAGTTTTTGGCGGCTACGCGTAATGCGGAATCCGGTAGCAGCCTGACGCCAGAAAATATTTTATTTTTTAATGGTCTGGGTGATGCTATAACTAAACTTTACACATGGCTTAACCCCGTCGCCCGAGTTTTGGGGCCGAATCCAGCCTACCCGACGCACTCGTCGATTGAGGGCGCGCATGGCCGATCACCGATGTTGACCTATAATCTTGATCCCAGCAAGGGGTGGCTGCCAGATATGGAAGATATTAGGAATAAGGTTAAGTACAATCCAAACATTGCGGCGCTACTCGTTATAAATCCCGATAACCCTACGGGCACCGTCTACCCACGGGAGGTGCTGCAGGCGTTTGCAGATATTGCGCGGGAGTATAATCTTTTCCTGATTGCGGACGAAATCTACGCCAAATTAGCATTCGATGCTGAGAACTTTACGTCTGTCGCCGAAGTGGCTGGCGATTTACCGACAATCATTATGCGTGGACTTTCCAAAGAAGTGCCGTGGCCGGGTAGTCGGTGTGGCTGGCTTGAGTTCTATAACCTCGAGCGAGATGATGCGTTTGCCCGCTATGCGCTATCTATTGAGGAGGCTAAAATGACCGAGGTGTGCTCTACGACCTTGCCACAAACCGTGCTGCCACATATCCTCGGCGACCGGCGCTATGAGCCCCATCTCAAGCAGCGGCGAGAAAAGTACCGAAAACGGGCACGGGAAGCGGTCGAGGTGCTCGGAGCTGTACCGCACTTTCAGGTAGTTGAGCCGAAGGGTGCTTTCTACTTGTCGGTCACGCTTAAAGAGGAGTTGTTGAAACAAATTCGCAATAAACCCGCACATAATGCTGAGGCTGAAGGGTTGCTACGAGAGGCGCTCGGTAATGTGCCGGCTGGTGAGTTCGACAAAGAGTTCTGCTATCGATTGATGGCCGCGACCGGTATCTGTACGGTACCACTCACTTCCGGCTTCAATAGCTATGTGCCAGGTTTCCGGATGACGCTGCTCGAAGAGGACGACGCGTTGTTTACGCGTACCCTGCAGGCGATAGCCAATTTCGTCATCTAGCTACCTCTGTTATAATAGCGAGTATATGAAGCGATACAATCCTAAAGATATTGAGCCGAAGTGGCAAGAGAAGTGGCAGCAGAGTGGTATATACCGAGCAGCAGAAGATCCAACTAGGCCGAAGCGCTATGTTCTCGAGTATTTTCCCTACCCCAGCGGTGCGGCCATGCATGTTGGTCACGTACGAAACTATACAATAGGTGATGCGGTCGCCCGCTTTCATCGGATGCAGGGAGAAAACGTCCTCCATCCCATGGGCTGGGACGCCTTTGGGTTGCCGGCAGAGAACTACGCTATCAAGCATAATATTAGTCCCCAGCAGGCAATTGCTGAAAACACAGGAAAGTTCAAGCAGCAGTTAACACAGATGGGCTTTAGCTATGACTGGAGCCGCGAAGTTAATTCATCAGACCCTAGCTACTACAAGTGGACGCAGTGGTTTTTTAAGCTACTCTTCGAGAGAGGTCTAGCCTATCAGGATATTAGTCTGCAGTGGTGGTGTGACACTGACAAGACTGTGTTGGCTAATGAGCAAGTTGAAGCTGGTAAGTGCTGGCGCTGTGGTAACTTGGTGACGAAAAAGCCTTTGAACCAATGGTTCTTTAAAATTACTGAGTATGCGGATAGGCTCATAGACGATTTGGATAAGCTCGACTGGTCCGACTCTATTAAGTCGATGCAACGCAACTGGATCGGTCGTAGTGTGGGCGCGGAGCTTGACTTCAGTATCGATGGCAGAGAAGACGACAAGATTCGAGTCTTCACGACGCGACCAGATACTTTGTTTGGTGTGACGTTCATGGTGTTAGCGCCGGAGCATCCTTTGGTCGAAGTAATAACGACAGAATCGCAAAAAGAAACGGTAGCAGAGTACAAAAAAACAACACAGGCAAAGAGTGAAATAGAGCGCCAAGAAACTGATCGTGAGAAAACTGGCGTGTTTACTGGCGGCTATGCTCTCAATCCCGTGAATGGCAAAAAAATTCCAGTCTGGATAGCAGATTATGTCCTGTATGGGTATGGCACGGGAGCCATCATGGCTGTTCCTGCTCACGACGAACGTGACTATGAGTTTGCCCAGAAGTTTGATTTGCCAGTGGTTGCGGTCTATGACAAGGATGGTGCAGATGATAATTTTGGCGGCGAAGGAGTGGTTAAGAACTCCGGTCAGTACGATGGTATGCGAACTTCAGATATGCGCGAAAAGGTAGTGGCCGACTTAGCTACGCAAGGACTGGCGAACGAAAAGGTAAACTACAAAATTCGTGATTGGCTGATATCGCGCCAAAGGTACTGGGGCGCGCCGATTCCTATAGTGCATTGCGAGAAAGACGGGGCTGTGGCAGTTCCGGATGAGCAGCTGCCCGTTGAGCTGCCAGATGTTGAGAGCTATCAGCCGACAGGTGAAGGTACGAGCGTACTTGCCAGCGTACATGATTGGGTAAATACTACTTGCCCGCAGTGCGGTGGTCCGGCAAAGCGGGAAACGGACACCATGGACGGGTTTGCCTGTTCAAGTTGGTATTTCTTACGTTTTGCCGATCCGCACAACGATGAGGAGCCGTTTAGTAAAGAGAAGGTCAAGTTCTGGCTGCCGGTAGACGACTATATTGGAGGCGCCGAGCATGCGGTAATGCACCTGCTGTATGCACGAATGTGGACCAAAGTGATGTTTGATGCTGGGCTCATTGAATTTGATGAGCCGTTCAAGGCTCTGCGCAACCAAGGTATGATTTTAGCCCCAGATGGCCGCAAGATGAGTAAGAGTTGGGGAAATGTTATTGCACCGGATGAGCTCATTGAACAAGGTTACGGCGCAGATTCAGTGCGCTTGATGGAGCTATTCATAGGGCCATGGAATCAAGAGGCTGCCTGGAGTGTAGAGGGGCTTGGCGGCTGTTTCCGTTTCCTGCAGCGGGTTTGGGTGTTAGTGCATGAGTTCCTGGAAGCGGACCACGCAGAAGACAGCCAGCCAGAGGTTGTTGCGAGCGCTCACAAGACTATAAAGCGTGTTACTGAAGATATGCACGACATGGGCTTCAATACAGCGGTCGCTGCCCTTATGGAGCTGACGAACGAGCTGTACAAGATTAAGGCGGACAAGGGTTTTAGTGATACCGCTTCGTGGAAAACTGCTTTGACCGCGCTAGTACAGTTGCTTGCTCCGTTCGCGCCTCACATTGCCGAAGAGCTCTGGCATAATTTAGGGCATAGCCAGTCAGTGCATGTCAGTGAGTGGCCAGCGTGGGACAATGAGCTGCTCGCCCAAGATGCGATGAAAGTTGTCGTGCAGGTAAACGGCAAGGTGCGTGCAGAAATAGAGGTAGCGCAGTATGCCGACCAAGAATCAGTGATAGCTGGAGCGAAGGCAAACGAGAAAGTTGCACAGTACCTAGCAGGCAAAGAAATAACCCGGGAGATTTATGTCCCGGGCCGGTTGGTGAACTTCGTCGTTAGCTAGGAGGCTATGGCTACTCGCTGGGATTTTGCAATTCTGGCGGTAGCTCTTGGATGTGGTTCACGACTGATGGATCGATAGTGTCGTCTGCTCGCACAAAGTCCTGCTTAGTACCCTCTAGGGCAGTCTTGCCAGCGTAGTCTGCTATGTTGATGACATTTGACTGCTGCTCAACAGTAGCCTGCTGCGCTTCGTTGTATGCTGCGTCATGCTCCGGTGCAAGATCAGGCGCATCAACCGCCCAGTCGTACGGTGCTTTTCGCACGTGACTGATTGGGTCCGTCAGACCCTCGATTAGTTTTGGTTCTTTTTTGCGGTTAAAAAGATTCATACGCTTAACCTCCTGTGCTATTAGCCGCGACCACCTCTTTCTGGCAGGCATCTATGAGTTCATAATGCTCTTCGGGCTTGAGTACCCTTCGGGTCTCAGGATGGTCTGTAACCTGATGAACGCCAGGTCCTAGTTCCTCATCGACACAAGCTTGGATCTCGTCCAGTCGAGCCTGGTGCGACTCCTCTAAATGGGTAAGGCCCACGATAGCTACGCCAGCGGCTGCGATGCCGACAACGATAGCGCGCGGGTGGTCGAGTATCCGGTCAAGGATACTCGACTCTGCTCTATAACCAGTAATGCGATCATGACGATTCATAAACTGAATTATATCAAAATAATACGTTTTTGTCAATAGCTATCCTCTGATTAGCCCTTGAGTTATATCTGTTTTTGCGCTAGAATGAGATGCAATATTTGTCGGATTAAACCAAGAAACAGGAGTTATGTTTACGTATGGGTAAGCCTAAGAAACGAACCACCCCGCGTCGCACTGGTGCTCGCCGCAGCCATTTGGTGCTTAAGCTAGCGCGGGCCGTCAACGCTAAGTCGCCAGTAAAAGTGCGCACCACGAAGCGCGAAACTGGTAAAAAAGCTGCTTAAGCGTTTTGTATCAGTAGCGTATACTGATACGTGATACACCTCTAAACAAGGAATTAACAATATGGCATCGAACCGCCACCTCGGACGCATCATCGCACTGCAAACGCTGTACGAGCAAGAGTTTCGTATTGAATGTCAGGATAAGGCGTTTAAGCTCGAGGTGGTCTTGGCCAGGAATATCAGTCGCTATAAAGACATGGTCGAGGACCAGGAATTTATCGCGAACCTGGTACAAGGCGTCGATGCAAAACGGGCGGAGCTGGATAAAGTTCTCCAGCCAATAGCGCCCGAGTGGCCGATTGATCAGATAGCACGTATGGACCGTATTGTGCTCCGAATGGGCGCGTACGAACTGCTGTTCGGAGACAATGTACCGCCCAAAGTCGTTATTAACGAAGCTGTCGAACTGGCCAAGAGTTTTGGCGGCGAGAACTCCAGCAAGTTCGTCAACGGCGTGCTCGGCACGCTGTTCAAAGAACACGCTGGCGGCACGGATAAAGAGCCGTCGCCTGATACACCGAAGAAAGTCGAAAAAGCATGAAGAAACCGAAGCGACCAAAGCCCTTCCAGGGCATCCAGAAGCCGATTCAGGGCATCAAAAAGTTTGTTAATAAACGGCGCCCTGCAATTAGCGAAGTAGTCCGCGAGCCGACCGCCGGGGGCATTATTTTCCGTCGCAATCAAAAGAGTAATGATATTGAAATCCTGTTGATTCAAGATGCCAAGGATCGCTGGACTATTCCTAAGGGTCACATCGAGGAGGGCGAATCAGCCAAGGAAACGGCCGAGCGTGAAATCCGTGAAGAGACGGGTTTGCAGGAAATAAAAGTGCTGAACTGGCTGGGTAAGATTAACTTTCGCTACCGGCGTGGCACCAGTCTGGTGCTGATGACGACCGAGATATTCCTGGTGCAGGGGCGGGGTGACACCGATAAGTTGCAGCCAGAAGACTGGATGAATGGCATCAAGTGGTTCCCTGCTGCCCAGGCGTTAGACAAGATCGAGTACGAAGATATTGGCAAGATAATACTGTTGGGACTGAAGAAAATTCGCCAAGCCGGACTATAAGAAAAGCATGGACTTTAGTAAATACCAGACATTTGCACAAGAAAAGCTAGGGGTCACATTTCAGCAGCTTGAGTTGCTGGTGACGGCCTTTACGCATCGATCGTATGTCAACGAGCATAAAAAAACGGCTCGTGAGCATAACGAGCGGCTAGAATTTCTCGGTGACGCGGTGCTAGAGCTGGTCGTGACCGAGTACCTATATGCCAACTTTACAGAGCCTGAAGGGGTGCTAACAAACTGGCGCAGCGCCTTGGTGCGTACGGAGAGTATTGGCGCCGCGGCGGCCAAGCTTGATTTTGAGCCGTTACTCAGGCTGAGTCGTGGCGAGAAGCGCGGTACGCCGCGGGCCAGGGCGCAAATTTTGGCTAATGCGTTCGAGGCAGTTATTGGTGCTCTGTACCTAGACCAGGGATATGATGCTGCCAAGGCATTCATTGAAAAGAATCTTTTAGTCACCTTTGAAGAGATCCTACAGACTGGTTCTTGGATGGATCCTAAGTCACACCTGCAAGAGATTGTTCAGAGCCAGGAGGGTCACACGCCGCAGTACAAAGTACTCGGTGAGGAGGGGCCGGATCATGAAAAAATCTTTACGGTCGGGGTGTTTGTCGACGGCGGCCTTCGGGGCAAGGGCTCAGGCCCCAGCAAGCAAAACGCTCAGGTTGCTGCTGCCGAAGCTGCACTCCGGTCCCTTAAAGCGAAGGCTTCTTGACAACAGAGGTCAAAGACTGTAGACTTAGCCGGTATTTAGTAACACCTTAAAGGGAAGAGAGAAGTTAACGAAATGTTAGTCATTCGTATGCAGCGTACTGGCCGTAAGGGTCACGCTCAATTCCGCGTCGTCGTTCAAGACTCACGCCGGACCCCTAGCAGTGGCCGTGTGGTGGCGCTCCTAGGCCACTATAATCCACACACCAAGACAGCCGTCATCGATAAGGAGAAGGCATCGTTTTACCTAGAGCATGGTGCCCAGCCATCTGACCGTGCGGCTCGCCTGCTCAAGAGTGAGGGCGTGAAGCTGCCTAACTGGGTTAAGCTCGAGGCAAAGAAGCAGCGTGCCATTAAGAATGTAGAAAAACTGCGCAAGAACCAGCCGAAAGAAGAGCCGGTCGCAGAAGAGCCAGCCGAGGCGCCAGCTGAGGAGGCGGCTGTCGACGCAGAAGAAAAGCAGGAAGCTTAAAGCAAGCACTTACCTTGCCGCTGATACATAAAAGCCCCGCCGAAAAACACGGGGCTTTTTTATGTGCCGTCTTGCCTTACGGGCGCGTGGTGTATAATGGGGAAGACTGTAATGGAGGACCGACCGCACATGAGCACAATTGATCAACAATTCGTAGAGTTTATTGTCAAGTCACTCGTTAGCAATCCAGATGCTGTTCAAATCGAGCGGCGCATAGATGAAAAAGGCGTACTTTTGGAACTTACAGTCGACGGTGAAGACCTCGGCCGAGTTATCGGTAAGCGCGGCGCAACCGCCCAGAGTCTGCGAACGTTACTACGGGCACTTGGTACCAAAAATGATGCCCGTTATAATCTGAAGATTGTCGATACGACCGGCACGGTGACTTCAGCGCCGGACACAGGTAGTGAGCCAGAGGCTGAGGAAGAGCCAGCCGAAAGTGACGTCGTAAAGAATACCCGTAAAGAGCTCGAAGATCTTGACGACCTGGATATCTAAATTGACGCTTGCAAACGAAGCGCTCATGCTGTAGAGTTATTTCTGGTCTATACAAAGATCAAGAACTTTCAAAAACAAACACTCGATAAGCTCATTGCGAGCCACTATATGTGGGAGCTTTATGTGACACTAAAACCCGGGTACCACCGGGTTTTAGTGGTTTTATAGGATAAGATATGACTATGAAAATACAGATTATCAGCTTGTTTCCAGAAATGTTCGCGCCCGTGCTGGAGACATCCATGCTCTGGAAGGCGAAAGACAAGGGGCTGGCTGAATACGACTACGTTAATTTGCGTGAATTTGGCTTAGGACCGCGCAAGACAGTTGACGATACCCCGTATGGCGGCGGCGACGGTATGCTGCTGAAGCCTGAGCCGTTATTTGCGGCTGTCGAGCATGCCAAGGCGCAGGACCCAGGCGCGTTGGTATACCTCATGACACCACGTGGCGATAGGTTTACGCAGCAGCGGGCGCGAGAAATAGCTGGCGAAAACAGGGGTATGATTATCATTTGCGGGCGGTACGAAGGGTACGACGAACGCATTACGACGCTGGTGGATCGACAAATTAGTATCGGCGACTATGTGCTAACAGGCGGAGAGCTGGCAGCTATGGTGATAGTGGACGCGGTAGTCCGTTTAATTCCCGGCGTACTCGGCGGTGAAATGAGCGCTGAGATAGAGAGCTTTAGCCACGGAGATAACCTGGAGTTTCCGCAATACACCCGGCCAGAGGAGTTTCGTGGCATGAAAGTGCCCGAAGTGCTCCTCAGTGGTAATCACGCTGCCATTGAAGCCTGGCGCCGTGAGCAAGCCGACGCGCAAAAGAAGTAACTTCGATTACAGAAAATATTCAGCGGTAGTTGCTATACTGAAAAGGTAACTGAGGAGGGGTTATGTTTAAGCTAATTTCGGGATTTATTAAGCCGGTGTATGCACACTGCGATTTGCCCTGTGGCGTCTATGATCCGGCGCAAGCACGCATTGAGGCGGAGAGCGTGAAGGCCATCATGGATAAGTATCCGGGGCTGGATGACCATAACAAAACCCGGGCAATTATTATCAAAGAAGAGCGTGCTGAGCTGGTAAAGCACCACCTTATGGTGCTGTGGGCAGACTACTTTAAGCCAGAGCATCTGGAAAAGTATCCTGATCTGCATGACAAATTCTGGCGAGCCATCAAGCAGGCGAGTGAGTGCAAGCATCACTTGGAGCCCGAAGAGGGCCAGAAGTTGTTGGAGATGATCGATGAAATCGCCGAAATCTTCAAAGCGACCAAGTCGTAAGCTGCCCGTCACTATCCGTCAGATTAGTGGGCATAGTATGTTGCCGGTTCTGCCACCGGGTACGCTGGTGTATGGCTGGCGATGGTTTGCGCGGCTGAAACCGGGCGATGTGGTTATATTTTTCCATAATGGCAAAGAGAAGATAAAACGCATTACTGCTATCAGGGGTAAGAAGTTGTATGTCGTTGGTGATCATGAGGCCGACAGTTCCGATAGCCGCCAGTTCGGCTGGCTGGATTTCGATGATGTCATAGCTAAAATTATCTGGCCACGTGCACCACGCGATAGGGCTGAGGGTGTAGATTCGTCGTAGCTTATTACGATATGCTGCTAGATTTCGCCGGACTCGTACATGACGCGGGCAAGTTTGGCGTCGCAGGTAATGCAGTTCTCTTCTTCATCGTCCTCGGCTAGCCAGCGCTGTATGGCCGAGTACCAAGGCTCGTAGTCGTGGTAAGCGATGAAATCGGCTGCCCGACGTAACCACCAGCCGAGGATACCGTATATCCGGAACTTGCCCCACAGGACAGCTGCCCAGCGCGGACCCGCGGGCATGACGTAGATAGGTTTTTTAGCTTGATACGGTTTGGGGTCGTCGCCGCGTGCAATACGCCGGAGATTTTGGGCGACATATTTTCCGTCATCCAGCGCAACCTGCGCCATGCCGCTGTAGGGCGTATCGGCATTGTCGCCTATGACGTAGATGCCGGGCTCTGCTTGCAGGAACTGGTCGACGCGGACTTTGCGGTTGGCGGCCAGCTGGAATCCTTGCGCTGTGAAGAAAGGGTTATTGGTCACGCCAGCGGTCCAGATAACCGTTTGGCTCTGTATGGGCCTGCCGTTGACGAGCAAAGCTTCGGCAGTTTGCGCCTGTACGGCCCTGCTAGTCATGACGCGCACGCCTTCCTTCTGCAAGTGACGCTTAACGGTGTAGGAGATATCCTTCGGCATACGGGGTAAGATGCGCGGTGATGCTTCAATGAGCTCTACCCGTACTTTCCGTTTCGGCAGACCGTGCTGTTCGCTGATTTTTCTGATATAGGAAGGAAGTGCTCCGGCCAGCTCTACACCGGTCGGGCCACCGCCGACGACGACATAGTTGAGATCAATTTTACCTTCATCAGTTAACTGATGGTGCAGGTGTTCTTTGAGTTTCTCGGCCTCGGCAGGTGATTTGATGCCAAAGGAGAACTCTTCCAAGCCTTTGATGCCAAAGTAGTTGGTCGTAACGCCCAGCGCACAGATGAGCGCGTTGTAGCTGAGGGTCTGACCGCTCTCAGTCGTAACCGTACGAGCCTCTCGATCAAGCTTAGTAGCCTTATCGATAATGATGTCGATTTTCTTGCCGGCAAAGATTTCCGTGAGCGGCACACTGGATACCTTCAGGCTGCCGCCAGTCGCTACCCGGTACAGCGTGCCATAAATACGAAAATCGGCATGGGCGGCAATCAGGGTGACATGGAACCCGGGATCGTTCACCAGCTCCAGGGCGGCCTTGATGCCGCCGAAGCCGCCACCAATGATAACTATGTTTTTTTTGCTCAAGGGCCTATTACTGTTCCTATTAAAGATTTCCCTGATATGGTACCATATCGCTAAAGCTATAGGAGAAAAATGACAAACATGCAGACATTTATTGACGCGCTCAAAAAGGCTGGCTTTGAGGGTGATATAGATAATTCAAGCGAACTGCGTGACCTATACAGTCACGATGCTTCGATGTTCGAGATTAGGCCGGAACTGGTTGTGGCGCCGAAGCATGCTGAGGATGTCGAGCGCCTCGTGGCGGTGGCCAAGCAGGCAAAGACGGAGATTAAGAATCTGTCCCTGACGGCCCGCAGCGCTGGTACCGATATGTCGGGGGGCGCTATAAATGAATCGGTGATTGTCGATTTCAAGAAGTATTTCAACGAGATTGAGCGCATCGGCCAAGAGTCGGCACAGGTGCAGCCCGGAGTATACTTTAGAGATTTTGATGCGCGCGCTAAGGAGAAGGGTGTGTTGATGCCGACTTATCCGGCGTCGCGCGATCTCTGTACAGTCGGTGGCATGGTGAATAACAACTCGGGTGGTGAAAAGTCTATCGAGTTCGGCCAGACAGCAAATTTTGTGAATGAGCTGGAGTTTGTCTTTGCTGACGGCAAGGCGCGAAAAGTCGGCCCGATTACCAAAGCGGAGCTGGATAAGAAGATGAAGCAAAAAGACTTTGAAGGTGAAGTCTACCGAAAAGTCTTCGAGCTGGTCGACAAAAACTACGATGAGATAAAGGCTGCTAAGCCTAAGGTGAGCAAAAACGCTACCGGTTACAACTTATGGGATGTTTGGGACCGCGAGACTGGCATATTTGACCTGACGAAAGCAATTGTTGGCGGGCAGGGGACACTCGGATTCGTGACAGACATCGAATTCCGCGTGACGCATGCCCGGTCGGACGAGGGCTTGCTGGTGGTTTTTGTCAAAGATATGAAGCGGCTCGGTGAGCTCATCAAGGTGATTGCTGATAAAAAGCCATCGCGGTTCGAATCATTCGACGATAATACACTGATCCTCTCCATCCGCTTTATGCCGTATTTCTTAAAGTTTCTCGGACCGGTTAAGTTTCTCAATCTCGTTATCCGATTGATTCCGGACGCCCTGCTGCTTTTGCGCGGGGTGCCGCGGTTGGTGCTCATGGTGTCCATTAAGGGAGATAATCCAGAAGAAATCAAAGATAAGATTCATGCGCTGCGCAAAGAACTCGACGAGAAGCGGTCGTACTACGGTATTAGTGGTTTCGAGGAAGCACCGTACGAGCGGCAGGGTGAAAAGTTCTGGATTATGCGGCGCTACAGTTTCCAGATTTTACGCAGCAAAGTCAAAGACAAGCACACGGCACCGTTTATTGATGATCTGGTCGTCAATCCGGAACATCTAGCGGATTTTTTGCCAAAGATTCGTAGAATTATCAAGAAGTATAAACTGTTTGCGACCATTGCCGGACACATGGGTGATGGTAATTTTCATATCATTCCACTCATGAATATTGAGAATAAGGCCGAGCGCGATACGATTCTCCCGGCCATGAAAGAAGTCAACGAGCTAGTCCTGAGCTACGGTGGCAGTTTAAGCGGCGAGCACAACGATGGGCTGATCCGCGGACCGTGGTTGGAGCAGATGTATGGGGAGAAAATCGTCGGCTACTTCAAGGAACTCAAAGGCATTTTTGACCCGCAGGGCATATTTAATCCCAATAAGAAAGCTGACGCGACGTGGGCGTATACCACTAAGCATTTCCGAAAAAACTTCTAAGCGACCGGGACGCTGGCGTCAGTTCTCGGCACAGGCATGCCGGCTCATTGCAGTGAGCGTACGCGTAAGTTGCTATTCAAGGATGGGCAGTTTCTTGACGATTGGTTGTTTAACCCACCAGTTCCTGAAGCCCCAGGCTTGCCTGTCATTCGTGCGATAAATACCTGCCAAAACCAATATGTAGATAATATGGTCGTCTACAATCGGATTATTTTCTGGTGGCAGCGCGGCTGTCCACATCATGAAGAGCAGCAGTGCACCAGTCGTGGTAGCTAAACGGATGCCGATACCCAGTATGAGGGCAACGCCAATAAGCAGTAAGCCGAACATGAATAGCCCGTCTATGAGCGGGTTGCCAGCGAGGCTTTGGTAAAATTCAGCCAACGGCCCCTTGGTGCCGAACTTAAGGAAACCAAGCGTCGGCGATCCGCCTTCCAGCCACGCCTTGGAGCACATAGTGGTAACGGTGTTGGTGGCCTCATCACGGCAGGTTGAAAAGCCGAGCCCGATTAGCTTATCGAAAAAGGGCCACAGAAAAGTTACACCCAGTGCGATGCGGAGTAGCGCCCAAATGCGTGCACCAGCGTGGCTAAGGGGTTGTTTTTTGGCCATAGAGAGATTCCTTTTTGCTTATGTTGCTATTGTATCACAGGCCGGGGTGCTACAGTATCATTTTTTACGCGCGCGGTTATGCTATGCTTGAATCGTAAGCGCTATGAACAAAAGACTGAAGATTCTATTGCCAATACTGCTGTTCGCAGGTATTGCTACTCTTTTTGCCTACCTGATCCGCATAAATGATATCGCCATACTTAACCCAAGCGGTACGATTGCGGAAAAGCAGCGTAACTTGCTAGTCTTTGCCACGCTTCTCGGTATGATCGTGGTAGTGCCGGTGTTCATTATGACGGCTACCTTTGCCTATAGGTACCGGGAGGGCAACAAGAAAGCTGCCTACCGGCCTGACTGGGATAAGAACCACTGGCTTGAAGCCGTTTGGTGGGGTATACCGATTGTCATTATTATCATTTTGTCGATAGTCACCTGGCGAACCACCCACGATCTCGATCCGTATAAACCGCTAGAAACTGATACGCCGCCAGTCACCATCCAGGTCGTAGCACTGCAGTGGAAGTGGCTGTTTATTTATCCGGACCAGAATATTGCTACCGTCAACTACATCCAAGTCCCAGAAAAGACGCCGATAAACTTTGAGATAGCGGCTGATGCACCGATGAACTCATTTTGGATCCCTAAGCTGGGCGGACAAGTGTATGCCATGAATGGCATGGTGACCAAGTTGCACCTGCAGGCCGACGAGATCGGTGAGTACGACGGCGTATCCTCAAATATAAGCGGCGAAGGCTTTGCAAGCATGCGGTTCAAGGTGCGGGCGACAACCCGTGTTGAATTTGACGAATGGGTAGCATCAGTTAAGCGTGGTACGGCGACATTGGATCATGAGGAGTACGCCAAACTGGCCCAGCCAACCAGTAAGCATCCCGTTACCACCTACTCTGCTGCGGACCACGACTTGTATGATACAATAGTCATGAAGTACATGGACCACACCATGCAGCCGGATGGTGAGACGGATGAACACGCGAATCATGCCGGCCATGAAATAAACAGTGGACACCAGCACTAGGGGATATATGCTAGGACGACTCAGCCTGAACGCCTTACCTGATGATCCGATAACTATCGGCGGCGCGGTTATGATGACTGTGTCGGCAGTCGGGATGCTCACTGCTCTGATATATTTCAAAAAGCTTGGCTGGCTGTGGCGGGAGTGGTTGACCTCATTAGACCATAAAAAAATTGGCGTAATGTATATCGTGGTGGCCGTATTGATGCTGCTGCGCGGTGTGGCTGATGCGCTGATGATGCGTGCACAGCAGGCGCTGGCTGCCGGCGACGCGTCGGGGATTGTGTCATCTGACACTTTTCAGCAAGTATTCTCTGCTCATGGCACAATCATGATCTTTTTCGTAGCTATGGGATTGATGTTCGGCATCATTAACCTGATCGTACCGCTGCAGATTGGTGCCCGTGACGTCGCATTTCCGTTTATGAATTCCGTGAGCTTTTGGCTGTTCGCAGCCGGCATGGTGCTGATTAACATCTCGCTGGTGATTGGTGAGTTTTCAGTTGCTGGCTGGCTGGCCTACCCGCCGCTTTCTGGTCTCGAGTACAGTCCTGGTGTCGGAGTTGACTATTGGATATGGGCCCTGCAGATAGCTGGTATCGGTACCTTATTGTCTGGCGTCAACTTTTTCGTGACGATTATTAAGATGCGGGCTCCTGGTATGACACTCATGAAGATGCCCATGTTCACCTGGAGCGTGCTGACGACCATGTTGATGATCCTGTTTGCCTTCCCGATTCTGACGGCCACACTCGCCATGCTGGCGCTTGATAGGACGATGGGCATGCATTTCTTTACATCCAGTCATGGTGGCAACCCCATGATGTACGTCAACCTGATTTGGGCATGGGGACACCCAGAAGTCTACATATTGATTTTGCCGGCTTTTGGAATTTTCTCGGAAATCGTGGCTACCTTTTCCCGTAAGCGGCTGTTCGGCTATGCCACGATGGTTTTTGCACTGACATCAATTGCGCTCCTGTCGTTCATTGTTTGGCTGCACCACTTCTTCACCATGGGCGCGGGCGCCAACGTGAACGCCTTTTTCGGTATTATGACGATGATTATCGCTATACCGACCGGCGTCAAAGTATTTAACTGGCTGTTTACCATGTTCCGTGGGCGGATTTCATTTGCTTCGCCAATGGTCTGGTTTATGGGGTTCATCTATACCTTTACCATAGGTGGGCTGACGGGTGTGCTGCTGGCCGTGCCGGGGATTGATTTCCAGGTACATAACAGCTTGTTCCTCGTGGCGCACTTCCATAACATGATCATTGGCGGTGTCGTGTTCGGCTACTTTGCCGGTCTGGCTTACTGGTTCCCGAAAATTACCGGCTTTAAGCTCAATGAATTTCTTGGTAAGGCAGCCGCCTGGTGCTGGGTTGTGGGCTTTGTGCTGGCTTTCGGTCCGCTATACATCTTGGGGTTGATGGGTGCGACTCGGCGGCTGGATCACTACGAGTCGGCGAGCTGGCAGCCGCTCTTCATTGTGGCAGCGATTGGCGCGCTGGTGATTGTAGCGGGCATCGGCCTGCAGCTGCTGCAGGTGGCGCATGGTATTTGGAAGCGCAAAGAGAACCCGGACAAGACCGGTGATCCATGGGACGGTCGAACGCTGGAGTGGTCACTGCCGTCTCCGGCGCCGTTTTATAACTTTGCGGAGCTACCAACGGTTAGCGAGCGTGACGCATTTTGGGCCATGAAGCAGCGGCAGGCAAAACCAGTCAGCCCGAAGTACCAAGACATCCACCTGCCCAAAAATACAGGTGATGGCGTGCTGATTGCCGGTGCGGCGCTGGTTTTTGGTTTCGCGGTGGTATGGCATATATGGTGGTTGGTGTCGCTGAGCCTTGTGGTACTGATTGTACTACTAATACGACGCTTGACTATGGAGAATACCGAGTACACCATTACGGCTGAGGAGCTTGCTAAGCTGGATAAAACGCAGAAAAGGCGGTTTGCATGAGTCAGGTACAGGCGCCTAGCTCCGTAGATGATAAGTCAGCGTTCGGTCTCTGGGTATACCTTATGACCGACTGTATTCTATTCGCGAGCCTGTTCGCGACGTTCATCGTGCTTCGACATGGAACTTTCGGCGGCCCCTCAAGCGGAGATCTTTTTAGCTTGCCATTCGTGCTGACCGAGACGCTCGTACTGCTGACGAGCAGCTTTACCATTGGCATGGCCGTGCTGACTGTGTCGAGAGGCAAGCAGCGACAATCGCTGCTGTGGGCAGTGGCGACTTTAGTGCTCGGAATATTGTTCGTAAGTCTTGAGTTCTACGAGTTTAAGGAGCTGGTTCAGGCTGGCCATGACTGGCGGCAGAGCGCCTTTCTGTCTGCGTTCTTTACGCTCGTCGGCACCCACGGCTTGCACATCATTGCTGGTATAATCTGGCTCACCGTACTGATCGTACAGATGCTGCAAAAGGGTTTCGGCGGCTCGCTGCCGAAGCGACTTGCCATGCTGGGTATGTTCTGGCACTTCCTTGATATTATCTGGATATTTATCTTTACGTTCGTATACTTACTTGGAGCCGCCTCATGACGCGTAAGCAGAAAACTACCGATCCGGTTCTCCGGTTATATGTCACCGGTTTTTGCTGGTCAGTGGCGCTTACCGTGTCAGCCTACGTGGCGGTTACCCAAGAGCTGCTGACGGGTGGCGAGCTGTTGGCCTACATCACCGTACTGGCTCTGCTGCAGGTCGCTGTCCAACTCTACTACTTCCTGCACCTGAGCAGTGAGTCGAAGCCGCGTTGGAGCCTGTGGACGCTGTTGTTTATGAGTGCCGTCTTGTCGATCATTGTGATTGCCAGTCTGTGGATTATGCATAACCTCAACTACAACATGATGCCGGAAATGCCTGCTCATGAGATGGACGAGCATATGATGCAAGAAAGTTATAAGGGCTTTTGAGCAAGGGAACGATTAGCGCGTATTATCGGTTAACCAAACCGGGCGTTTTGTACGGAAACGTGCTGACGGCCGCGGCTGGCTTCCTGTTGGCTAGCAAGGGGTCGGTCGACTGGCAGTTGTTTGCAGCGACGCTTATTGGCACGACACTGGTCATTGCATCAGCCTGTGTGATTAACAATTTCCTGGACCAAGATATTGACCAAAAGATGGAGCGTACCAAAACACGACCGTTGATCGCTGGCGAGGTGAGTGGGCGTGGTGCGGTGATATTCTCCATCGTACTCGGTGTCCTAGGTCTAGCAATCTTATATGCTTGGGTCAACATGTTAGTCGTCGCTATTGGGCTGGCTGGTTTTATAACGTACGTCGTGCTGTATGGGATGCTATCCAAGCGCTTATCAATTCACGGCACGCTGGTTGGTAGCGTGTCCGGTGCTGCCCCCATTTTGGCGGGCTACGTGGCGGTCACGAATGATATCGACCTGGGGGCTGTCATTTTGTTCGTGATTCTTTTTTTGTGGCAGATGCCGGAGTTTTACTCGATTGCCGTATACCGGCGTAAGGAGTATGAGGCGGCCGGCGTACCAGTGATTACGGTCGTAAGGGGCGTGGAGCATACGAAAAAGCACATTATGGTATACCTCGTGGCGTTTGCGGCTGCGGCGCTGTCGCTCGCTTTCGCCGGTTACGCTGGTTACGTCTACCTTGTGTCCATGGCTGCACTGTGCCTGTACTGGCTCTGGCTTGGCGTGCAGGGCTTCAGGGCAGCCAATGCGGCGGTATGGGCCCGGCGCATTTTCCGGCATTCACTTATCGTGCTGCTGGCCTTTTCCTTGCTCATCTCGATTAACGCCTGGCTACCGTGAGGCACGTGCTGTATACTAGTGCTTATGATAATAGCTCTTCACGTTACGGCAGCGCTCGCTAGTCTCAGCCTGGCCAGCGCGGCATACTTCAGACCATCTCAAATTGTGTTGCGTGCGGCCCGCCTGGCCACACTCGCCATGCTTGGGTCCGGCACGATGCTGGTAATGAACAGCCGGGCGCACTTACTGAAGTCCTGCGTACTCGGCTTGGCATTGCTGACGATTGTTTCACTGCAGCTCGTACTTGCCAAGCGCAAGCTAGCCGCTGCGATACGTGTTGATGCGCGTCAGTAGGTAAAAGGCTTAGCGTCGCTTTGTTCTACGCTTTCTCATGATACTGGCAATAACGCTGTAGAGGATGACGACGACAGCTGACAGGAATAAGGCAGTGATACTGCTAGCAGCATCGATAGATTCCGGAATTTCTGCGAGTTCTGCTTGTTCAGCGATTGCACCACCCACTACGCCACCAACCATGCCAATACCCAGGAATATACTGATATGGCCTTTCTCTGGGGTTCTGCTGGCCAGGTAGCCAATCCAGCCGCTCAAAGCTCCAAGCAGGAGCCAGATAATAATTTCTATAAACATTTACCGGTATATATTTGTCGCTAACTAATAGTGTGTTATAAGGTTGCTACTTGCTGTGCAGGCCGCCGAATGATCGCACTTCTCTGACTGATGGCATATTATCCTCAATGTCGAACTGTCGAAATTTCCTTGCTAAAAAGTCGTCTATCTTGCGATCTCGTTCCGATTCTGACAGTAACATGCAAACCTCCTTATTAAGTGATGCCTCTATAGTACAAAGCGATTTGCTCCCGAGCTGTAAGATTCATTACAATTATGCTCGCGTTACACGCGGATTTTCTAAAAGCAGACAGAAAACTCTCAATGCTATACAATAGGTGTATCGCTAAGCGAACAGGGGAGAAACATTTGCTAGAGGAAGTTTTCCAGCCGTTTCTAAAGACGCTCATGACCAAGAAGTTCCGGCAGGGCAATATCTTGGTGTACCAAGGCGAAGTTCCGCGAAACATGTACCTCATAAAATCAGGCATCGTGAAATTGTACAATATCACAGCCCAAGGTGACGAACGTATCGCGGCCTTCAAGCGCTCCGGTGATATGTTTCCGACGACCTGGTCGTTTAAAAAGGTCGCATCCGCCTTTTATTACTACGAAGCCCAGACCGATGGTGAAATGTATGTCGTATCACGTGAGGCGTTTGATGAATTTATAAATTCAAGTCCGGTGGCCATGCAGACAGTCGCGAATCATTACCTGAGCAAGTATGCTGGTGCGCTCATGCGCATTACGGCCCTGGAGCAGCCCAAAGCATCTGACAAAGTGCTCTACACGCTGTATTATCTGGTCCAGGTATATGGTGATGAAATCAGACCTGGCGTAGTACGGGTGAACATCCAGCTCACCCAGCAAATGGTGGCTGACCTGATTGGCCTCACACGCGAAACGACGGCTGCTGAGCTCGTCAAGCTAAAGAAGCAGGGTGTTTTGAAGTATAAAGGCCGTGAATACATCATTGATCGCGATAAGCTGATCCAAAGTATAGGCGAAGACAACTTCAAAGACCTGTCATTCGTATAATATTCGTTTCCTCTTTCAGGGGACTACTTCTTTTTGGTTTTGAGTAGGCTGTTCACGAGCTGGATAAGTTCTTTTGGAGACGCCCAGGCTTTGAGCATATACTTTTCAGCACCTAGACGATAAGCCTCATCAATCTCGTGCTGGGTATCGAGATTGCTGAATATCACCACCTTTACATCGGGGTGATGCTTTTTCAGATCATACTTTTTCAAGAATTCCACGCCGCCCATTTGTGGCATACGCAGATCCAACAATATCAGATCCGGCTCTACTTTCTCGGTGATTTTTAGTGCCTCTGTGCCGTCATAGGCGGCCAGGATTTCGTGCCCCTGATGCTGCAGTATCATCTGGTAGGCTTCGTTGAGATTTCGTTCGTCTTCTACGATCAGTATTGTTGCCATCAACTCCATTATACCCCACTCTGTCCAGAACGTGCTGCTTTAGTCAGTCGGGTGTTCGGCCGGATTGTGCGTCTTCGGTAATGTAATAATAAATGTCGTACCTTTGTTCTTGGCAGAGTCGACCGTGATATCGCCGTTATGTAGCTTGACGAGCTGTTGGCTGAGATACAGGCCTATACCGCTGCCAGTTGTTTGCCGCGACAGTTCATTAGGGATCCGTGAAAACCGTTGAAACAGTAGCGGCATATCCTGGGGATCGATGCCGATACCCTTGTCTTTTACGGCTATCTGCACCTCGTCGTTGTTTGTCGTTAGCTTGACGGTCGTCGTAGTGCCCTCTTCGGAGTATTTGAGCGCGTTACTAATGAGGTTTTCAATTGCCATCCTCAGACTGTGTTCGTCAGCTTCTATGTAGACTTGTTTTTTAGGCATAACCAAGCGAATTTTCTGATTACTCTTTTTGGCAGAAACGGAAAGCTCCTGGGTCAGTTCACGTAAGAGTTTATTGATGTTTAATTGCCGTGGTGTCAAGACAATACCCTGTGCATCAATTTTAGCTACGTAGAGTATCTCGTTGATGATATGAAGCTGCCGCTCATTGCTCTCATAGGCTTTATCGAGCAGCGTTGATTGCTGGCTGTTAAGCTTACCAGCAAAGCCTTCGAGCACCATGCCGAGATACTGCTTAACGGACGTGGCCGGTGTGCGCAGCTGGTGTGACGCGAGGGAGAGTAACTCATCTTTCGCGGATTGCACCTCAAGCTGCTTGTTGTGGGCCAATACTCTGGTTCGCGTGATCAGTAGGGTGAGAACAAAGCCCGATAAAAGAAGGCTTAGCATGATACCGGCAACCAGGGCGGCCAGCGGCCGGTTGCGTGATGTAGTATCAACGATATCGGGTGAAAACAGATATTCGAGAATCCAGGTTTGGCCGAAAAGCTCCATGGTCTCGGTGTGCCGGATGGCTGTATCGTTATTCAGGGAGGCAAAGTTGGCGGTTTGGTACAACAAGTTTTCATCACCATGGCCGTTGTCGTAGATTCTTAGCCCGTAGTCATTACTGATATTGTGCTGCAGGGCGGCTTCAAAAAAACCTTCCGCCAAAAATGGCGCAAACACATAGCCCCGAATATTGCGCTCGGTGGGCGCCTTGTCCAATTCTTCGTTAGAGCTTGCCACTGGGTAGTACATCGAGAACCCGGTGCCACTAAACGGCATTTCGGTTTTGGTATAAATGACCTTGTCGCTGATGGTTGCGGTACCCGATTCTCTAGCGGCAGCGATAGCTGCCTTGCGACCAGGGTGCGAAATCATGTTATAACCCAGCCCCGGTTCATGCTGCGGTACGAAATATGTCGTGATAGCATACTCGCCAGTATGATCAGTGGGATGGAGCGTCGTATTTTCGAAGCCATCACGGTGAATATCGCGCATAATTTTCGGTAGCTCGCTGCGACGGCCACTAGTCATGTAGCCGAGCCCCTGCACGCCTGGATAGTTATGTTGGAGGTTGAAGCTTTGGATAAACTTACTCCACTCATCACGCGAGACATCACCTGACGACAGAAAAAGCCCAGCTGCGCCGAATAACACGAGTCGGTAGGACTCCAGGCGATCGAGGATATCGTTGCTTGTTTCACTTACGGTACTTTCAACAGCTGCGCTTCGCTCATCCTCCAAGGCCTGACCGGCATTGCGCCAGCCGAGAAAGGTCAGTCCGAGTATGGTGATGAGCACGGCACTGGTGGGCAGCAAGTGCAGAAACAGGTTACTCGAAGTTAATCGCTTACGCGTATTTACGAAGAACATATATACATTATACCGGCTCGAGACTGTAGAGATAATAAAGTCACCTCACCATAGCGAAATGATGAGGTGACAGAGTGTGAGGTGCGTAAAACTTATTGCTCGTCGTCGCGGCCTTTGATGGCTGACTCGATTACATCATGCGGTAAGGCTGCGGTCGAAAGGAGCGCTTCGCGCACTTTTGAGGCTGCGTCACCGCCAACGCTGGTTGCTGCATCGAGTGCCCCGCCAACCGCTGCTTTGGCAGCTTCGGTCGTGTCTTGGCCGGTATCGCCGGCAGCCTTGATGGCTCCTTGTACAGCTGCAACCGCTGCTTCCCCGACATCGCCGCCAGTTTCAGCAACGCCCTGCACAATGCCTTGTGCACCGCCACGGATACCAGAAATAACGTCACCGCCAACTTGTGTGACGCCGCCAATGATGCCGCTCATAGTATTGGTGGCGGTATCGGTAACGGAAGTGCCAACCTGGCCGGCGCCACGAATCGCACCGTCAGCAACGGATGCAACGGACTCGACAGTTGTGCTACCGACTTCACCAACACCCTGCAGGGCATTTACTACCTGATTTTTAACGGTACCGGTTATGGCTCCTAGTATGTCATCGACGCCCTGTACGGCCGCGACCACCGCATCAGTTGTTTCGGTAATGATTTTTTTGAGCATTTGCTCTCTTGTTTGTATTTAATTTATTACTGCACTTTCACGATAACATACTTATGCTTCATGAGGGGAACAAAAATGACAAAATGTTACGCTACTGGTCTATTTACCTAGCTCATGAAGCATATCTGCCAGCTCTTTAGTAGGAAGCGTCGAGCAGTCTATATTCTTCTGCAACGCGATTATATAGCCCTGCAAAATGCGCTTAATTCTAAGGGCGTCGTCGCGTCGTAGAAAGCTAACCATATACGGCTTGTTGGCATTGAAGAACCGGGTAAAGATCTTCAGAGAGCCAAAAAACGGCCCGACATCGACCGTCACATTGAGAATATCTTCGATACGGATACTCATAACCTCTCCCGTTCTGAAGAATTCACGGTGTGAAATAGTAAGCTTCGCACGGTCTAATGTGACAGTGTCAGGAAAGAGCGTGAACGGAAAAACAGTTGACGCCTTAATGAGCACTTCGTGAGAGCTCTGTATAGTCTGGGTCAACTCAATAGCTGATTCATCCATGGCTTTGTGTTTGCGAATTTGTCCAGGTACCTGCATGGCCTCGTCAGCCTGGGCACTGGAGCTGGAGGAATTCTTGGACATGCTACGTATCTCCCTTGCATTGCCTACTGTAGTGCAAGGCAAGTCAGCGGTCTGTAAGAATTGCCACCGAGCTCTTAGGGTAGCTAGGGCGGGAAGAAGTAGTATTGGCTGTATCTATGAACTTATTGCATCACGCACGGCATAGGGGCTAGTGAAGTAGTCGTAGGGTAGCTGGCGAATAGCTCGCACTACCTGTGCATCAGCGCCTTGCGCACGCATATGATTGGCGAGTTCATCGCGCGTACATGGGTACGCCAAACTCATGATATATTTTTGGGCTTCTGCTGTTTGGGTTTGTGTCATGGCGCCTCACTCCTTTTGCATTTACCCACCTACTATCCTGCAAATCGGCGGACGCGACTGTGAAGTTTTTCACATCACATCACATGAATTTGTGTTTATACTTTCGGAACTTTAGCAGATAAGACGTAAAAAGGACGCCATGAAGAAGACTAAAACTGCATTGCGGAAACTACTCATAGGCCTCATAGGATTCCCGTTACTAGCACTGGGAATCGTACTCGTGCCGCTACCCGGTCCAGGTGTACTAGTGAGCCTGTTGGCGTTTTTTATCCTGTCATTCGCTTTTGAATGGGCAGACACAGGGCTGCAAGAAGCGAAACGTGCGATTCATAAGATCTACCTATCAGCGAGGGAGCAGGCGGCCAAAATTGATCCGGACTTGAAGTAGCGCGCAGCACCTGTGTGATATCTTACTGCTCGTCAGCTGCATGAACCTCGATAATGAGAGTGGTAACTACGGGAGTCTGGACATGACCAAGATTGGCTATACGTTGTACTGTGAAGGGAATGATCCGCGCAGTCTGGTGGAGCAAGCGATTATGGCCGAAGAGGCTGGTTTCGATTTCTTGGCCATTTCCGATCACTACCATCCGTGGTTGCCCGAACAGCAGCATTCGGCTTTCGCCTGGAGTGTACTGGGCGCCGTCGCCCAAGCAACTAAGACTATAGAGCTGGCTACCATGGTGACCTGCCCGATTGTCCGTTATCATCCGGTAATTGTCGCGCAGATGGCGGCTACCGTAGGCGTGCTGAGTGGGGGCAGGTTTACGCTGGGGCTTGGCGCGGGCGAGCGATTGAACGAGCACGTTGTCGGGGCCGGCTGGCCAGCGGTACATATTCGTCATGCTATGTTAGCAGAGGCGATTGATATCATGCAGGCGCTGTGGAGCGGCAAGTACGTGTCATATGAAGGAAGTTACTTTAGCGTCGAGGACGCCAAAGTATTTGACCTTCCGAAAGATCCGTTATCTATTTTTGTGGCGGCGAGCGGGCCGTCATCTACCAGACTGGCAGCTGCCAAGGCTGACGGTATATGTGTATCGGATGCCGATAAGAATATGGTCAATACTTATGTTAAGAATGGGGGCGAGGAGCAGGCTGTCTGGGCGCAAGTTGTCCTGGCCTGGGGCGACAATAAGCAAAAGGCTGCCCAGGAGCTATATGACAATTTCCGATTTTCGGTAGCTGGCTGGAAAGTTCAAGCTGAGTTGCCGAACCCAGTTAATTTTGCAGCCGCAACAAGCATGATCAAGCCAGAGGACATGCAAGCAGACGCCGGGCCTGATGCGGGTGTGCATATACAAAAAGCCCAGAAGTATCTCGAAGCAGGTATCACACACCTGGCTCTGGCGTACCCGGGGAAGGATTATCGCGGGTTCATGGATATGTGGAGCAGCGAGCTCAAAGCAGAGCTCGCACAATAAGGAGGTGATATATGACACAGCAAGATGATGGCTTCGTGCCATACCCAGACCATGGTGATGAAGATTACGAAACACATAAGGCAATTCAGAAAGATCAGCAGCAACCGCAAGATAGTGCGAAGCCATTTTCTGAGCCACGGGATGCAGTGGATGAGTTTCCTGACACGCATCAGCTACATGACAGCAAAAGTAATATTGATGAACACGAAGCATATGATGAGGGTATTGATCAGGCAGCACTTGATCTGCCGGCAGCAAACTTAGACCCCACTGATGCGACCGTGGCCGATTATCATCCGCCAGATGAATCGGAGGAGACATGAAGGTATCAGCTGAAAACTATCGGCTGAGCTGCTTGACGGTAGCTTGAATCTCGGAGTAATCGGCCATGCCAGCTCGGGGTATAAGTACCTGCTGGCCGCTTGGCGTCGTAATGCCGGTGAGTAGATTTTGCTTGTTGATGTCACTGAGCGATATGGGTTTGAGGTCACCGTTAGGTACGTTCGTCAGAAGTCGATAAAACGGGATGACTTCACCGATTGTCAGGTCTGTTTTAATATTGTCGCCAGCAGCATCAAAGATTTTTCCATTTGTTCTCGGATCGAGTACCAGTTTCCAGTCCAGTTTGTGTTTGATTGCCATAAATACTTGTTGCTGGTGTTGGGTGCGGTTATGGTCGGAACGGGGGAATCCGTATGAGCCATAGGAGGCACCGCGTGCCCTGGTCAATCGGAGAGCAGTCTGGCCGTCAATCGTATGGGTGCCGTTTGCAAGTTTGAGCGGGCCGCCCTGTTCGGGTGGAAAAGCAGGATCATAAATGCCGCGTGGATCTTCATTATTGATGGTGACGTCAATGCTGCCGAGCGCATCGACAATCTCCTTGACGGAAGTGAAGTTTATGAGTGCGTAGTAGTGCAGTTCAATATCAAACGTCTCACTGATAACTTTTTGTAACAAGCCCATGCCACCGCGCGGCCGCCCGCTTTCTCGGAAATCGAGGGCTTCACCTGCCTGGTGTGCCTCGTTTATCCTGGCGGTGCCATAGCCCGGAATATCGACGTAGAGATCGCGTGGTACGCTCAACATAAAGCCAGACTGTTTAGTCTGATCAAGGCTGACGATGAGTATCGAGTCGGTCAGATCAGCACCACCATGGCCGGGTGCATCAATAGAGTAGCCCACGAGCAGGATATTTGTCCGTCCGTTCGGAGCTCTTTTAAGCGGTTGTGTCCGCAGCACTTCCCAGGCGTTGTCGGTACCAAATAGCTTTTGGCTGGCATTTGAAAAATTACGTATGTCCCAAGCGATAATGGTGAGTATCAAACCAAGACATATGGCAAGAATCAACAGCAGCATGCGTTTCCATACCGAGCGTTTTTTCTTGAGTTTTTGCTTCTTTGGTTTCGCGGTTTTGCGAGCAGCTGGCTGGTAAGATGACGTGGTAATAGCGTGATAATTTTTTGGCAGCGGTTCTTGAGGGGGCGGGGATTTTTTACGCATTATTTTCTAGCAACATCTACTTAACTGGTTAGCTGAGCTATATATCCAAGCATACTATACTTAACAGCAATTCTTGGCATATACCGGTTCGTTGGTGGCAGGGCTTAAGCTTGACATCATGAACCGTTACTCTTTAATAAGAGCAAAGTACAAAATAAAAACATAGGAACCGTATGAATCCACAACAAGATAATGCACCGGGGCATGGGCCGGACTCGGTGCCGCAGCAGCCGCAGGTATTCGGCCCTCAGCAGACACCAGTTAATGTACCGGTAGACAGTGCCATATCTGAGTCTGGAACCCCATCACCTGGGCAGCCGTCATCGGCCCCGTCGCCCGTGGCGGCATCGCTATCTCATAGTCCTGCCGCTAATAGTCGGCCGCAGGGTGTAGCGCCCACTAGCTTCAGTTCACCATCTCATCACTTAGCATCGTCCGATCAGCAGCAAATCCCAACCAACACTCAGCCCGCTCACTATCAGGCAGAACCGGGTAGTGTGCCATTCATGTCGAGTACGCCGCAGGCTACAGTCGCTCAGAAGCGACGCTTCTCGGGCAAGAAGTTGTTCGTAGCAGTTGCTGCTGTGCTCCTGCTCGGGCTTGGCGGTAGTGCATATGCCTACATCAGTATCATGAACAACTCACCGGAAAAAGTTCTGGCGGACGCATTAGCCAATACAATGACTGATATGCTGGACGGCAAGCCGCTGCAGGCTGTCAGCAATATGAAGATTGAGTTCGAGGAGAACGGTCAGCCGATTGTGCTGACGATTGATATGGATACCAAGCTTGTGGGTGAAAATGGTGCGATGAACGCAAAAGTGCGTGTCGAGGCCGGACCGCTCCTTGATATAAGCGCGTCGGGTAGCGTGGTAGCTGCAGGCAATACGATGTATCTGCGCTTGAATGATGTGCAAAAAACTGTCAACGATATAGTGCGCATGGACCCTCAGATGAGATTAGTGGCTGATGAGATGAGACCGCTCATACAGAAAATTGATGGTCAGTGGATTAAAATAGACGGGCAAAGTATTGCAAAGTACGGCCTTGTTGAGACAGATAAGGATTTGGGCAAATGTACGCAGGCGCTAACGGATCTGCGCATCTCAGAACAGGACAAGAAGCGGGTCAAAGAAATTTTTAAAAACAATCAGTTTGCAGTTGCATCTGAAGAGCTGCCTGACGAATCGATTGATGGCGATAGTAGTTATCACTATAAGCTAGACCTGAATCAAGAGGCTGGGGTTCGATTTATCAAAGATTTTATCGAACTTGAATCATTCTCAAGGGTAAAAGCTGACTGTGAAATAAAGTTTGAAGACATAGAAAAAGAGCTCGACCAAATTAAGAAGCAAGCTGACAAGGAGGCGTCCGTCAAACCAGTCTTCGAGCTGTGGGTGAGTAAAAAGCATCGCTACCCGACCAAGGCGAAAGTCTCGCTCGATGATAAAAAGGCTACACTGGAGTGGACTACAGATACCAAGATAAATGCCGAGAATTTAAGTGTTGATATACCTACAGATGCTATGAGTATTGAGCAGTTTGAGGCGGAGGTTACGCAGATACTGCACTCAAACACAGGCCAGGGCATGACTCGAGGCTGGAGTGCATGGCGGCAAATTAACCAAAGCTTTATAGCGAGGCTACTTGATAGATATGAATTTTAATAACTTAGCACCCTAAAGCTTGAAAAATGCTCATGCTTTTGTAATGATGTACATAATACTAATAAAAAGGTAGTAACATGCCCGCACAAAGAAGAACACAAAATAAGCGAAGTTCAAGAACAAACAGTAAAAAAAGAAGCTCCAGGGCCTCTTCATCCGGTTTGGACAGATTAAGGTCTATCCTCAGAAATCGATGGGCGGTTTTTGCAACGGTATTTATTTTTGTTGGCGCATTCGTATCATATAAGTTTTCTATGGCAGCGCCCGCTCCTCCTGTGGGTGAAGTAACTGGTGTCGGTGGCTTGATTTTCGAGGATAACTTTGATGGCAACAGCCTCAATACGAGTGTCTGGAAGCCGAACTGGTTTGGTGCCAATGACTCTTCGGTAACGCAACCAGTTAATTCAGCAGAAACTTCCTGCTATGACCCAAGAAACATCTCAGTCTCCGGAGGACTACTCAGCCTTAGGGTAGAGCGTAATACAGATTCGAACTGTAAGGATCGAAGCGGTCGTACGGCTAGCTACCGATCCGCGCTAATACACACTAGAGCTCAGAATTTTACTGAAGGGTACTATGAAGCCCGCATGTATATACCAGGCACAGGTAGTCGTGGCTACAACTGGCCAGCATTCTGGACCAATGGTCAAAGCTGGCCACGTGATGGGGAGATTGACATCATGGAAATTCTTGGCGGCGAAGCTTGCTGGAACTATCATTGGAGTGGCGGTTCTACCAGCTCTACTTGTCCAATGACCACAAATAGTGGTTGGCACACCTTTGGTGTTAAGCGCGAGCGTAATAGGCTAACCTACTACTATAATGGCAAAGCAGTTGGTACTCACACGAATGGTGTCGTGACTTCACCGCACTATATAATTGTCAATAACACGACTGGTGAGTGGGGTGGGCAATCTAATGCTCCGCAAACTGTACAGGTAGATTATGTTCGTGTATGGGCGCTTGGTAGTGGTTCGGGTGATGGTAACACAGGCGGCGGTGGTGGTAATACCGGCGGTGGCGGAGGCGGCAGCACTGGTGGTGGCTCAACAAACACGCCTCCTGTCGTAAGTCTCGGTAGGCTTGAGAGTAGCTACGTTGCGCCAGCCAGTGTAACGCTAACTGCAACTGCCAGTGATAGCGATGGAATAGAGAAGGTTGAGTTTTATCGCGGTAGTACGAAGCTCGGGGAAGCAACGCGCTCACCATATAACTACACCTGGAGTAATATTCCAGCCGGTACTTACACGGTAACTGCGCGTGCCATTGATCGTAAGGGCGCGCACAGCACTAGCAATGAGCAAACCTTCAGGGTGACACAGCCCGGTACGCCAGCTCCTCCACTGAGCGAGCCTTCACAGCCAAATGGCTCACCAACAGTAACTTTCGGCAGCCTGAACCAGACCTACACCGCGCCTGCTACGGTCACGGTAAGTGTTACGGCTAAGGATAGCGATGGAATAGACAGGGTCTCCTTCTATGACCAGGATGACAGATGGCTCGGAACGAGTACCACGGCGCCGTACTCTGTGAGGATGCGTGAGCTGCGAGCCGGTAACTATGCTGTCTATGTCAGGGCAACTGACAACAAGGGTAATACCACAACGAGCGAGAAAAAGGCGTTTACGGTCGTGAATGCGGGCTCAAGTGACGGCTCTGGTAGAGGCGACCGTGGTGGCAGAGGAGGGCGAGGCGGCAACTCTGGTGGCTCGTCGAATGATGGCGGATCAACCTCAGCAGACAGGCAAGCACCGAGCGTACCGACGAACTTGACTCGCTCACTGAACGTTGAATGGATGCAGTACGTACTTCGACTTAATTGGCGACCTTCAACAGATAATGTTGGCGTGAAAGACTATGTCGTTGACATTAAGTCTGCAAAGGGTAATGAGCAGTTTACGACGACGTCAACTACTTTTGGCTTTACTAAGATGCAACAGGGCGTTAAATACGATGTGACAGTTCGTGCACGTGACGCAGCTGGAAATACTTCCGGAGCTGCTACGACGAGCGCCACTGCGCAGTGTTGGTTGATCTTCTGTACACTTAAGTAGACTTACAGTACGTCTGACTCTCTCGAACCAGACGCTGGCAAGAACTGTCAGCGTCTGGTTTCCTATTAACGGTGAGCATATAGGTCTAGGACCAGACCCATGTGTCCGGACTCATGCGACACCAAACGTGACTCGAATTATTGAGCATACGGGTCTGGTACCAGACCCACTTGGCTATAATGTATATATGGAGAAAAGAGCTGTTTATGCTGGCTACGAGGAAAAATACCTAACCGGTAGGCAATTACGGGAACTATTTGCTAATTCTTATGAGTGCTTCGGCAAGCACCATCATCAGGTATCCAGCTACAAGATAAATTTTGATAAATACTACAAGAAGATCAAAGATGATATTACATACAGGGTATTTCTGAGCGACCTATTCTGCGGGATTTATGATGCCGGGGATGATTCTAAGCTCTACTATTTTGGTTACACGAACACAAAGCCGGCCTGGGCAAAAGATTAAGACTAACACTTTACAATGAGACAAATGAGACACGAACGTCAAGTGTCTCATGAATGCAGAAGGGTGTTTGCCTCTTGTTGTATTTAGTGTTATAATAAATACAACTTTTGAACAGCTTATGATAGTATTCGACACCGAATTCGTAGAGTATTTCAATAGAAAGATCCGTATTTTTCTGGAAGCAGAAATTTTTTATGATGATAGCGGCGATATATTAGACTCAATGCTCCCGGGTATCTTTCCAAAACATCTGGTTAGAGAGCAAAATGATAAGTGCAAATCGATTCTATATATTACAACGAGGATGATAGGTTAGCAGTTAAGGAATTATGGGGAAAGTTACGGATAAAAGATATGTTTGATGGTGCAATGAAAAAAGTTGATGATCTTGCAGATTTTTTACACGACATAGGCACCATCCAAGAGCTTTGTTTCGAGGACAGTGATTTTTTACTACTACCCGATCTAAGTAACTACCGTAGTATTGGCGACACATCACTTGAGTATATGATGGGAATTGATTTTGATTACTATAAAGAATTGCTACCAAAGGACATTCGTGTGCAATACGAAAAGCAAAAGGCTCAGATTAGCTTGTTAGATGATATATCGAACATGCTAGAATTTATATCACATCGAATATCACACCGTGGACTACATAAATCCTTCTGGCATAAAGATAAACCGATAACGGAAACTGAAACTCAAATATTACTAGACTCACTTTTTGCAACATACCTTAAAGACAAGGGCATGGATATTTCAAGAGAGGCTGACCTCGGGACTGGGAAGATTGATTTTAAGTTTTTTAAGAACCATAGAGAAAAAGTACTGATCGAGGTAAAACTGGGCGGCAACTTAGCCCTAGTGGAAAGAGGTATCGATAAGCAACTACCGCACTATATGGATGCGGCTGGATATAATAATGCTTTTTACCTAGTTATATGCCACTCAAGCGAAGATGTTGTCAAAGTCAGTGGCTTCTTTCAAGGCTACAAATCTCGAAAAAAGATTATTCCTGTCATATTTGATGCTTCAAAGAAGATTGTTGCCTCAAAACTTTAGTACTAGAATATTATTTCCCTTCCATCAGGTGTCTTAAATGATTTTGCTGGATCAGCTACTGACGTATCTGGCTTTCGCTTCTTCTTTGACTTCATGCTGCGCTGCACCAAGCCTTTGAGATCTTCCTCTCGTTCATAGGCACGAAGCCGTCCACTCAGGTAACCGAGCCGATAGTGAATTCCATCACTCATCAGTCGCCAGTTAGTATCCGCGAGAGCTTTCTCAATGGTTTTCTTAAGAATGTTTCGACTATCATAATCCCCACGGCCATTTTTACTATCTAAACAGTTGAAGCCAACAAACACATCTTTGCCCATCTCTGGTTTATCGAGGCTAAATTCGGTATATCCAGCCTTTTCTACGGCTGGACGGATGCGCTCGGAGAGTTGGGGTATGGTGACCTTGTCTATAGCAGCAATGGCATCGTAAGTTTCCTGGTTATCCCGTTTCTCCTGCCAGCCCTTTACGATACGCTGCATTTCAAGCACGTTTTGCTTCTGTTTTAGAAACTCCTTGCCTTGCTCTTCGTTGTAGCAGAAGCGCAGCTTGTCTTTCTCATAATCAGGGTCGGGCTTCTCTTTCGGCTTTGGCTTGCGGCGCAAATCGAGGGTGTCACTGTAGCTGTGGCCGCATGCCAGGCAGCTATATACAGTCGTTAAGACCTTGCCTTTGGTTGTGGTCTTTTCTTTCATGATAGCTTTGCATTTGGTGCAATAGGTATGGATGCGCTCCCAAGGGCTGCCGTCTTCCCAATATGCGCTGTTCTTATCACAATGGGTACAGCTCAGCATAATAAGCACTTCTTCAGGGTCATCCCACTTGTAGCCGTCACCCCGATGCATTAGATCCTTGGAAATGATTCTGAGGCCGGTTTTACCGCAATGTTGGCATACCGGTTCTGTGGTAAGCCGGGCGTTCTGTAACTGCTGGTCTTTGCTCTCGTCCTTTGCTATCCATTCGGCAATCGTCTTCTCGCGATCTTCCCAACGTTCACCGGCATTGTAGTCGATATAGAAATAGTGGAAGGTGTGGTGTACGCGGGCAAGTTCCTCAATAGGATCACGGCCTTCTTTTGTTACCGGGCTTTCAGCCAGTTCTGGTAAGGTTTTCTCAACGCCAGCCAAAAAGACATCCAGCAGCATCTGTTCGTTCTTGCGACAGATTTCTACGGTGTGACGATCGTAGTGTCTTCGTAATACTGGCGATCTTTGAGATGGGTGTACATACATTAAGCGTACACCGTTCTCGGCTAGATTGCGGCAGCAAGAGCCGCACGTATGCTCTGTGGCAAGAGTTGATAGGTGTTTGTCTCTTTAACGAGAGATCCAAAATTTGTCCAGACTTGGCGCCTGACTTCGCCAATCTCTAGTCCGTGCAAACGAGCCAGCCCGGCTTCAACATCACTGACGCTACCAGGACGCTGAGGAGCTGGAGCCCAGCGATCACCAAACGGATGGTCCGTTTCGGTTAAGATGCGGTTTATAGGAATATCCTTTATCAGTTCCGTATATCTTAGTGAGGAGTTGTTGAGCGAAAAGTAGCAACCGAGCGATAAGGCACGCTGCGTAAGATTTCTGTCGCCAAGCCACCAGTGTAAAATAATGCCCTTGCTAGGGTTTTCCTTCAAAGCTTGTATCAGCTTTTCGGTGGCCGAACTGCTGTGCATAGAGACTATGCGTGGTTTTTGTTGCAAGGTGCTTAGGATGGATACAAGATTCTTCAGCTGCAAATCTAGTGCCACGCGCGATTTGCCATCAAGTCCGATTTCGCCTACGAGTGCTGTTTTGTCAATCGTTCTAGAGAACTTTTGTGCGTCAAAACCTTTCTGCACCTTTGCCAGTCCCGGGTGACAGCCAACACCCCATAGAACATTACTGTCGTTCCTGCGCAGGACTTCTTCGGCCTCATCTAAGCTGCGTGTCATGCCGAAGATAGTTGCGTCAAGCTGCCGTAGCTCATCGCTTGGTATGGAAGGGTTTATGTGTGCATGGACGTCGAGTTGCTGTAAAAATCTCATGCGTAATACTCTTGGAGTTCTTTGAAGCCACTTTCTATCAGATTTAACGCCTTGGATGCTGGGTAATCGTCGGGCAGATGCATGGCGGCCACCTCATGTTTTGGCACGCCCCGGCCGAGCAGGTCTTTAACGGCTCGTTCTATAGATTTTCCGGCAAGCCAAGCCGGAAGACGCGCGTCTTGTTTCGGGTCGATATACACTGTCGGGTCTTTCAGCCCCGCAGCCCCGAAGGATGCGCGCCGTACCACGCAACTGAAGCAAACACCGCATTGAGTTTTGACCGGTATCTTAAAATTACGCTGTCCGGTGTTCGCACAAGAGTGTGTCATGCCAAGTATGTCGGCTGCCTTTTCTTTGCCGATGAGCTTGGCTACTTTGGCAAACATTTCTCCTTTTGTCAGGTCTTCAAACGGATTAGTAATATCAGCATGCGCACCGACACGCTGCAATATATTGCTAAGATCGCGGAGGTAGGTAGGGTGGGTGGTGCGTGTCGACAGGCTACCGCGGCGTTCTGGGCCGAGAGGAAAATTGAGCGAGGCGAAGCCATTCTCAGGTATCCATAACGGAAGTTCATCGCGGGATGCCACTGCTAGCCCTAAAGCAAGGAACAGTAAAGAGCGCGTTCGTGTGGACGGCTCATCGTAGAAAGCCGTACCGTCAGGTTGGGCTGTATGCCGCCGGAAGCTTATTTGTATGTGTTCCTGTTCGGGCCCATCCAGAGCGTCCTTAATAGCCTGAGCGACATTCCTTTGGGCCGGGGCAATGTTCTTTGAGCCGACGTGTGATACTAGAATATGCTTGTCTTGACCCAACTCAGCTCTCGACACAATCGCTCCTGCCGCCGAATCAGCACCTCCGCTTAAGAGAACGACACGTTTAGCACCGTTATCAACGGAAACTAGGCTTTCCTGTTCTGCTGGCTCGGGTGATTTTACAAAGTTCAGCTGCCATTTGTCGCCAGACAGAAATCCAAGCAATTCAGCCAGGTCGCCACTGACTGTAACCCAGCGTTTCGGTTCAAAAACAGGTACCTCTATGCTTATATCTCGCTGCCGCCAGTTTGATCCCCCTTGTTGGCGGGGTGTGCTCCTGTCAGCAGCGAATACGGTGGCAGCCACTCTTACGAATTCGATGTTAGGGTGCGGCACGCGACCAAGCTGGCTTAAGTTCGCATCGTAGGTCGAGTCGAATGATCCTTTTGGCGTCCAGTAAAAGGTTGTTTTTGCTTCAGCGGCAGGGATTTTTTCAGGAATCTCTAATTTTAAGCGATACGCAGTCATTTCTTACCGCCCTTTATGATTTTGCGGAGTGTTTCGATACCATTTTCGATAGCCTTAGAAAACTCTTTGTCCGTTACGCCGTTAACTGACAATTTTGCCTGGTCGGCTAGCACCTCGGCACTCTCGCGAAGCTCTTGGTCAAACTTGGCTGTTACATCTTGCGACCATTCTCCTTGCCTCAACATCTCACCTGTTTCGCTAGCTATGACTTCAGTTACAATACAGGCAATAGATTTGCGTACAATATCCTGCGCACTGGGCTCGCCGCCATTTTCACTTTGTGTGATAACCCAATCGGCTACCTCGGCCGCCACCGTTCGTTGCTCATAACCACTTACCGTACTGTCATCTTGCGCATCGCAAGCGGCATCCACAATCTTGTTTATCAGATCGAGAGGGTTATCAATTTTCTGTAATTCATCAAAAGAAAGCCCCAGTTTTTCAAGGGCTTCACGGTCACCTTGTTTAAAAGCGTATGCTGCCGCAGCGGCACGCCCAGCAATCGCTGCTGATTTCCGAACTGAGCGTTGCGCTCCGCCACCACTGCGTGATCGGCCTCCAATTTCGTCACTGCCAGATGACGCACCGCCACCAGTACCGCCGCCTGATTTTCCACGGCCGCCTGAACTTGGACGCAGCAAGGAAATCGAAGGCATCAGTACTTCTGACGGGATCGTCACGGGCGATGGAGCATCAGGTTGTTTGTCGTCATCAGGTTGTTGGGGTGTCTCCTGCTGCGACTGTGAATCAAGCCATTCAGCTATCTCTTGTCTTAAGTCTTTTGCTGGCTTGGAGCCACTACCTGAGTATGAAGCGCTCGTTCCCATTACGCGGTCCCTCCATTATTGAGCAAGTTAGTGATAGCGTTTTTGGTAGGCGTTTTCGATGTGTTTGCTGCCCAACTTTCCAGCACCGGACGCAGGTCGCTGTCATGTGGCAAGTTGAATAGCAGTATGGACGGCAACGCCACCTCATCAGGCGGTATAGAGTGTAGTGCAGTTTTTACATCTTCAACGACGGATGTGTGAAGACGGGAAATTCTAAGAATTCCTGACACCGCCCTTCGCTGGTCACTTGGTCTATCCCTACCCATGCGTCCCAAATGGTTAACGAGCGCGGCCGCATCGCTACTGGTTAACGCGAGCAGGTCTTCGTCCCGTACTGAATGCTGTTCCGCCTTAATATCAGAGAGAAGGTTAGAGGCTAAGTCGCGTAAGCGCTCAGGCAGATCCTGGTCAAGAAGGGTCTTGCCCGAAAAAGAAGCGGCGAGGTGTAGATACGGGGCAAGGTCAATCGAGCCGAGGGATGGGGGTAGCTTCGCCCACCGTAGCAATTGTTCAGAAAAGTTTGGCCCGTCTTCATCTTCGCTAGTATCCTCCTCTGCGCTCTTTTTTCCTGCCGCGGAGCTGCTTTTAGCCTGCCGGGCTTGGGCTTCGAGTGCCTCCATGCTAGGCCTAAGCTCTCCTCTTGCCAGCCATTCAAGCACAGCCTTGAATTCCTTATTGAGCAGTACCTCAAGGGTCATAAGCTTAGCGATCACTTCGGCGTCTAGGGAAATCCCACGCCGCGCTGCTATGGCCTGCCGGACGTAAAGGTCGTTCAGGAACCTCTTGATACGACGAGGATTCCCCTGGAGCTTTTCGT
>CAZWRS010000004.1:16476-63860 GCA_964636435.1 uncultured Candidatus Saccharibacteria bacterium | reverse complement strand
ATGAAATTATACTGCCGGGCGAGCACCGTCACGGGGTGCCCGTGCGTTAGGTGACCGCCGTGGCCCAAGTCCATTGCCAGCACTGTATCGCCGGGCTCTAGCCAGGCATGGTAGACGGCTTCGTTAGCTGGTGCACCGGAGTGCGGCTGGACGTTGGCGTGGTCGGCACCAAAGAGTTGCTTCGCTCGCTCGATCGCTAAATCCTCGACCTTGTCAGTGTTCTCTTGGCCGCCGTAGTAGCGCTTGCCGGGGTAACCCTCGGAGTATTTGTTGGTAAAAATGCTGCCCATAGCCGTCAGCACGTCTCGGGATACGTAGTTCTCAGAGGGAATCAGTTCCAGTCCTTCGCGCTGACGCTGCTCCTCCGCTTTAATTAATTCGACAATTACCTGGTCTTTCATCCTGTCCTCCATATTGAATACTACTCGCTTGAAAGTTGCTACCTGCAATCATCGTATTCAACTATTCCATAGCCCCATTGTAGCGCGCTCCTGGCCCCACTAGAAAATTGTTTGTGTAATTATACCTTCGACGGTATAATCAATCTCACTATGATGACGACAAATGAGAAAATTGGTCAATTAATTTATCAGATACGGCAAGATAGGGGCCTCACGCAAGCAGAGTTTGCCCGTAAGCTCGGCACCAGCCAGTCGGCCGTTAACCGAATTGAACATGGCAAGCAAAACCTTAGCCTCGAAACCTTGGGCCGTATTAGTGACGTACTCAAGAAACCACTCATCAGCATTACCGGTGGCGCTGTTAACTTGCGTATCGAAGGTGGCCATGAACTCAAGGGCAGTATCCAAACTCGCGTATCCAAAAACGCCGCCGTTTGTCTGCTATTTGCTGCGCTGCTCAATAAGGGCACCACGCGCCTCAAGCACATGCCGCGCATTGAGGAGGTTAACCGCATCATCGAGGTACTAGTAAGTATCGGCGTAGGCGTCAGATGGCTGGCTAACAACGACCTGGAAATCAAACCACCTGAAAAGCTGCTAATGGATAAAATGGACAAGCAAGCTGCCCGCAAAACCCGCTCCGTCCTCATGATGCTCGGCCCGCTGATGCACCTGTTCCCCGAGTTCAATATCCCTTACGCCGGCGGCTGTAAGCTCGGTACGCGGACCGTTCGACCGCATCTGTTTGCGCTGGAAGAATTCGGCGTGAGCGTCGTGGCCAAAACCGGCCACTATCACGTCCAGGTCAAGAAAAAATCACCAAAAGAAATCGTACTCTACGAATCCGGTGATACGGTTACTGAGAATGCCCTCATGGCGGCCGCCCGCAAAGAGGATGAGACGGTCATCAAGATGGCCAGCGCCAACTATATGGTCCAAGACCTCTGCTTCTTCCTGCGTAAGCTCGGTGTCCGCGTTGACGGTATCGGCACCACGACGCTGCGCATCAAAGGCGTCGGTGAGATTAAGAAAAACGTCACCTACTACCCAAGCGAAGACCCGGTTGAGGCCATGACTTTCATCGCTGCGGCCGTCACCACCAACTCCAAGCTCACCATTACCCGCGTGCCGATAGAGTTCATCGAACTCGAGCTCGTTAAGCTCAAGCACATGGGCCTCAAGTATGAAGTCAGCGAATGGTATCGCGCCAATAACAACCACACCCACTTAGCTGACGTCACCATCCATAAGCATAACGGCCAGCTCCAGGCACTGGAAGAAAAAATCTACGCCCGACCGTTCCCGGGTCTGAATATTGATAACTTACCGTACTTCGTGCCGATCGCCGCAGTCGCCAAGGGCCGGACACTCATCCACGACTGGGTGTATGAAGAGCGAGCGCTGTACTACACCGAGATGCGTAAACTGGGGGTCAATGTCACGCTCGCTGATCCGCATCGAGCCTACATCGATGGGCCCTCCAAGTTCAGTGCCGCCGACATTGTCTGCCCGCCTGCGCTCCGCCCAGCCGTACTGCTGCTCATTGGCATGCTGGCGGCGAATGGTATCTCTATACTGCGCAACGTTTACTCCATCAATCGCGGCTACGAAGACCTGGCCGAACGACTCAATTCAGTCGGCGCCCACATTACTGTTGTTAATGACCTCTAGACAACTGGCTGCACAGTATGACCAATAAGAAGCCTCACGACACACATCAAGCTCGCCGAAGAAACACGTTTACTGCCCGCATACTACCACCGCTGGCTGGTCTGGCAACCATGTTCGCCGTACTCGGCTTGCTCAACTCCCAACATATCACTTCCCGGCTGCAGGCATGGACCTATTCTCCCGAGCCGAGTGAAAGGATACAGCTTAAGGACAAGGAAACCGAGCAACAACAGCCTGACCCCTCGGCACCATCGACGATCATCATTAATGGCATCAAGGTCGTAGCACCAGTTATTTACGGTCTGCAAACAACTGATGAATCAGTCTTTCAAAAGGCGCTAGAAAACGGCGTTGCTCACTACCCGAATACTGCCCTGCCGGGGCAGTCAGGCAATGTGGTGATCTTTGGTCATTCGAGCGGTCAGGTATGGGCCCCAGGCAACTACAAATCGATTTTTGCCCTGTTAGAGAAGCTGCAGACAGGCGATAAAATATTCCTCGACTATCAGGGGATTCGCTACACCTACGAAGTAGTAACGCTAAAAGTCGTGCCACCGACGGATATATCCGTTCTCCAGCCAACACCCGACCCCACCCTAACGCTCATCACCTGCACGCCCGTCGGCACCAACACGAACCGATTAATTGTCACAGCCAAACAAATCTCCCCCCTGCCAAGTGAACGCGAAGCGTCACCTACACACTCCCCCAGTGCCCCCATGCAGACGCTGCCCGGCAACACACCCTCGTTTCTTAAAACTGTTCAATCTATCTTCAACTAGACCGGCCTCATCCGGTACCGGCGCCCAGCTTCGTTCTCCCAAGTGCCACTAGAAACACGGAACTTTTTTAATACCATAACTTCTATAAACGCCTTCAAAAACACACCCAACGCCAACCACTTGAAGCCGTACACGATCGGGAAAGCACTAAGCACATCCCAGCGCTTAGCCCTAACCGCAACCAGCAGGTTAATCATGAATGTGAGCACGACATCCAATACGAAGGTCATAGCTAAAAACTCGTAACCGCCGCGAGTAGCCGTCATGAGCGGCACCCATACGAAACAGTTCGCAAACAGTAGCAGACCCTGCAGCACCTGGTAGGTCAAATAGGCGTCAATGGCCGTCAGCTTCCTGCCGACCCCATACCGTAACATGCCCTGCATAACCCCCCGGTTCCAGCGCCCAATTTGCCGCAAGAACGCCTTGGTCGTCAAAGGATCTTGCGTGTACACGAAAGCATTCGGAATGAACTGAATCTTGCCCAAATTCTGACGGTAGATCTGGAGCGTTACATCGAAGTCCTCGGTCAGCGCCTTGGTTGTGAAATCCACCTTACTAAAGACATCAGACCTGAAACATGACGTCGGCCCCGGGATAATCGGGATCACTCCGAATAACGACTGAATCCGACGGTGCAATTCCATGCCAACCGTATACTCATACACCCGGTATTCACTCACTCGCTTGCCCGGCAGACTCTTTATGTAGCCAGTCGCGGCTGCGTACTCATCTCGTAGCTCCCGCTTCAGTACGGCAAAGTAGTCAGGTGCGAAGGCACCATCTGCATCAGCGATGTGTATCCAGGCATAATACTGGCTCAGGCCGAAATGTGCGGCACCCTGACTGATGGCAACACCCTTTCCACTGCGCGCTACCCGTAGAATATTGTCCTGCGGCAGTAGCCCGCGAGCAACCCGAGATGTTGCATCGCTGGAATTGTCATCAACGACATAGATGTCTGCCGGCTGCATACCCGCGTCAATTGCCGACTGAATGGTATTACCCAGCACTAACTCTTCGTTATGAGCCGCAATCAAAAGACACATGAACTTCCGCTTCTGGTCAGGCGCACGCTTAGGCAAAAAGAACGCCAGAATCGGCTGAAGTGGTCGGCGGCGCTTCAGGCGATACAAAAAGGCACGGCCACTTACGTAGCCACCGTAGCCTGCCCGAGGCCCGACAGGCAGCGCTACTTGCCATCGTCTCGTGCTGTTAGCGGTACCGGTCAAAAAATTACCCCGGGCTGGGTGCTGTACGGGCCGGGCCTGGTCAAACCAGACCATCCTTCTATCAAGCGGCTGATTATACCTGGCGCGCGTCATCGCTCTTGCCTTTCGATGGCCGACAGCACCTCGCCCATGACCGGTATTCTGACGTTATAACGGCGAATTATCTGCAAGTGCTGCGCTAAGGCTGCCTTGGATACAGCGTAGTACGCATCACTCCCATCAACTTGATGGTAGTTCAGCACCAGCCAGCCATTGCGTTTCTTGGTGTAGGCGACCAGCTTCTCAATATCTTCAAGCGTCGTATCCTGTCGCACCGTATAGGCGATAATCTGGTACTGGTCATAGTTCTCGCGGGTGTTGATGTCCTCATCCCCGATACTGGCGGGATCGGCCGCCGTATTTCGGTGCGAACGGTAGTACTGCTTCGCTACGTCAAGCACGCGCTCATCGTAGGCACCAAGGGGGGAGGCGACGTCTTGTATGCGCCCGAACTTCGCCTCGAGTCGTCGCCTTGACTCCTGCAGCTCCCATATCAGCGACTCGTGACTCAGAGTAGTGAGATTTGGATGACTCATAGTATGGGACGCTACCTCGTGCCCGCTTTGCAGTAGCGAGCGCACCTGCGCTTCGGATAGGTAGTTCGCGTCCTTAAAGTGGTCACCCAGGATGTACTGGGTCGTCTTTACGCAGTATCGCTCGAGTACACTGAGGCCACTCGAGTATACCGACTCCCAGCCATCATCAAAGGTTATGGTCACGAGGGGCTGCTGGAAGGGCTTTAGCTCAGACAAGTCTTCCTGACAATCTTCGCCCCTCATTGCTTGGATTTCCTGCTTACTGAAAGTGGTACGCTTATCGCGCATACTGACCATACCCGCCAGCCACCGCGCGTTAACTGCAATCGGAAATAAAAATATCAGCAACACGACTGCCGAAGCAATAAACTTCCTTGCCCGCCTTGCTGATATTCGCGCCTGATTGCTCATAGGACATCCACCCGTGCCTTTATGTAGACAATTTAGCGATTTGCCCGAGCGTACAGTACGCCCCAGACCACCATGCCGACCAGCACAGCAACCGCCAAGCTCACTACATTGCTGGCCACGCCTGTATTCGGCAATACCACAGCGGTCGTGACTGCTGCAGCAGGTGGTGTAACATCACCTAGTGTATACATAATTCACACCTCTTAATTTGTTACTAGCCAATCGCGGGGATGAAAAAAGGTTCATCTCGTTACCCGCTTGCCGTAAGGCTACGCAGGTACAGATGAACCCTCAACATCTCTGCTTGGTAACAAATATACACTATTTATGCAATATTGTAAAGTATGTTGCTTAGATCACCCTACTCTGTTTAGGCAGCTATGGTCGGCACGCTCGCGGACCGCGACCACATAACCAACGCGATGGCCGCCATGAGCAGCAAGACAAGAATCACTGTCCTTTGCCATTCTCTCATGAGTCTACCTCCACAGGCTTAGCCTGAATAACCAGTCGATTAGTCGCCGTCACGAGCGGTGTACAGGTATAGATCGTCAGGAGCGGATCTTTGGTCTGATCCTGAATCTCTACCGCTGTTGGCGGCACGACAAACACTCGCTCCACCCGATATTCATGCTTCTTTTCTTTCCAGTAGATGACAATCTTGTCGCCTTCCTTGACCTTGTCCATGTGATACAGCACAGCCGGTCCACCGTAGGTAAAGCGATGACCGCTGAGCACCATGTTACCACCCGTCTCTGGCGAACCGGTACCAGGCATATGCCAGATACCCTTATTGAGCGCCTCTTCGCCACCCCCGTGCAGCTCTTGCTGAAGGTTCATGCTGGGAATGACGAGTGTATTTTCCTTGGGAATCTTTTCCGGCCCATCACCCTTGCCTTCGGCTTGTGCTACGAGCGGCGCCTTCCGATCAATCTGATACGCCACCTGAGGCCAGAGCGGCGCCAAAATCACGTACAAACACAGCGCGACCACAACCAAACTCAGGCCGTTATTAAACTGCCGCAAAGATATTCTCATACTGCTCTAGTATACAGGAAATCCGCTAGCGCTTGCGGCGGACGACCTGCTCATCCGCCGGGTCATCAGCGACCGCGGTGAGCGCATTTATCAGATACACGAGCACGAGGCCGAGTATCAGGTACATTAGCATCGCGAACAGCGTCGAAAATTCAAATACGAATCTGTTTTCATAGACTCGGGTGGGGAAAATGCCCCGAAACGGTGCTAGCAACGGATCACTCATTTCGTAGACCCAGTTCACGAAGCCGGTGTTCGCATTCGCCCCGAACAGCCTGAGCAGGAAACGCAGGGCCAGAAACCCTTCAACAACCGCTAGAAAGAAGTTGAGTAGATTGACCGCTATATACCTTAAGCGCATAGTCCCTCCTTTAATTAGATGGCAACAGTATATAGGCCTGTTTTATAACATGAAGTAAAATAATTTACAGTTTTTGTCTGACCCGGTAGACACCTAGTCGGCAACAGATATAATCTGGTATAATTGTCAAGTCTTCCACGCGAGTGTAGTACAACGGCTAGTATACCTGCCTTCCAAGCAGGTGATGCGGGTTCGATTCCCGCCACTCGCACCAAACCTATTCCGTATCTGCGCCCCGGTAGCTCAGCTGGATAGAGCAAGTGGGTTCTAACCATTAGGTCGGGGGTTCGAATCCCTCCCGGGGTACCAGGAGAAATAACATATCACCCTGCAAAGGGTGATATTCATTTTGCTCATTATTTAATGAATATTTTAATCTCCTGCTAACTTTTTCGGTCTACGAAACGGGCAGGCGATAAAAAGTACCAGTCCGACTAGCAGCAACAAGCTCCTTCCACTGAGTCGTCGGAACGCCCAACTATGATACAAGTTCCGGGGCATGTGACCTACCTGCGATCACCATCGCCCTCAACATCAATCCGTTCCTTTCTGACTGTTTCGTCAACTTGAGCTTCCTCCTGGACGGCTTGCTTTTCAAGTCGGAGCCGCTCTTTCGGAACAACTTTCTTATCAACTTCAATCTGCTCCTCATGCAACGTCACTTCCTGCTCTTCCTCACCAATCTTAGCGCCCCGAGCCTGCGTGGCTTCATCTGCCGGAATTGGCTCCTGTGCAAGGCGAACCTCTTCGCGTTCTACCGGTACAGTAAAGGTGATGTTCTCGGTCACGACATACTTCTTGAGCCGGACTCGACCAGCTTCTTCAGTGCGCTTATTAACCTGTACCTCTTCCTCCGAACGAATGACGGTGTCGCTCGAACCTCCCGTCTCACTCGCTGACGAGCCAGTGGAGGCATCACTCTGCTGCTCGCCGAAAAGCGACCGGTAATACTGATATAGCTCACGCTCATCACTTTGACTGATCTCCTCATCAGCATCCACATTTGGTGCATCTTTAACCTGATCCTTAGTGAGCGGCACAACCAGGCCATCTTCAGTTTCTCGAGCTGGAGCTAAGGGCACGAAGCTTGACTTGCTACCAAAGAACCCGGTCTTGACCGTAATCCAAGATGGCTGCTCCGTCTCGTCATCAACGTAAAAGTCACTCAAAGTACCGATCTTTTCGCCGTCCTTATCAAGTACTGCCGTGCCTCTCATTTCATCGTATGTTGCCATATGCCCTCCTTTTTTACCTTACCTACTCAAATCAGTATGGGAAGAGCTCCTCGGCCTGCCAATTAAATTTCTCATACCTGCAGAAGAATAGCCGCGAACTCGAATCGCGGACCATAGCAAGACACACTACCGTGCACCAGTAATCACGGTAGTGTAACTGCCTAATACTTTGTTTTTTAACTCTTCTTAACTGGTAGCCAGAAGCTACTAAAGAGGGGCTATGACTAGGATTCTGCACTGCGACGGGTGCGCTGAGCAGCACCGCGGGTTTTACGGCGGGCGTCTTCCATCTCGGCTTTAATTTGATCCTTATTCTCCTGGGCTTTTGCGTAGGCATTGCCTAAAATCTGGGCTGCCACATCACGCCCACCGAGACCAAAGGCCAGCGCTAGACCCAACGCCACTGCACCCACCAGAGCTGTGTACGTAATGTTAACGATATCTTCCGCTATTTGCAGCTGATTAAGAATCATGAAGATAGCTATCGGCATGATAACTGCCGGCACCACGGCCGCTAACATCTTAGATAACGCGCCGGGAGACAAGACCCGGACAACAAATGCCTCCGCACCAACGGTGATCGCGCTAGCAACCAGAAAGATAATAATGGCGGCGATAATGTTCGGGATGTAAGAATAAATACCTTGGATGATTTCGGTCAAGGCCGGCACGCCGAGTGCCGAAATGGCGAAAGATATAAACGCCAGTAAGACTATCCAGTAAACCACGTTACCCACGAACGAAGTCGGATGCTCAATGATACGCGTCACGTAATTGCCAGCTGGTGACAGCGTAATTGATCGCTCGAACCGCACACGCCGCAGCAGTGAGATGACTAAGCGCTTGGCAACACGTGCCAATATCCAACCGACAAGCAGTAGCAGCAGCACGCCCAGTAACTCTGGTATATAGCCAATGAGTTTATCCACGCTGTTTTGTAATGATCTTGTGAGACTGAAATCACTGCCTCCATCCATAAGCCTTCTCCTCTTACAACAGTGGCATTATTACGTGCGTGAACTATTTATGCTGTTAAATTGTTCACACTTTAGGGCGTGAGTGACCCGCACATCCCTACATGAACGTCGACAGTACTTTCTGCTCGTTCTGTATAGTAAGCTTCGTATTGGCGTCGACGATTCTCAGTTCACCGTCCAGTTGCAGTTTCGTCCTGTTACGCACTACGAGCGTAAAATGCTCTGCCTGGGAGGCTTCCTCCAGCCGCGACACTGACGCCCGAAAAATTTGCCACAACAAAGCCCGTTTGCTGGCATGTGGAAAAATGACCACTTCGAATTTACCATCGTCAGGTGCCGCGTTTTTAGCCACTGTCAGCCGCTTGGCCATTTCACCAATATTAGTAAACAGCACGCTATCGACTGCAATTGTCCGGCGTCCGATGCGGATGTTCAATGACTGGAAAGAGAAGAAGGTCTTGGCGGCCAGCCACAACTCCTTGACAGGATTAAGCTCCGTCTTATTCAGCTCCGTAGCTACTGCTGGTGTCAGCCCCAAGCCAATGTAGGAGTGTGCATAGCACGTTTGCTTCTGGCCATTGCTGACGAAAGTAGCCTTCAGCAGGTCGATTCGCCGCACCTTGCCAGCCTGGATGAGCCGGAAGAGCGGCTTGCTGTGCAGTGTGCGGCTGTGGTCGTTTGCGTTGCCAGCTGGCAGCACGGCACAAATTGGCTTAGCGCCTTCTGCCTGGGCACGCATCACGCCATTGACGACTTCGTTATAGCCACCATCACCGCTTGCTGAAATAACCAGTGGCCGCTTGCCAGCCTTGGCGCACTCATAGGCCAGCTGTTCGGCATGACCAGCAAACTCGGTTGCGTGCAGAGAAACCGACGCATCTTTATAAAGCCGCTTTATTTTCCTGGCTAGTCTCTTGGCTGCTGCTTCACTACTACCCGTACTTTTAGGGTTGTAGATGATATTAATTGATGAGTATTTTACAAGAGCCATGTGAGTGCCTGTGCTTGTAGAATACAGGAAGTACTGTCAGCGTGTAAGTAATAAGCTATGGAACAGCCGACTCCCCCGCAAGAAATTGATGCACCAAGACACCGGCCTAGATGGCGGGTGGCTGTCGCCATTGGCGCGGTTGGCCTCACCGCTGGACTTGGCGGCTGCTACGCGTTCGTCCACGAAGCTCAAGACGGTTTGCGCAAATTCGAAAACATCGATCCCAGCAAGGTCTGGGAGCACGCAACGAGCACGACCACAGAGCCCTAAGACCAGGTGACTGCTTTCCACCCGAACTCACTTTAAGCCTTGGTCACCGATACCCAACCTATCTCGCACGCTTTTATCTGTTTTTTTATTTCTTTTTTCCCTCTTTTTCTATATATAAATATAGAGATGGAAAGTAAGTACTGATACCATATAGGCAGAAGCCAGAAAAGGACGTACGGATAAGTGTGGTATGAATGAACTCATGGCTACAAGTAAGAACAACCAGGTTACATACCGGCGTCCACTCAATGACCAGCAAATTGAGACATTACACGTCCTGTATTGGTACCGCTTTTGTACCAGCAAGCAGCTGGCCCGATTACTGAACAAGGCCAATCACAAGGCAATACAAAACAAACTCCAGATACTTGAAGCCCAAGGACTCATTGGTAAACGTTACGAGTCGTCATACAAACTGGCTGGCCGGGCAGCCGAATACTTCATCACACCACAAGGTGCTCGGCAGCTTGAAAAGCGCAAACCAGGCACCACCAATCGCTGGACAGATAAGAGCCTCTACAAAAACCGGACCGTGTCTGACAACTTCCTAAAACATAGCATCACCGTTACCGAGACCGCAATGAAGCTTAACCAGCTCTACGGCTCAGGTAAGCAGTGGGATGTGGTGACCAAATGTTACATGGCACAGCTCGCTGCCTACCCAGCCTGGACGCCGGATCTACACCTTGAAGCTCAGGAAAACACGGACACAACGACACGAGATTGCTTCATCGATATTTGGGACGACACCGCGCCGTTCTTTGTGAGCGTGAGAAAAACCAGGAACTACGTACGTTTTCGTGAAAGCGGCGAGTGGTATGAGGACGCGCCGTTCCCTGTCATTTTGGCCGTCTGCTACGACGAACGTCTGCAGTATAAGCTCGGTCAACAGATGCGACGCATCCTCAAAGAGCAAGACGACGAGGAGCTGCTATTCGCGACAACTACCATACAGCAGCTCATGGCAGCCACCACAGCGGACGACAAAGTTTGGCTAGCGGCCAGTGCGAACGACCGCCAGACGACAAGCCGCCTAATGGCACTATGACACGCGGACACCATACCCCAGGAAAGATGCGAAGCTAGCGCGCACCAAAGTATAGCCATAGCTTCTCTAGCATTTCATGGTATAATATATGTATGGTCAAGGAGAGATCACCAGAAGAACGTGAGCAAAGACGCACTTTTTGGAAGGGCGTGGCCTTTGTGGGAGCGGTCGCTGTCGGTGCGGAACTTCTCCTGTAATTGAATACTAGCGTAAAAACAGTTATAATCTCCCCTGTTTTAGATTATAGAAGCACGTTAAAACACTCTAATTGTGGCGGGTGTAGCTCAGTTGGTTAGAGCGTCTGTTTGTGGCACAGAAGGCCGTGGGTTCAACTCCCATCACTCGCCCCAGTTAGAGTGTTTATGTGTGATTACGAGAAGCTGCCACCAGCAAAGCATTTGACGCACAGGCTTACCCGCTAGGTATACCTGCAGCTTCCATGCAAGACAGGACAGTACGTTATAATGGCTAGTAAGGAGCCGTAAGGTCTCTTTTTGCTATGATTAAGCTGGGGCAACCGCTTCAGAAAGAACAAGTTCGCAGACGATACAAAAAGAACAGCGCCTTACCGGCAGAAGCATTTTTTGTATAGAGATTCTGGGGCACGCATTCCAGAGCCAGCCTAAGGGTCAGCATGAATCACACGCATCACAGCCATCATCATACTAATCACGACGAGCACGCCGGCCATTCGGTCGAGATGTTCAGAAATAAGTTTTGGCTAAGCCTACTCCTCACCATCCCGACAGTCCTATATTCCCCTACCGTTAGGGAGTGGCTGAACGTTCAGATGCCCGCCCTCCCCGGCAACGGCTGGCTGCCGGCAGTCTTCGGCACCATCATATTTTTCTATGGCGGCTGGGTGTTCTTAAAAGGCGCTCGGGCAGAACTAGCCGCGCGCCAACCCGGCATGATGACACTTATTTCGCTGGCCATCACGGTCGCATTTACCTACAGTCTGGCCGTCAGTCTGAGGCTAGTGGCTGGCATGGATCTATGGTGGGAGCTGGCGACGCTCGTCACCATCATGCTGCTCGGTCACTGGCTGGAAATGGCGTCCATTAATCGTGCCCGGGGTGCGCTCACAGAGCTGGCGAAGCTGCTACCGGACGAGGCAGAAATCATAACAAAAACCGGCAGCCGAAAAATTGCTATCTCCGAGCTCAAAGTTGGTAATCAGGTGCTCGTCCGCCCCGGTGCCCGCATTCCTGCCGATGGTACAGTCATCAAAGGCACGTCTAATGTCAATGAATCACTGCTGACCGGTGAATCACGGGCGGTAAAGAAAACAGCAAAAGACCCGGTGATCGCCGGCACTATCAACGGCAGCGGCTCTCTGACCGTTCGCGTCACTAAAACTGGCAGTGATACAGCACTGGCCGGTATTATGCGGCTAGTCCAAGACGCCCAAGACAGCAAATCAAAAACCCAGGCCTTGGCCGACAGAGCCGCCTTTTACCTGACGTTCATCGCACTCGGTGCCGCCGTGCTCACGGCCATCGGCTGGACACTGCTGAGCAACCAACCGGCCAGCTTCATACTCGAACGCGTCGTCACCGTCCTCGTCATTGCCTGCCCGCATGCCCTCGGCCTGGCCATCCCGCTCGTTACCGCCATCTCCACGACCAAGGCGGCGCAAAACGGCCTGCTGGTACGCGACCGAAAGGCACTGGAAGCAGCCCGCAGCATTGATATCGTACTCTTTGATAAAACTGGCACCTTGACCAAAGGCGAGCAGGGCGTCGTAGAGATCGTACCGATAAAAGGTACCGATGATGCGCTGCTGCGCCTGGCAGCCAGCGTCGAAGCTGATTCTGAACATCCAATCGCCCGCGCCATCGTCCAGGCTAGCCAGGCGAAAAAGCTGAAACCCAAACCAGCCCAAGCTTTCACGGCTCTCGCGGGCCGCGGCGTGCAAGCAACCGTTGGTGGCAACACCGTTTACATCGGCGGACCGAGCCTGCTGAAGACCCTACGAGCAAAACTGCCGACTACGCTGCGTAACGCCACAGCCGCCGCTGGCCGGGAAGGTAAGACGGTGGTCTACGTGCTTGAAGAATCTACCGTTCGCGGCGCCATTATGCTGGCTGATGTCATTCGCGAGGAGTCCAAAGCAGCTATCACGTCGCTTAAAAACTATGGCAAACGCGTCGCTATGCTGACCGGTGATTCCGAAGCGGTGGCCGCCTGGGTTGCTACCGAGCTTGGCATTGGCGAGTACTTCGCAGAAGTACTGCCCGAGCACAAAGCTACCGTCGTCAGCACGCTGCAAGCAGATGGCAGTCGGGTGGCAATGGTTGGTGACGGCGTCAATGATGCGCCAGCCCTGGCCCAAGCTGACGTCGGCATCGCTATCGGTGCCGGCACTGACGTCGCCATCGCATCAGCCGGTATTGTGCTCGCCAGCAGCGATCCCCGCGGAGTGGTGAAAATAGTACGTCTATCAAAAGCCACTTACCGCAAGATGTTCCAAAACCTCGGCTGGGCAACCGGCTACAACGTGCTCGCCATCCCGCTGGCGGCTGGGGTGCTTTACCGCTACGGCATTCTCTTGGCGCCGGCTGTCGGTGCAGTCCTCATGTCGCTATCAACCATCATCGTCGCCCTCAATGCTCAGCTACTCCGCAAACAAAAGATTTAAGCCATCATCAGACATTGTGAGCTAATTAGTTTGTTGCTACTATGTGGGCAGCAAAATGAAACAAACACTGCTGGAACGAATCTGTCCGCACCGTGGCATCGGTGACGAAAACACCCTCGCCGCCATTGAAAACGGCCTGCTGCTGCAGCCATTCCTGCTCGAGTTTGATGTGCAGTACCACCACCAGAATCTCTACCTTGGGCATCCGCCGGGTATGGCACGGGAGGCAACGCTGCAGGAAGCGCTGGAGCTTTTTGCCGGACAGACAAGCCTGCCTAAAGTTGATCTCAAGCTGACCGAGCGCACCGTGTTTGTCGGCCTATGGGCCTTTATTACAGCCATCGACAAGCTCCCTTTCAGCGTGCTGGTAAATATTTCCGGCGACTTACAGCCACAGGCCTACATGAAGGCTGAGCAGGTACTCATGAAATCCACCCCCGCGACTGTACTTTTAAACATCGACCTGGCCCGCTACGGCAAGCTATCGGTAGCGCAAATTGACGCCCACTTGTCCAGTCTCGCCCGCAAGCCGTTCAGTATCAGCCCGAATTTAGAAGCACCGCTCTACATGGTCGAAAGCTTAGCCCGCCGGCACGACATACAGCACATTCACTTCTGGTCCCACCCAGCCAGCAGCTATCCGGTGGCCACGCTGGAAGAGAAGTTAGACGATCTGCAAAGAAAAAACTTCGAGGTATGCTTCGATATCAAGCAACAGAACATCATGACGAGACGACGGCCACTGACGCCGCTCGCCATATAGCCTGCCACAAGTAACTTTTCCCATACCCTACCCGGCAGACCTCTGCTACCATGTGGTTATGAAAGAAATGGTCAAGCTCGTCGTCTTTGTACCCGAAAAGGATGCCCAGACCGTACGCCACGCACTGGGGCAGGCTGGTGCCGGTAAAATCGGTAACTATAGTTTTTGCAGTTTTTCAATCAAAGGCATCGGCCGCTACAAGGCTGGCGACGAAGCGAACCCGAGTGTAGGCGAGCCGGGCACGTGGCAAGCAGTCAATGAAGAGCGTATTGAGGTCGCCTGCGAGAAAGCACAAGCGCCGGCAATCATTAAGGTCATCAAAGAGGTCCATCCGTACGAAGAGGTGGTCATGGACATCTATCCCATGCTTTCATTGGATTAATACATAAAAGACAGTACGTACATGACAGCCGTAACCTTCATCACCGGCAACCAGGCCAAGGCCGATTACCTAGCAAAGTATCTCGGCTTTCCGGTCACGCATCACAAGCTGAACTTGGACGAAATCCAATCACTCGATTTGCAAAAAATCGTGGAGCACAAGGTCAAGCAGGCCTACGATGCACTGCGCCGCCCCGTCATCGTTGAGGATGTATCACTGGAATTCACTGCACTGGGTCGCCTGCCCGGACCGTTTATTAAGTTTTTCCTAGAGGAAGTACCGCTCGAGACCATCTGTCAGCTACTCGACGGCATGGACCGCACGGCTGTCGCCCGCTGCGTGTTCGGCTACTATGATGGTCAAAAGCTGCAGTTCTTTGAAGGCCAGTTGGACGGACAAATTGCCGCGCAGCCAGCCGGTCGTGGCGGCTTTGGCTGGGACAAGCTCTTCATCCCTGCCGGCTACAGCGTCACTCGCGCCTCGCTACCCCCAGCTGACGACGAAGCAACCTACCTACAGATCAAGCCGTTCGCTCAACTTAAAGTCTTCCTAGAGCGAGAGCACGCCTAGGAGCGAATAGCCAGTACGACCTTACCACGAGCGGTGCCGGATTCCTGAGCCCGAAACGCTTCCGTTATTTGCTCCAGAGGAAATACTGTATCAACTTGTGGGGTCACGACATTGCCCTCAATGAGATTCCTCAGGGCATCGAGTGCCTCAGTTGTAACCTTGGTACTCTGGGTGATGGCTGTTACGCCCCGCTCCTCAGCGACACCTGCCTCAGCCTCCACCAGCATTGAGACGGCCACCCCGCCAGGCTTGAGGATAGACAGTGATTTGGTAAACTCCTGTCCCGGCGTCGTATCAAAAACCGCATCAAATTCGCTGAGCACTTCGGTAAAGTCCTCACGCTGGTAATCAATGACCTGGTCAGCGCCGAGCTGCTTGACGAAATCTACACCATCGCCCGTTGCACTTGTCGCGACAAAGGCTCCGATATGCTTGGCAATCTGGACCGCAAGCGAGCCGATGCCGCCAGCGCCGCCGTGAACAAACAGCTTCTGACCGGCCTGCAGTTCAATATGTTGCGTCAGCGCCTGCCAGGCACTGACCCCAACCAGCGGCAACGAGGCCGCTTGCTGAAAGTCCAAATTTTCCGGCATCCTGGCTACCTGCCCGCTGGCGGTCAGGGCAAACTCGGCGAATGCCCCGCTGTTACCGGCTACGACGTTCGCCTGTCCGTATACTTTATCGCCCGCTGTGATCCCCGTCACGCCCTCGCCGACTTCAGTCACCACGCCCGCAATATCGCCGCCGAGCGTGACCGGCAGCTCCAGCGGAATCACCTCTCGCATGCTGCCCGCACGCACAGACGCATCAAACGGATTGATACTCGAGGCGTGTACCTCCACCAGTACTTTGCCGGGTTCGACTTGCGGTACGTCCACTTCATTGATGCGCACCGCCGATGCATCACCATACTCTTCGATTTGGGCTGCTTTCATCATATGCTCCGTTCTTTTAGCTTTGTCATCTTTACAGTATGGCATCGACTACAGCTGAGTCGCAATGAGCAATATCACAGACAATCAGCTCACGAGTAGCAGGCTGACACCAAACAACGCTGTGCTCACAGCCAGGAACGCTACCTCTGCCAGGGCCATCGATCGCTTGAATAAACGGGTCATCATGAGGTTGAGGCTACTGTGCAGCGGCGCGGTCACGACCACCAGCCATGGGCTCACAACTAGCAGCAGACTAAAGCCGATGTGAGTCGCGTTGGCCGACAGGCGCTCGACAATGCCCCAGTAGGGTGCCGCTGGCTCCAGAGATTTGTGCATACCCTGCTGCTCGAGCAGGGCCTTGGCCTCACGAGCTTTCTTATCCGTCTTTTGGGCCAGCGCACCGAGGGCGAAGCCTTGGATCAGACTATAAACAATTTCAATCGCTGCCCAGCCCAGACCAAGCATATAGGCGCTATCTAACCCGCGACCAATCAGCACCAGCAGCCCCACGCGCACCAGCTCCTCAGCAGGACCCGAGGCACCGATAATGAGCGTTCGCGCCCGCTCAGTCGGCAGCTTCCGGGCCAGCAAAATAACCGGTCCGCGCGCCAGTAAGGCCAGCCACCAGCCCAGCGCACCGAGCCCAACCAAGCGCCAGCTAAAGACAATATCCAGTTCTGCGGCGAGAAATACAAATGGCAGCAACGTCGCACCAACGAGAGGTGTCGCAATAAGACTGTTTCGGATATAAGGTGTCGGGCGCATGCTCTGCTTTCTGCTGCTAAGCAATCAGGCGCTCAAGCACGTCGCCCAGGATGTAGGCAGCCGAGGCGGCGATAGCCCCGAGGATCAGTGTCTCGGCAACAGCCTGGTAGACATTTGAGCGAGCCACCCGGCTCTTGAGCAAGCCGATACCAATGAATGCGAGCGCGGTCAGGCCAATTGCGAGGCCAAACAAGTTATCGAGTCCGAGCCCGAATATCGCATCAATCGTATAAGACAGGAGCGGCACCAAACCGACCAATATGAAGGCAACGTACGTCGTGGCGCCGTTAATGACGGGTGAGGGCTCACCCTTGATCGACTCACCACGCTTGACCATCAGCTCCTGCTCAGATTTGGTTGACAGGTACGAGCCCACACCCATGGAAAAACCGTCAGCAATTAAGTTAGCGAAGCCGAGCACGAGTAGTACTTTGACGTCGAACCGAGCACCAGTCGCACCAGCTACCACCGCAAAGGTCGTCACGGCGCCGTCAATACCACCATAGACGAATTCTCGCAGGTAATCTTCTAAATGTCGTTTGATTTTAGGAATGATCTTCATATCTATATTATTATACCTTAAATCACCGTTTTAAGCGACGACGCGGAGCGTATCAAGTATCGTAATAACCGCAATTGGTACGAGCAGGTTATCGGAGCCATACACCCCGAAATTTTCAATGAGCGTCGTACCAATTGGCAACAGTAGAATGACATACGGCACGTTCGGGCCATACGAAGCCGGATCAAACCACATGGTCGCGGTAATAATGAACACCGAGGTCAGATAGAACGTCAGCGTGCCCATCATCGTCTTGGTCTGACCAAGCATTTTATAGCCACTCTGCTTCACATAATTAACGCCGACCAGCGCCGCCAGCCCATCAGCCAGACTCAGGTGCAGCACCGCCGCCATATAGACCCAGCCGGACTTGGCAAAGGCTGCCGCCACGAGTACCCCGAGCGGGAACAGCAGCTCCCCGTACGTCGGCCGGCGCACGCTATGGATCGACCGAAAGACATGAAACTTTTTCGAAGCATACACTGCCAGAAACAGCACGAAGCTGACCACCTGAATCCAGGCAAAACTCATAAACAACGGCCAGAATGCAATAAACACGCCCACCAGAATATGCACTAACTTGCGTGGCGTCTCGGCACCTTTAAACAGCCGGGTTCGCCACAAGAACTCCGATGCAAACAAAATTGCGGCCACGCCACCTAGGCCGATTATCGCGCTCATCATGCACTCAATTGTACCAGCTGACGCACAATAGTTGGGCCTATTCTGAAACCGGAATAAAGTCAGAAATCAGACCCATGCGTACCCGTGGCCGTGCGGTCCGGGCAATTGACTCAGGCGCTGGCCGGCTGCGCGGCCTGGCAGTGTCAGCTGTCCGGACTGGTGGCAACATATCTAGGCTACGGGCGGTTGGTATCACGCCATCGATGGACCGCCGTCTGGCTGTGGACCGGATGGGCAGGGCAGCTTTACGCGCAGGAACGGGCACTTGCACAATCCGCGGCTTCTCTTCCAATAGCACTGGCTCGGAGTCATCTTCCCGGAGCAGCTCCTCAATTCCGTCCAACACCAGCTCAGGGACCGAACCGACCGGCTTTTTGCGCCGCGCCGCGACGTTCAGGCCCGCAATGACCACAACTGACATAAAATACAGCAAGATAATCGGTCCCGCCATGAGCGCCTGGTTGACCGGATCGGGAGTGGGCGTGATGAGTGCAGCCACGATAAAACTGCCGAGGATAACATAGCGTGTCCCACTAAGCAGCCGCTTGGGCTTCAGCGGGGTAATCTTATTAATAAACGTTATGACGAGTGGCAGCTGGAAGAGCGCCGCGAAACCAGCAATGTAGGCGAGGACGAAATTGAAATACTCCTCAGCCGTGATGAGCGCGTGGATATCACCAGCCGAGCTACCAAAACCAACTAAGAAGTGTAGCGCTGCCGGCAAACTAACGAGGTACGCAAAGGCGATACCGGCCGTAGCTAGCAGTACCGAGACCAACACATACCACAGCAGCGACCGACGGGTCTTCGCCGGAATCAGCGGCTCAAAGAAGCCAAACAGCTGGTAGGTCACTACCGGCAATGACACGATAAAGCCAAACACACAGCAGACCTTAATGATAAAGCTGAAGGCGCCGGTCGGCGTGGTGTAGTACAGCTGCTCACCAAGTGGCTGCTGCAGCAGCCATATGATTCGATCGTGCAGGGCGTAGCCAACGCCAGCGCCAATGACCACGAACAGCAGCGACCACATGAGCCGTTTGCGTAATTCCTGGATATGCTCAGCGAAGGTGAGCTTTTGGGCCGCGGCTGGCATGCACCCCTACCCCTTTTCGTTTTTATCTATTTTGAAAGCTTTGTTATTTATTCTTTCGCTTCAGACTTTTTGCCTGCATCCGACTTGCCGGTGCGGGCGCCGTCAAACCCTTTCTGTAGCTCACCGGCTGATTCGCCGATGCTCTTAGCCAGTTTCGGGAGCTTGGTGCTACCGAACAAAAGCAGCAAGATAACCAGTATGATTGCTAATTCGCCTACGCCTAGTGTTGGCATGTATTTCTCCTTGTTAGTTCATGGGAATATTATAGCATAAGCAAACAAGCGAGCTTTCAGGGTGAAGGCAGGCGTGTAAATATTACGTTACTTCTTTATGCCGCCGTACGCGTTGAAGCCATACTCCAGGCTGGACGATGCGCGGCGCGGCGCGTAGCTGGGCAGGACTGCCTTCATGAGCCCGCTGATACCGAATACAATCAGTAGTATCGAGCCCACTTGCTGCAGAAATTCCTTGCGCGACATTTCTTTTTGCAGCAGCTCATCAAGCTGTGCTTTCATAGCTTTTGTCATATTTTTTGAAGTACTCTTTATTTTGGTTGTTGTACTTTGCATTATAATCGGCGTATTTTAATTTGCAAGACCCTTCTTTTAGTGTAGGCTAAAAGTGATTATGCTTTTCGAAAAATACAAAGAAACGCTGATTCGGCTGGCACTGGTGGCGGCCATGGCTTTCGTCATGTCACTGATGCTGTTCTTGCCAGTCAGCGCTGCGGACTATGACTGCGCGGCATATGGCGCAGGAACCTACGGTGAAGCACAAGTATGTGGCGTCGCCTCACAACAGCCGACACCGCCCCCGGCCGGTGGCGCTGGTCTCATTAACACCGGTCAAACGTTATCGGTAGCCATACCAGCACTCATGATTGTGGCCGGAACCGCCATGCTCTACCGCCTCAATCGCAAGCAAAAGACCAATCAGCTACCCCGATCTTAATACAGAATATCCATGATAAATGATAAGCACTTTGTAATATAGCCGGTAGTTGCTACAAGAAGCAGAACAGTGTTCACGAGACTCTTAGCCAATAGCATGCATCCGAGATTTAATAGCAGTCTTTATTTCTTGAAATAGTGTAGGAGAAATCCTGAAATTATCATCATGGGGCGCAGGATTCATACCCCATCTTTTATCTTCGAATGTTACTCCCTTAAAGGTACGCGTAGATTTGTAACGAGGAATCAAATGTACGTGCTGATGTCTCTCTATGTTTGCAAGCGATGCCCAATTATATAAGTCTGGCTGGAACAGTTCGTTCAACATCTTTTTTTGCTTTACGACCTAGTTCTAAAAGCTCATTGATTTCTTCTGGAGGCAAGCCTACGAAGTCGATAAATTTGTCGCGCTGTCACCATATGACTAACCTGCCGAGATAACACTGGTTCTCATGAAGGTATACTGACCAGTGTTTAAAGGTTACGATTTTGTTTTTCTCGTATTCGTCTGCTATTGAATAAATTGTAACAAAAGAGTTCTCTGCGCTCTCTTTTGTTCTGAATGCTCGCTATACTATAATCGCCTATATAAATAAAGGCCCTGATCTAGCGACACAAAGGTGGAATCAGGAGTATCTATCTGGCAAATATGACGGAGAGGGACCAGTACCTTTCGTAGCTGACATCTTAGCTACGCTTGAAGATGCCGGGCTTACTTCAGGCAGTGGATTATACATAGGGTGCGGAAATGGGAGAAACTATATTCCGCTTATCGACGCAGGCTTAACACTCACCGGTTTAGACATATCTGAAGAGGCCATTCAGCAGATTCAAGCTAGCCGACCCGCCAGCACAAATCCCTTGGTTTGTGCTGATTTTTTCGATTACCAATCATCAGAACCATTTGACTACATTGTGTCACTTCAAGTATTTCAACACGGCACTCAAGAAGAAATTACGAAACATTTTGCGAAAACTACAGACCTACTCAAACCGGGCGGGATCTTTTTCTTACGAGTAAACTCTACTGCGACGCAAATTTTTCATGAGCATAGAGCTATTGAGACAAGCACTGAAGGTGGCGAAACTATAGAGTACCTTGCGGGACCAAAAACTGGGTTAAATATTCACTTTTATACAAAAGCGGAGCTCGAACATCTTACGCAAGACATATTTCAACCTATAGCGCCACTAACTGAAAAAGTAATGGATAGAAAACCGCCCCAAACCGGGCAATGGGCACAGTGGGAAGGTATTTGGCGTAAGCAATAAAAAAAGAGGATGAAACCTCTTTAATATATTTTCAAATGGTCGGGGTGAAAGGACTCGAACCTTCGACCTGACGGTCCCAAACCGTCCGCGCTAGCCAACTGCGCCACACCCCGTTATTGGTATTATAACTTGCAAGATTATACCAGATTATAAACAGATATGAAACGGCTTTTGGACCAAGAATCAATCCAGGATCTTGTGAATGTGCTCTATCGACTGCGCTAAGCCATTCTCGCTGACGGATAGATACACCGCACTGAACTGGAAGGGCCGCTTCGTTTCCAGCTCATTTTTGCTGACCTGACCATTGCGCCACCTCGACATAATAATCTCCGTCTTCACGCCCAAGCTCGAGTGCAGACTGCCGCACATACCCACATCCGTCATATGCGCTGTGCCTTTTGGCAATATCATAGCGTCCGCTGTCGGTACATGCCAGTGATCGCCAATGACTGCTGAAACCCTGCCATCCAAATAGTAGCCAATGACTCGCTTTTCACTACTGTAGTCACCGTGAAAGTTTACGATGGTAGCTAGCCTATCAACAGTGCGGTTCTCATCCAGTATCCGATCTATAGCTGCGAGCGGGTTGGTCGACTCAACTGCCCGGCCAACAGTAAGTCCGAGTAGCGATACCACCAAGACCCTACCCTTCGACGTATCAATGTACTTCCAGCCGCGTCCCGGACAGTCCGTCATATTGGCCGGACCAATGACTGACTGCGATTCATCCTCTAACAGAGGCCCGAGTTCCCCGCGTGACGGCGTATGGTTACCGCCAGTAAAGAAATCTACGCCCAAGTTCTGCAGGCGCTTCATGTCGTCTGGCAACATTCCCTTACCGTCAGTCACGTTCTCTGCCTGGGCAATAACGAGATCAATGGACCGCTCCCGCCGCAGTTCTGGAAGCATGGCCTGCACCGTCTCAATACCCGGCTCGCCCATAATGTCACCAATGTATAGGATATTCATGTTTTTCGCTTTTCCTCCAGCCATGCTGGCACGGGAGTGAAGAGAATCTCCTGCCAGTGACAAACCTCTTCTTCAGTAACATCATAAACCGACTGATAGGCTATCTCAACGCTCCCATGCACCGCATCAGACCACTTGAAGCCGAGCTGGTGCGCCGTCTGTCGAAGCGCAGCTTCGTCAGGTGCTTCTATTTCTACGAATGGTGGTATCCAGGGCCACTCATCAAGCTCAATCTCTACTTCCCCGAGCTTCCAGCTCTCGCGCTGAGTTTCCTGGTAGGACTGCACCTCCAGACCGATTGCCTCCAGGAACCGACAGGTATCATCAAAGTCACTGACTACCACCGACACCTCTTTAGTGCCAGTGAGCGTACGATCATCCAGCTGTTTGTATGCCAACGTCACCTTGCCACCCTCATCCCGAACACGCACCCAGCCCGTGAACTGCTTTTCCAGGCGAAGGTCTGGGTAGTCATAGTTCTTACGGCGCATAAGACGCATTGAGTGCACGCGTTCCGCACCAGCACTTTTCAGCTTTTGGCGAACTGCATCATGATTTACTCCCAAGAACTTAGCTTCAATTTCTGTGTGCATAGCCTAAATCTCGAGTACCTGCCCATCGACTGGCTTCAGGAAGGTGATATTTTGTTCTGCAAAAAATGCCTCGAGCCTATCGTAGGCGCCGGCTCTGGCTGCCTCGCTCCAGTGCCAGTCATGAATGGGAATGATTGTTTTTGACTTAAGTCGCATTGCCATAGCGGCCGCGTTCATCATTGAACCCCAAGGTGCAGTGACGGTCAGCGCAAGTATATCCTTTGACTCTTCGAGATCGTGCCGGTCACCACCAACAGTGAGACGACCGTCTATATGAACCGCGATATTCTCGGGAGCTTCACCGAGCGGGGCAAGACTTGCATGCATTTTCCTTGAGAATACCTCAACGCCTGCCACCGAATCTGTTGAAGCGTTTCGCACGCCCATTTCCTGGAGTTGCGCCACGACCGTCGGCGTCGAGACAAACTGCACATCGGAGAATTTTTGTAGCACCGCTTCGACAAATGGCAAATGGAAATGATCGAAATGTTCATGCGTAATGATGACTGTATCGAGCCTATCCAATGAATCAACGTTACATAAACCCGATTCCCAGCTAAACTGTCCCGGGTCGACCAATATTACTTGGGAGCTATCGGTCTTCACGAGCAGGCAGGCATGAACGAATTTTGTAACTTTCATGCTCTTATTGTATATGGGTAGTAGCTGTTTTTGCTACTTAGCAAATTCTATGGCCCGGGTTTCGCGGATAACGTTGACCTTGATGGTGCCCGGATACTGCATAGTTGACTCGATCTTGGTTGCGATGTCGCGGGCCAGCTTGATAGCACTCAGATCGTCTATCTGGCCAGGCTTCACGAAGACGCGGACTTCACGGCCAGCGCTAATGGCATATGATTTCTCAATGCCCTTGAAGCTATTGGCGACGTTCTCCAGCTCCTTCATACGCTCGGCAAAGTTTTCAGCACTGATATTACGAGCACCGGGGCGGGCGGCACTAATGGCATCCACCACACGCACAACGAGCGCCTCGACGCTGGTCGCTTCAACATCGTCGTGATGCTGTTCAGCTGCCAGGGCAACCTCTTCCGGGGCGCCATATTTACGTAACATTTCGCCGCTAATATGGTGGTGCTTACCTTCCATTTTGTGCGTGAGCGCCTTACCTAGGTCATGCACCAGTGCTGCGTACTTGACCGTCTTTACATTAGCGCCTACTTCTTCAGCAATGATGCCTGCAATATGGGCCATCTCTGTGGAGTGCTTGAGTACGTTCTGACCGTAGCTCGTACGGTACTTCAGCTCACCGAGCAATTGCAATATTTCACGCGGGATGCCGATGACGCCGACTTCACGGGCAGCATCCTCACCAGCACGCATGACATCCTTGGCGACATTCTTTTGAGCCTTTTCGACAACTTCCTCAATACGACCCGGGTGAATGCGACCGTCTTTCATGAGCATCTCCAGCGCCTGACGGGCAACCTCACGGCGGACCGGATCAAAGCTGCTGAGGATAATCATACCTGGTGTGTCGTCAACCATGATGTCCACGCCCGTCGCCCGCTGCAGTGCTTGGATGTTGCGACCTTCCTTGCCGATGATACGCCCCTTCATCTCCTCGTCCTCCAGCTTAACAGCCGTGACAGTGCGTTCAGCGGTAACTTCACTGGCCATCCGCTCCATAGCTTCGACAATGATGGTGCCAGCCTTCTCTTCAGCCAGGTCCTTGGCTTCATTCTGCAGCTTGTTAACGAGGCCTAGTAGATCATTGCGAATATCTCGCTCAGTCATTTGCATGAGCTTTTCAGCGGCCTCAGTTTTCGACAGCTTGGCAATCTTCTCGAGTTTTTCCTGCTGCTTAGTTCGGATCTCCCGAATCTCGTTTTTGAGCTCTTCGACTTCAGCCTCACTCTTGCGCAATGCTTCAGTGCGCTTATCGATACTATCCAGCTTCTTATCTAACGCTTCTTCTCGGTCGAGAAGCCGCTGCTCGACTTCTTTCAGCTCCTTACGGCGGGTTGCCTCATCTTTGCGCGCCTGATCAGCGAGCTTAGCGGCTTCTTCCCGGGCCTCAGCTAGGGCTCTATCGGCTTCTTTTTTGGCCTTTTTAAGCTCTTTTTCTGCGGCTTCCTGGGCTGAGCCGAGCTTTTTCTTAGTTGTGACTTGGCTGGCGCCAAAACCAACGCCAATACCAGCAACTGCCAGCAGGAGTGCTACTACTTCCATGTTTTTGCCTTTCTATCGGTCCGGACAAGTGCTTTTGACAAGGCAGTCACTATCACTTCATTAGCCTTGTAGCGCAAACTGTCCAGGTTCTCAAAAATTAATGAAACGGACTTCTCCCAAAAGATATAGAAAATCCTACATTAAATATAGCACACACTACATGATTCGAACTTATTTTTTCGGCTTCGTAACGTTGGCCGCACTGCCATACTCCGGCACGGCTGAAGCGTCGCCTCGGCCAGCTTGCAACGCTGCAAACCCATCTATAAGCCAGTTATCCCCGCTCGCACCAACAACCGGGACTCCTAAGCTGTACGCCAGCGCATTTGCGACACTCATACCGATACGAAGGCCGGTGAAACTGCCGGGTCCCCTATAAACCACCACACCAGCTACATCTGCCCATTTTTTACCTCGTGAATCGAGAGTGTCTTGCAGTTTCTGGTGAATCGTTTCAGCCAGCTGCCGGTGCGCGTACCACTTTAGGTAGGCAACCTCCTCACCATTCACATACAGTCCGATTTCTGATTCCGGCTCGTCAGTTCGCAGCGCCAGTATCATGTGAGTTGCTCCGTAAGGTAGCGATAGCCTTCTGGATATTCAATTACGAAAGATCGCTCCTCTTCACCCGCTTTATCAATACTGATGACAAGCCTGTCTTGCGGCAAGACCCGCCTGACAACCTCAGACCACTCGACAACCACGACAGCTCTGGGGTCAGCTATAGCCTCCTGGATCTCGTGCTCGATGAGGCCAGCTTGCTGTAACCGGTAAAAATCAAAATGAACGATGCGGAAATCACTTGCCGCGTACACTTTGCTAATCGTAAACGTCGGACTTGACACGTGGTCCTCACTACCAGCCCCCTTGGCCAAACCACGCACGAACGTCGTCTTGCCGCCGCCTACATCACTCACGAGCTCAATGAACTCACCGCCTCTCAGTCGCCTACCGATATGCTCGGCGAGCACGAGCGTTTCTTCAGCACTTTCTGTTTTTACGTGTACATGCATACGCTGCTATTTTAGTACATTATTTACTACCAGCCATAAGCGGGTGCGTTATACTTGAGATATCATGCTACAGCTAAGCGACTCACTTCTGAACAAGCAAGTTATGTCTCTCCGCACGAGCGGACCAATCGCGACGATCCTACAACCGATCATCAACCCGAACAATCTGAAAATTGAAGGCTTTTACTGCGAGGACCGATTTGATAAGTCGACGCTCATACTCCTCACCCAAGACATACGCGACACGCTGCCACAGGGCTACGTCGTCAATGATCATGAAGTTCTCGCGCAGCCCGAAGAACTCATCCGTCTGCAAAAAATAATCAGCATCAATTTCCAGCTGCCCGGCAAGCACGTCGTCACGGTTGACAAGCAGAAAGTCGGCAAAGTCACCGACTTTGCTACCGAAACATCCACGTTCTACATTCAGAAAATCTACGTCGGTCAGAGTATCTTAAAAAGCCTCAGTGCTGGCCAGCTCAGCATCGACCGCAACCAGATTGTGGAAATCACCAACAAAAAGATTATTATCCAAGAAATCTTAAAGCCGCAAAAAGCGACGGTTACGACAACCGTTCCCGCCTAATGATCTTAGTTTGCGCGCTACTCTCACTCTTCGTGCAGTACTGACTTGATGTCATCGTAGCCGAAGCCCTGGCGAGCTAAGTACTGCATGAGCTTCAGGTCATCCTGGTACTTGGACTGTTTGCGCTTACGCCTTACGAGCTCTCGCAGTACCTGACGCTCGTCAGTTTCGTCCTCTGCCAGCACTTCGCTAATGATATCGTCAGCAATTCGTTTCTGCCGAAGCTCTTGGGCAAGGCGGCGCTTACTGGTACTCTTGAGCAGCCGGCGCGTTGCCACCCACCGCTCGGCGAAGTCCCGGTCATCTACATATCCACGCTCAGTCAGCCGCGCTATAACTACATCAGCTGCCTGCCCGGTCACGTCTTTTCGCTTCAGGTAATCCCGGAGCTCCCATTGGCTGCGTGGCCGATGAGAAATAAGATTCAGCGCCCTATCGTATGCCTTATCAATCACGGCAGTGTCTCGCAATGCTTCAAGAGCCTGCTCCGATACCTCCTGACCAACTTTCAACCCAGAGTCTAGCAACTCACTTTGCGAAAACGAAAAGGTATATTTGCCATCAATATAAATTGAGTAGCGATCTTGCCGCCTCACTTGCTGCTTGATGGCCGTGATGGTCATGAAATCTCACCTAGCTGCCTTAACCTCGCATTTGCTGCACGATGCAAGACCGTGCCTTCGTACGCTGCCGACCCAGCCAACACGAAAGCGCCCAACTGAGGAGCCATCAGTACTAGGTTAATACCTGTTTCAAGCGGCTTGAAGGCCTCTTCAATTACGGGTGGTTCAGCGTTGATGCGAATGGCATCATGGTTTGAAGCAATATTTACAGCCAACATTGCACCCATAGCCCCAAACGAGCCCACAAACAGCTTTGCCATCCCACGCACTGCTCTCACTTGATGAATATCAGTCTGATTGTTTATATCCTTATATGGATCGTAATCTAGCTTTTCGAAAAACCACTGAGCTGGTCGCTTCATCGTTTTCTTTTATGCTCCTGCGTCTCTGATACGTGATAGCCCCTGCTGAAAAGCTTGTTCTTCTTCGATAGTAACGCCCTCTACTGCAGCAACTTCTTCTGCACTTAATTCAGCCCCTGTAAGGATCATATCCCGTACATGCCCTGCACCACTTGCGGCTGACCGACCAACCCATATCCTAGCCGCTACACGGCCATTGTCATCAAGTTGCTCAAAGCAGCTCATGCCAGGCACCTCAGGCACGTCCACCGCTCGAAACCGGCTCGCCCACTCTACTGAATCTGCTGACGCTGGCTCCATTTCTCGGCTCATAACTATCCCTTTGCGGCAATGTCGGCTTTTTCGGCTTCGCGGACTTTCTTTTCAATTTCGTCTAAGACTTTTGGATTCTCCTTCAGGTACTCTTTGGTGGCTTCGCGTCCCTGACCAATCTTGGCGTCGTTGTAGCTAAACCACGCGCCGGACTTTTCAACGATACCGCGGTCAGTTGCCAGGTCCAGCACGTCACCCGTCTTGCTGATACCTTCGTTATACATGATGTCAAACTCCGCTACCCGAAACGGTGGCGCAATCTTGTTCTTAACAACCTTCACCCGGGTACGGTTGCCGATGATGTCTTCACCCTTCTTGATTTGACTAATACGACGAATGTCCATGCGGGCGCTGGCATAAAACTTCAGGGCATTACCACCGGTCGTCGTCTCCGGGTTACCGAACATGACGCCGATTTTCATACGGATCTGGTTAATAAAAATCACGGTCGTCTTAGAGCGGGAGATCACACCGGTTAGCTTACGGAGCGCCTGACTCATCAAACGAGCCTGCAGACCGGGCAGGCTGTCGCCCATATCACCTTCGATCTCAGCCCGCGGCACGAGCGCGGCAACCGAGTCAACAACCACCAAATCAACAGCACTAGAGCGCACGAGCGTTTCGGCAATCTCGAGCGCTTGCTCACCGTTATCCGGCTGAGAAATGAGCAGATTTTCGATATCCACACCGATGCGCTTAGCATAGGCCGGATCAAGGGCATGCTCGGCATCGATGAATGCCGCCGTGCCACCCTGTTTCTGCACAGCAGCAATCGCATGGAGGGTCAGAGTCGTCTTGCCGGAACTTTCCGGTCCATAGATTTCAATGATACGGCCTTTTGGTAAACCGCCACCGAGAGCGATATCCAGGCTCAGCGAACCGGTCGGAATCGTCTCGACCGCCGTTTTGTGCGCTTCACCCAACTTCATGATGGAGCCTTTACCGAAATTCTTTTCGATAGTCTCCATAGCCAGACTCAGAGCTTTGTCTTTGCCTTCAGGCGCACCCTCGGTCTTTGGTTCTTTCTTTGTCGCCATATACTGTCCCTCTTACCCCTTCATACCACCCGTTTATTGCACGCTATCTACAGGAAGAAGTATATCAAAAATCTTACGCCCCTTTAAAATGGTTATGTCTTTCCTATATAATGCTGAGTAACTATGCGCATATCAGACTCGTTGGTGGAAAAGTTGTTGGTTGCCGCTGGAAAAGTCACGCCAGAGAAACTTGCCGAGCTCAAAGAGCGGGAAAAAACCGAAAAGAAACCTCTGCAGGACTTAGCGATTAAAGCTGAGGTCATCACCGAAGAGGAAATGACGAAGCTCTATGCAGCTGAAATTGATATTCCGTTCACGAAGATCAACGCCAAGGAAATCAAACGCGAAGTCCTCAAACTCATTCCCGAGCGCATCGCCAAACAGTACGGCGTGGTGCTCTTCGGTATCGACGAGGATGGCTCCAAGCTGCTCGCTATGGAAGACCCCGATGACATCCAAGCCATCAACTTCCTCCAGAAACAGCTTGGTGATAATCTGACCGTCCACGTCGCGACGTCTAGCGATATTCGCGCAGCACTTGACGTCTATCGGGGCAGCATCAGCAGTGAACTGACCCAGGTAGTCACCGCAACAGACGAGAGCGAAGAGCCTGAAGAAGAGGCTGTGAGTGAAGAGGATCTGGCCGAGGACTCTCCCATAGCCCAGACCGTCAATCTGCTCATCGAGTATGCCATCCGCTCCGGTGCGAGCGATATCCACATCGAGCCGAGAGATAGCTACATCAGCGTACGCTACCGTATTGACGGTATATTGAAAGAGGCAAACAAACTACCGAAGAAAGTCCACAGTGCGCTCGTTTCGCGTATTAAAATCCTGTCCAACCTCAAACTCGACGAACGGCGCGTGCCACAGGATGGCCGGTTCAAAATCCAAATTGGTAGTTCAGTTTATGCCCTGCGTGTCTCCACTCTACCGATTAGCGAAGGCGAAAAGGTCGTGATGCGTATCCTGAGCGAGTCGTCGAACGCCCTAACGCTGGAAGAGCTTGGCTACTGGGGCATCGCGCTCGCAAACATCAACGACGCCATCGCCCAGCCGCACGGCATGATCCTGGTTACCGGCCCGACCGGTTCAGGTAAATCAACGAGCCTATTCAGCATCCTCAGCAAGCTTAATAAGCCGTCGGTCAACATTTCGACTATCGAAGACCCGGTGGAGTATAAAATCCCCGGCGCCAACCAGACCCAGGTCAATGCCAAAGCCGGCATGACGTTCGCTAACGGTTTGCGTGCGCTGCTACGCCAAGACCCGAACATCATCATGATTGGCGAGATCCGCGACATTGAGACTGCCGGCCTAGCTGTGCAGGCCGCCCTGACCGGGCACCTGGTCTTCGCCACGCTCCACACTAACAATGCCGCTACCACGCTGCCACGCTTGCTGGACATGGGCCTGGAGCCATTTCTGATTGCCAGCACGGTGCGCGCGGTCGTCGGCCAACGACTAGTACGCCGCCTCTGCGTGGACTGCCGTGAATCGTATACGCCGGACGCTGCAACGCTTAAACAAGTTGCCGATATATTCAAGACAGATAACAGTACTGTCATGAGTCATGTGCATGAGCTGGAAAAACAAGCCCTAGCTGGCGGCATCGGTAAAGCAAATGCCGGCAAGTCTGCCAAGACTGATGACCTAAGTACTACCGCCTCAAAGATTACCCGGTTATGGAAGATTCACGACGGCGGCTGCGAAGCCTGCAATCACACCGGCTACAAAGGCCGGGTCGGTATTTATGAGGTACTCGCCAACTCACAGGACATCCAGAAGCTTATCGTCGCCAACGCCACCAGCGGTGACATCCAGAACCAGGCTATCAAAGAAGGCATGGTCACCATGCAGCTGGACGGCTTCGTCAAGGCCCTGCGCGGCCAGACTTCAGTAGAAGAAATCCTGCGCGTAACCACAACCGGGGACGGTTAAACATGGCGACGTTTACCTACACTGCCCAGACTAAATCAGGCGAAACAAAAAAGGGTGAGATAACCGCCAACTCACCAGAAGCAGCGACCAGCCTACTCAAGCAAAAAGGACTCCAGCCGATTGTCGTTAAGCCGGCCAACACTGGCATGAACATGAATATCAAACTGCCTGGTAAAAGCGGCGTCAAGCCCAAAGACCTCGTCATCTTCACCCGTCAGTTTTCCACAATGATCAACGCCGGTGTGCCAATTTTGCGCGCTCTTACCACCCTGCGCGAACAGTCAGAATCAGACAACCTCAAAGAAGCGCTCGACCAAATCGTTGCCGACGTCCAGGGTGGCACACAGCTATCTGACGCGATGGAGAAACATCCCAAGATCTTTTCGGAAGTGTACATCAACATGGTACGCGCCGGAGAAGCAGGTGGAATTCTTGATCAAATCCTGGTGCGTCTAGCCAACCAGGTTGAAAAAGATAGCCAAATGAAAGCCAAAATGAAGAGCGCTATGGTGTATCCGGCCGTCGTCACACTCGTAGCTGTTGGCGCTGTTGGCTTTTTGCTTACTGGCGTGATTCCAAAGCTCGCCGGTATATTGAAGGAAAATGACGTGGAGCTGCCGATTTACACCAAGGCTGTTCTGGGCTTAAGTGACTTCCTTCTCAATGGCTGGCCAATCCTACTGGTGGGTCTGGTGGTTGGCTTTGTTGCGTTTCGCCTCTACACCAAGACGCCGAGTGGCAAGTACAACTTCCACAAGCTACTACTCAAAGTACCCATATTCGGCAAAGTCATCATGAAGGTCAACATAGCACGATTCGCTCGAACGTTCAGTTCGCTCGCGGCAGCTGGCGTGTCCGTGCTTGAGGCGCTCAACGTCACCAGCGACTCACTTGGCAATGAGGTTATCAAAAAAGGCATTCAGGACAGTATCGTGCGCATCCGCAATGGCGGCAATATATCTGACAGCCTGAGCGAAAGTAACGTCATGCCACAAATTATCATCCAAATGACTGCAGTCGGCGAAGAAACCGGCCAGCTCGATACCGTACTCGAAAAGGTGGCGGAGTTTTACGAACAGGAGGTTGATGCAGTCATTGACAGCCTGGCATCAATTATTGAGCCGATTATGATAGTTGGGCTCGGTGGCGTGGTCGGCCTGATTGTCTTGAGCGTACTGGGACCGATCTTCGCACTCCAAGGATCGGTATAAAATAATTGTTGACAACATAAGCGCAAGCAGTTACCTTTAGAGTATTACTAAAAAAGTAAAAACCGCATTTTAAGGAGTGGTATAAATGCTTAAAAAGAATCAAAAAGGTTTCACAATCATTGAACTTCTGGTTGTGATCGTAATCATTGGTATTCTCGTTGCCTTGGCACTGCCGAACCTATTCGCCGCTCAGGCTCGTGGACGTGACAGTGATCGTAAGAACGAAATCAAGAACTTGCAACAGCGACTTGAAACCTACTTCAATGACAATGGTGAATACCCACAGCCTGACACCGCGGCTATGGTATCAGCCCTTGGCGGAAACGCCACAGATGACGAATACGTCAGCCCAAAAAACGAAGCCTACGTATATACCAGCGATGGCTCTAGCTTTGAGCTTTACGCAACGCTCGAGAATGACAACGACCCTGATGGGGAAACCGAAGGTGGCGAGCACCGCTATATCGCAAGAAGTGTAAATCAGTAAGTCACAAGTACTTCAATATAAAGCCAGCAGGATTTATCCTGCTGGCTTTACTTTATGATAAAATTAACCATAAGCATGTCACACAAAAATGAAGATGGTTTTACCTTAGTCGAACTGATAGTGGCGATTGTCATTATCAGCCTCATGGCCATAGGCGTAACGAGCCTGTATATCGCTATCGAAAAGTCCCAGCGCAAAACCCGGCTACTCGAGACTGCCACGCGTGCGGGCGAAAAGAAAATTGAAGAACTCCGGAACAATCACTACAACTCGCTCGAGAACGACACGATCATAGATTTTACTGACGAGCTACCAACCGCACTACCCGAACCTCGTAGCGGCACAGTGGATGTCAGCGAGCCGACACCAGGGATTAAGCGCGTTGACGTAACTATATCCTACAAGGATGGCCGAACCAATCGAGATGTTGAGCTAAGTTCGCTTATCGGCGTACTGGGGATTGGCCAATGAGCAGGTTAAATAAAGTCCAGCAAGGGTTTACCGTACTTGAGATGCTGGTAGCTGCCACAGTTGCCGGCATGATTATCGTACTCATGATGACGTTTATGGCTAATAGCCTGGCTACGAATGCTCGAGATACTGCACGGGCAGACATGCTACGTGAAGTACAGCTCACACTCGATAACGTCGGCCGCGAAATCCGACTGTCGGCCAATGCGGATGAGCGTAACCGCTGGGAAGATGACAACGCACCTGACAGCTCCAATCCTTACAGCTGGGAGTCCAACGACAATACGCTGATACTGGCGACCGCTGCCCTGGACTCGAACAAGGACGTGATATTTGCAGACCCCCTGCATTACATATCTAGTAAAAATAATAATATATACTTTGTCCGCAATGCCACGCTGTATAAGCGCGTACTCGCTGATCCGATTGACGGAAATACCGCCACTACAACCTGCCCGCCAAACCCGAACGATGACTGCCCCGATGACCGGGCGCTCATCCACGATGTCAAGAACTTTAGCGTCCGTTACTTCGACAACCAGGATAATGAGGTCGACCCCTCACTCGCCCAATCCATTGAGCTGACGATAGAAGTCGAGAAAATAAAATACAACCAAACAATAAACGCAAGCTTTACTACAAGGACGGTCTTCCGCAATGAATAAGCACAAACTACTTGCCAAACCCCTCGGCGCCGACAACCGAGGCATGATACTCATCACTGCTCTTTTAATATTCCTGTTACTAACGTTTATTGTATTATCGCTCACTGACTTAACAATCGCCCAGTACGGTAGAACCACGAGAAACGTTTCTGTCAGTAACTCCACGCTCACAGCTGAGGCTGGCATCGAGCAATCACTACACGAGCTGAACACTGATAGCAATTTCACAGGGCTACCAGAAACGGTATTCTTTAATGATGAGACCAAGGGGCGCGCAACGTACCAAAGCAGCGTGACCGATGGCTCAGGCCCCAACGAAAAAATCATCACCTCAACGGGCCGTGTCTATCGGTATAATCAGACGACGGACCCCGTTAGTGAGCGGAAAGTTAAAGTCACGGTAGTCGGTACCAGTGCACCAGAACCATCAGTGATTGCTGGGGCTGGCGGCTTAATCCTCCACGGTAGTGCGAGTATCGTTAATTCTGATGTACGAGCCAATGGTTATATTGACCTCAATGGCGCCTCAAAAATAGGCACAGCAGCGCAGCCAGTCAACGTACAGGTGGCGCATCAGCATTGCCCAACCGGCAATAATCCAGGCCCGACTTACCCTCAATACTGCACCAGTGGTCAGCCTATCACCATGGCCCATAGTACAGCAATTTACGGCACCGTCTGCGCCCGCAACCAAACCAGTACCGGACCGAACAATAATATTCGCCCCGGAAACGGCGGCCAAGGTCTGCTCATTAACTGTCCTCCGCCGGAGGCCGTGCCATTGCCTACCTATGACCGCATAGCCCACATGGCTGCCGTGACCACGACGTCCAATGGCAGCAATATTATTTACGACTGCAGTAAGTGGGCTTCCGGCCAAGGCTTTCAGCGAACATGGCCCGCCAACCTTCGGCTTGCTGGCAACGTTAATATATCCAGCAGCTGCGATTTAGTTATCACCGGAGATGTTCACATCACCGGAAATCTGAACATCGGAGGCGCAGCCCGTATACGGATCGCTGATAGCCTCGGCAACAGAAAGCCAGTTATTATGGTCGACGGCACCATCGATGTCGGGGGTAGCGCAGCACTTATTCCTAACACAAGCGGAACAAGTGCCCACTTCATCAGCTTCAAAAGTACGGCCTCTTGTAGTCCCGACTGCACGAGTGTCACTGGCAGCGATCTAAAGGCTTCACAGAACCTTACCACCATTAATGTCGGGGGTGCCGGCAACTTTCCCGGTACGGTTTTTCAGGCCTACTGGTCAAAAATTGAAATGGGTGGCAGCGGCACCACCGGGTCCGCTATTGGCCAGACCATCGAACTGAGCGGCGCCGGGACTATTACATTCGGAACCAGCCTATCATCAGGCAGTCTCACCTGGACCATCCGTAGCTACCAGCAAGACTTCAATTAGACCAATAACCGTTTATCTGGGTCGGAGAGATGGTATACTACATGCAAAGCACTTATGTTTAGGTGCAAGAAGAAGTGGGCATGAAACAGACATACTTTTACCACGATAAACCGTTATTTGGCCTCGACATCGGCTTCAGTAGCATCAAAGTAATGCAGGTCGAAGCGGGTAAGAAAAATAAACACACCGTTATTGGCTACGGCGTTACGCCGTTTGATTCGGCTGCTATCAAAGACAGTGTCATTGTTGATTTTGAATCCATGGCCAAATCAATCAAAACACTGTTTGCTAAGCAAGTTGTGGGTGATATCACCACCAGGCGAGTGGCTATCGCCGTGCCGTCAACCAAAACCTTCAGTCAGCTGCTCACGCTACCGAAGATGACCAAGAAAGACTTACGCCAAGCAATCCTAGGCCAGATCGAGCAATACATTCCGGCGCAAATGGATGATCTGTACATCGATCACGACATTATCCGGGAATCCCCAGAAGGCTATGACCTGCAAGTCGTAGCAGCACCAAAAGAAATCGTTGACTCGTACCTCTCGCTGATGCGTATTATAGGCCTGGAAACGGTCGCCATTGAAACGAACATTAACTCATCGAGCCGCCTCTTCGTGCGCGCTGACCGCAGCAACGTGCCGACCATCCTCATCGACTTCGGCTCTACCTCGACCGATATCACCATCTACGATAACGGCCTGATTGCAACGGGCACCGTAGCTGGCGGCGGCGATAACTTCACGCGGCTCATCGCTGAAAAACTGAAAGTCAGCCAAGAAGAAGCACATATCATCAAGACCCGCTATGGCCTAGGTGTCAGCAAGCGACAAGCAGAAATCACCGAAGCACTCCAGCCAATTCTCGACCAGCTCGGCAAGGAAATTCGACGGATGATCCGCTACTACGAAGAGCGATCAGCCGCGCAGGGTAAAATCAATCAGATCGTGACTATGGGCGGCGGAGCCAATATGCCAGGGCTAAGTGACCACCTGACCAACTCCTTGCGCCTAGCAACCCGCATGTGTGACCCATGGCGAAATATGACCTTTAATGGGCTGCAGCCACCAAGTGCATCAGAAAAAGCCATGTACATCACTGCCACCGGACTCGCCATGATCCACCCAAAGGACGCCTTCGTATGATAAATCTACTACCGCCAGCCGAAAAAGACGCAATTATCTATGCCCGCTACAACACGCAGTTACGGCGCTGGATACTTGGCTCCCTCATTGGCCTAGCGGGCGTTATTATCGTCGTCCTGGGCGGCAACATCATCCTGCAGCAGAACATTAGTGATTACGATAAGGCCATTGCCTCAAGCAAAGAGCAGCTGAAGCAGCAGAATCAGACAGAAACGCTCGAGCAAGTGAAAGGCATCCAGGATAATTTCACACTTGTCGTTGATGTATTGTCCCGTGAAGTGCTCTTCTCGAAGCTCTTGCCACGCGTCGGCCAAGTCATGCCAACCGGGACGGTACTGGAAGGCCTGAGCCTGACAACCGAGGGCGAGCAGACCGCCTTTGATCTAACTGCTAAGGCTACAAGCGTCGCAACCGGTTCGCAGATCCATACCAATCTCACCGATCCAGACAATAAGCTCTTCAAAAAAGCCGATCTGGTGAACGTCACCTGTCCGAGCGAGCAAGAAGAGCCGTCTCCCTATCCGTGTACGGTGACGATGCGTGTGTTGCCTGCCGATGCCAACGAGTTCCTGCTCATGAAAAAGGAGGATAAGAAGAAATGACCAGCAAAAAAGTCTTTTTCGCACTCCTAGGAGCCTTAGCCCTGGTGGTAATTGGCTCGATTGCGGGGACGGTTATCGGCACCGGGATGCTCAAGCAGTCCGGTGATACGCTCCTCGAGCGCAAGCTGGAGGACGCCGTGCTCGAAAAGGACGCCCAGGCACTCACCCTTGCCAAGCGGGATATCGAGCAGTATCAAGAGCTAAACCAGGTCGCCCAAGCAATCGTGCCACAGGAAAAAGACCAGGCCCGAACGGTCCTCGAAATACACACGATCGCTACGCAGGCTGGCGTTGAGATCGAAGGCATCACGTTCCCACAATCAGAACTCGGCCAAGCACCGGCCAAGGGAAAGAAAAAATCTGCTATTCCGGAAGGCGCAACGCAGCTCACCGAGATTGAAGGTCTCAAAGGGGTGTTTGCTATGCCCATCGACGTCACCATTAATAAAAATGCCCCAATTACGTACACGCAGCTCCTGGACTTTCTGCAGCGACTAGAGAAGAACCGGCGCACCTCGCATGTCACCAACATCTCCATCCAGCCCGATGAAGAGGACCGTAATCGTATTCACCTCAGCTTGCAAATTAATACCTACATAAAGCCATGAAACTAGACAAAGCCTACCTACTCGATAAAATTGCCCTGCTGGCTGTCTTTATCAAGCGCTTCCGCTTCATACTGGTTTTCGTAGCCTTCAGCGTGATGTACGCGTACGTCCTCATGCAAGTGAATGCCATCAGTAGTCGAGTGCCCAGCGAAAAGCAAATTACTGACAAAACGACTGCCGCACCGCGCACTAAGATTGATCCGGAGATGGCCAAACAAATCACCTCACTCGAAGAAGAAAGCATTGACATCAAAACCCTCTTCAACGAGGCCCGCAAGAATCCATTCGCCGAATAGTCTGCGTGTCCTAGTTGCCGTACAGCTTTAAGTTCTCTTCGTGGGCGTTGACAATTGCCTTGGCCGCCTCATACGGGTAGGGCGTAAAGGTAAACTCGTAGTTTTGCTGCTCACCGGCTGTTTCGATAACGATAGTGCCGTATTTGAACAGGTGCGCAAAAATGCCTTTTTGCGTCACGCTCACATCCTGCACGTCCCCGATACTCAGCTGCGATATCTTACGATTAAACAGTGATACATTGAGCAGCTGCGCCAGCTTATCTGAGGTCACTAGAACGACGTTAGTCTTATACAAAAATGCCCCGATCGCTGTCCCGACAGCAACCATAATTGCTGCCAAGAAGCAGAGCAGGATGACCGGCAGCTGCATCTGCGATAAGCTCATACCGGTACCAAAATCAGAACGCGCATCCATCAGTGCAGCCACGACCGCAATAGATATCAGGATGAGCGAAATAAATGCGCCGGTTGCATAGATCAGAAATAACCCAAACCAATGCTTGCGAACTTCGTACAGTAGTCGTTCATTACTATCGAACTCAATCAGCCGAAAGGCCTGCTTCGCACTCGACGACAGCTGGGAGGGTTCCATAGATTTCATATACTAGCCTAAATTATACCTAAACCAGTGACGCCTGGCCATCACGTGGCAAATTGGGCTTACCAAGATGCAGGTACGCTTTATGCGTCACGCGGCGGCCGCGCGGTGTTCGCTCCAGCAAGCCGATTTGCATGAGGTATGGCTCATGAAAATCCTCTATCGTACCCCGCTCTTCAGCGAGCAATGCCGCAATGGTATCAACACCAACCGGTCCGCCGTTATAGCTGTCTATGATAGCTTCCAGCATACGTCGGTCGGCCGGATCAAGACCAAGCTCATCAACCTCCAATAAGCCGAGTGCCTGCTTACTAATATGATGATCGATAATGCCGTCACCATTGACATCGGCATAGTCACGCACCCGTTTGAGCAGCCGGTTGGCAATGCGCGGCGTTAGTCGTGCTCGGCCCGCCAGCCTATCGGCAGCCTCATCGCTAATTGCCACGCCGAGAATCTGCGCGGCCCGCTTGATGATCTGGGCGATTTCTGCCGGCGTATAGAACTCCAGTCGGTGGATCATGCCAAAGCGGTCACGCAGAGGCGCTGCCAGCGATCCGGTTCGCGTTGTCGCGCCGATAATCGTAAACTGCGGCAAGTCAAGCCGTAAGCTCTTGGCGCTCGGACCCTTACCGAGCATAATATCGAGCTTAAAGTCTTCCATGGCGCTATACAGTACCTCTTCAACACTACGATGCAACCGATGGATCTCATCAATGAATAATATGTCACCGTCCTGGAGATTCGTCAGCAGACTGGCTAAGTCCCCTGCTCGCTCGATTGCCGGACCGGACGTAATACGAATCTGTGCCCCCATTTCATTGGCAATAACGCTCGCCAGGGTAGTCTTGCCGAGACCTGGCGGGCCATACAGCAGCACGTGGTCAATCGGCTCACCCCGTTTTTTAGCAGCATCAATCGCCAGCTGCAAGTTTTGCTTAATCCGCTCCTGACCAATGTAATTTGCGAAATCCTGTGGTCGCAGCGTCACCTCGAGTTCTTGTTCATCGGGTGTACTATCATCAGCGGTAGTATTAACTATTCTCTCGATAGCCATTACTTCGCTCCTTTGAGTGCCAGGCGGATACGGTCTTCGGTTGGCAATTCAAGGTCTATTTTATTGAGAGCAACGGTCGCGTCTTGCGGTGAGTAGCCCAGGCTCACCAGGGCTTCAACAGCCTCATCTTGCAGCTGCACGCCAGCACGGTTGACAATCCCTTCCGCCCCCTCCGTTACGGCCACGCCCACCTTATCACGCAGCTCGACGACAATCTGCTCGGCTGCCCGCCGACCAACTCCCTTGGCGGTTTGCAAGAACTTCACGTCACCGTTGGCGATATTGGCCCGCACCACGGCCGGTGCCGCAATATCCAGTACCGCCATCGCAGCTTTTGGCCCGATATTCTTTACTCCCAGCAGCTGCTCAAAAAGCTGCTTGGCGTCCAGCCCAGAAAAGCCGAACAGATCATGTATGTTCTCGCGGAGATGTTCGTATATGTAAAATTTTGCCTGCTGGCCGACGGCCGCTCGACCGTAGTCTGCGGTCGTGACAATAATGCCGTAGCCAACCCCCTGGACGTCAAGAACTACCAGCTCGCCAAGCTTTTCGCTTACCGTTCCAGTAAGTGTTGCAATCATATAGCTATTATCTCATAGATTAGCTTAAGCGGCAGCTTTTCGGCTCATACTACAACAGATAGCAGCAGCCAGGGCATCAGCGGCGTCATCCGGCTTCGGCACAGACGACAAGCCCAGTATTACTTTCACCATCTCCTGAATTTGCTTTTTATCTGCCTTACCGTATCCAGTTACTGCCTGCTTTATCTGGAGCGGCGTGTACTCATGCAGCTCCAGATCATGCTGCTTGCCGAGCAGTAATACGACGCCGCGAGCTTGGCTCACGCTCATGGCTGTCGTCACGTTCTGCGCAAAGAACAACTTCTCAACAGCCATAATCTGTGGCTTAGTTTCATGCACGATCTGATTCAACTCGTCATATATCGTGAATAATCGGTCGCTATCTGCTTGTTTCACGGGAGTCCGAATCACGCCAGCATCGATCAGTCGAGCCTTGTCGCGAGCGTCAATATCAATAACCCCAAAGCCCAATATGCCGGTACCCGGATCAATGCCCAGTATTCTCATGACCTTATTATACGCTGCCGATGGCGTGCTGCTTACTTCACCTACGATCAAAGCAATTCTTCAACAATCTCGAAGTTAGTGTGGGTAGCACTGACATCATCGAGATCCTCCAGTGCATCCATGAGCCGCAGAATTTTACCGGCCGTTTCCTTGTCGGTGATTTCAACCGTATTAGTTGGCACGAATGTCAGCTCTGCCTCGAGTACCTCTATGCCAGCCTGCTTGAGATTATCTCGTACTTTGGCCAGCTCCTTTGGATCAGTATAAATGGTCGATTCTTCGCCTTCATCTTCAACGTCCTGAGCGCCAGCATCTAGTGCCTGCAATACCAGGTCATCACCGCTACCAGCCACCCGAATGAGACCCTTACGCTCAAACTGAAACGCCACGGCACCTTTTTCAGCGATGCTGCCGCCGTGCTTACTGAAGGCTAGTCGAACCTCCGGATAGGTACGATTTAGGTTGTCTGTCGCGCACTCGACCAGTATTGCCACGCCAGCCGGACCGTAGCCCTCGTACATGACTTCTTGGATCTGCTCGCCGCCAAGCTTACCCGAGCCGCGATCAATCGCCCGCTGTATGTTATTTGCCGGCATATTAGCTGCTTTAGCCTTGTCTATCGCCAGTCGCAGCGCGAAGTTCATATCTGGATCGGCACCACCCTTAGCGGCGACGGCAATTGCGTTGCCGAGCTTGGTGAAAATTGCCCCGCGCTTGGCATCCTCTACCGCCTTACCACGGTGAATCTTTGCCCATTTTGAGTGTCCAGCCATGCTGCCAGCCTTTCTTCTTATCGTCTCGGTTTCAGCCTATTATACCACAAATACCCCTGTTAAATTAGATATGCGACAGCTGTAGTCATCCCGCCTGGAGGAGCAAGGTGCAAACTATTGCAACTATTTTAAATTCTCGAAGATCTGCTCATAGCAAGATTTGCATAAGTGAAATTTCTTAACTTCATTTTTTTCATTTGGCGGACTCAATAATATCGCTCCAAACTCAACTAGTTCATTTCCGCATTTGTCGCATAGTGGTTTTATAGCCATAAGTTAATAATACAAAAGACTTCCGAAGAAGTCTTTCTTATTCTGAACTGGAGGGTCCAGTGGGACTCGAACCCACGACACCCTGCTTAAAAGGCAGGTGCTCTAACCGGCTGAGCTATGGACCCATAGCAAATGACTAACCGAAAATTAACTCCTTACATTATCCTGATTTTCCCTAAAAAGTCAATCGCTGAATTGCTGGTCAGCGGTGCTTTTTGTGCTTTTTATCCTCTTTGTGTTTGTACGTCAGCCACATAATCAGCAGCGCCATGACAGCCGCCACGCCGACAAACAGATCTTGTGATTCACGCAAAATGTTACCGTAGTGACTAGCAAAAATCTTTTCCTGCGCAACACTGTCCAGCAGCGGCAAGGCGAGTGCCGCTAACGCCAGGCCAGTCGCGATGTGCAGCGGCAGATGTAGCAGCACTTTATGTTTCGGTAGTGTCTTCTTGAGTAACGCCAGGCTCATCACAACCGGCAACAGGAGCAAAATAAATTGCGCAACGGTGTTGACATTACCCGTTCTCATAGCCATACCAAGCACTAAGCTGGCATCGTCGCCAACATACTGCACTAATAAAAAACCGGCCGCCACGCTCAAAAACAGAAATACCCCGCTCACGCGGAACACAAGGGCTAAGACCATCGGCACCACAGCAACAGCCGCTAAAAGCATGAGCGCATCCATACGCTCATAATAGCACACCCTACCGGTGTAATAAGGTCAAAACTTGAGCCGTTGACCCGTATGTAAATCAGCTGCTTTGACGATCCCGCTGTTCACTTCTACGACGTAGCGTGCTGATGCCGGGCCGCAAAAAGACTTCGGGTAGGTGTCTGGCGTAACACCCTCAATCATATAAACAATTTCCTTGCTCTCGTTCAGCCAGATCATATCCAGACTAAAGTGCATGTCTTTCATCCACATGCAGTACTCAGCAGGTTGGCCAAAATCAAATAGCATGCCCCGGTCACGGGCCATATCCTTCCGACCCGATAAGCCCAACGTGCGAGCACTGTTGGTCGAGGCAATCTCTAACTGGACACAAGTGGTTACCTTGAAAGCATCACCTTGGGTTACTGGCAACACTGCCGAATCAGCAATCCGAAACGCGCAGTCTGCCTGCACGGACTTGGGACTAAAGCGATACACGATCAGCAATACAATCAGCACGAGACACAGGAGGGCCACGACAATGCGCACGTGCGGCTTCCTGGACGCTCGTACGATACTACGCGCCAACTCGATCGCGACGACGCTTGCCTCGTGCATTTTGCTCTACGTAATCAATTATTTTGCCGGCAACGTCGCGTCCGGTAATCAGCTCCGGGGTTTTCAGGCTGGCCGAGGAATTAACTTCTAACACTAACGGGCCACGGTCACTGCGCATCATATCAACCCCGCAAATCGGTAAGCCCATGGCCTTAGCAGCCTTCTGGGCTGTTTTGCGCTCCTCATCGGTCAGCTTGATAGGCGAGCCTTCACCGCCCTGGTGAGTGTTGCTACGAAAGTCATCATCCAGACTCTGCCGCTTGATACTGGCCACCACCTTGCCGCCAACCACCAGTGCCCGGATATCCATACCGGCCGATTCTTTGACGAACTCCTGCACTAAAAAGTTCACCCCCTCCACGTAAAAGGCCTGCATTACCGCCTGAGCAGCTTTGCGCGTTTCAGCCAGCACGACACCGTTGCCATGGGTGCCACGGGCAACCTTAATAATCAGTGGTGTGCCACCGGCCAGTTCAATAACTTCGTCGAACTCTGAGGTTTCACGGGCAAAAACCGTCTTTGGCACACCGACGCCATATTTTGCCAGCAACTGATAGGAGCGCAGCTTGTCACGGGAGCGGTTAATCGCTATCGAGCTCGAGGTCGTAAACACGCCTTGCATCTCAAACTGACGTACCACTGATGAGCCATATTTCGTGAAGCTCTGCGCAATGCGCGGAATAATCGCATCGACATCGGTCAAGGGTTCCCCATTGTAATACACCACTGGGTTGTCCTTCTCGATACTCATGTAGCATTTTTTGTAGTTGATAACCCGCACACTGTGCCCACGTGCTAGCGCCACCTCTTTGAGACGCTTCGTTGAGTAATTGCCCGATCCAGCAGAAAGAATGATTATTTTCATGCTCGCCTTCCTAGCTTTGACTTAAGCTCACGCGAACGCTGTCGCTCACTATCAGTCAGGGCAATGCCCCGCTTCACATCCACTAAAAATTTGCCGGCCAATGTCTTACGGCCAATGAGCACTGGGTACACCTGTCTCGACCGATCGGCGAGGGTGAAGGATGCGCGTATTTTTTTGCCGGCTAGGTGTACTGAAAGCCGCACCACATACCGAACCTCAGCTTCACCGTTTGAGCTGGAGACCACCGTCTGGCCAAAATCTTTCGTTGTAACTACCTCTCCAGTGTATAGATCACTCTGCGGCGCAAAGAGCACAAAACTAAGCCCATCGTCATGTTGACGAATACGAGATGCCCAGATCGCCGAAGTCTTGGCGCCGGTATCAATCCGTGCCGGCACAGCACTCACCCCCAGTTCTGGGATGTCGATATACTCCGCCTTACCGATGATAACTACATGCTGATTCATATCATTATATTATATCACTATTTACACTTTTACGCTAGTTTATTTAATGTTTTCAAGATTATCCAAGAATGCCCGTACGCGCACATCCTTAAACGTCTCAATCGTCACGAGTTGTGGATTGTAATTTACCTCCAGCACGAACACTCGGTCATGAGTACTGTCATAGATGCAATCAACACTGCCAATCTGCCGGTTCATGGCATCCATAGCACGCTGGCAAGCCTCCAGCAAGACTGGCGGTAATTCAGAAAGTTCCAGCAAACGGGCATTCGCACCACCTCTCGGCTTATACATATGCGCTTTACGCTCATCACCGTCCGTCCGCTCTTCTAGCGTACGAAAAATACTAAAAACCGGCTTGCTGTCGTAGTAACTTACTAGATAAAAGCCGTCATTAGGTACGAATTCTTGTAAAATCCAAAGGCTCCGCTCATCTTGGCCTTGTAGGATGTCCATGACGTCAGCTGCACTGGCGACCTTGAAGTTATCAATTCCCCGGTCTGCATCAGCGCGCTTCAACACTGCCGGATAGCCGAATGAATCTACCTCGTCGCTTGCGGCGGTGAGTGCCTTGCGGGCACCCGCCAAAGAACGCGGAATCCTCACGCCAGCAGCCGTGAGCTTGGCATACATACTCAGCTTGGATAGCGACGGGGCTTGCGACATTTCACGATTAGCGTATGCAATTCCTAGGGCGTCAGCACATACCGCGATTGTGGCAGCCAGTTCATATGTATGCAGGTAGCCGTTTATGTATATGCCGTCATAATCATGCAACGACTTACTGGTTGCCAGATTAAGGACCGTGATGGGCCGGCTTGCATCAGCATCAAATACGAATAACAAATCGCTATACGCCGAATAGTCAAACGGCGTAGGGCTTTGCTGTCGCAGTTCTTGATAAAAAGCGACGAACTTTTCTGTCTGATTGTTGGCTAGGACGAGCTTCACTTCGGCAGTGTAGCGTGATATCCGTTATTCGTCCAGTTATCGGGGATGCTGCAAACTAGAATAGGCCGCGTTTTTTGTGGCTGTTGAATTCCTTGAGGAGTTCCTGCTGCTTCTTGCTCAAGCGGGTCGGTACCTCGACTTGGACGGTTACAATGTGCGCCCCACGCGTGTCACGCTTGAGGTGCGGCACGCCGTGGCCGGACAGCTTAAAGTCGGTTCCGGGCTGCGTACCGGCTGGGATTTTCATCTTGACCGGGCCGTCAACGGTATCAACCTCAATGGTCGTACCGAGGGCGGCGTCAATCATACTGATAGTCTCTTCGCTCAGGATAAGCTCACCCTCACGGGTGAACTTCTTGTGCGGCTTGACGCGCACATTGACGTACAAATCACCCTTTGGACCATTGGCGATTGCCTCGCCGTGCTCACGCAGTCGAATGGTCGCCCCATCATCAATGCCGGCTGGAATTTTGAGGCCAATCTTCTGGCTCTGCCGCTTAGTGCCTTTACCATGACAAACACTGCATTCTTTTTCCGGAATCTTACCGGAGCCTTTACATTTCGGACAGACCGTCGCCTGCTGGATGTTGCCAAACACGGTCCGCATGACGCGTGTAACCTGGCCGGCACCGCCACACTCATCGCAGGTCTTCATCTCGTAGCCCGGCTCGACAGTCTTACCCTTACAGTGCTCACAAATGTCTTCGAGATCGAGGCTCAGCTCAACCTCCGTACCGAAGACCGCCTGCTCAAAGCTAATATCGACATTCGTCTCAACGTCACGGCCCCGAGCCTGCCGGCTGCTGCGCGGACCGGCACTGCCACCAAAGAAGCTGCTGAAGATATCGCCCAGTCCCATGTCGCCGAAGTCGAAACTGATATTCTGGCCTTGGCCGCCAAACCCACCGAAGCCAGCAAACGGATCACCGCCGCCATTGCCACCAACACCGGCGTGACCAAACTGGTCATAGCGCTGCCGCTTGGACGGGTCTTTGAGCACCTCGTAGGCCTCGTTAACCTCTTTAAACTTCGTTTCGTCACCACCGGCCTTGTCCGGATGGTACTTGATTGCCAAGCGCCGGAACGCCTTCTTAATTTCGTCGGCAGACGCACTCTTGCCAACGCCTAGAATTTCATAATAATCTCTCTTGGCCATAAACTATTAGCTATTTTAGCACTTCAGGGGCGAGAGTGCCAGAATCTACTGGTCGGGTTTGTTATATTTCTGCAGCTGATACACGGCAATACCGATCACGAACATTGCTAGGACTGCCAGGGCCGCATAACCCAGGTGACGAAGCTGATAGAGCACCGACCCGACGGCTACATACAGCCCCCACATGATTACGAAGCGTTTGCGGGTCGCCATACCAATCAGCATGAAGATAACCTGCTCAACCAGCAGCCACCAGCCGTACAGACCGCCAGCTTCGGCTGACAGTGCCTGAACCAGTAAGGGGACTGTCGCTGTCGCGAGCGCAACGTAGATATAGTTATCGCTGTTTTCCTTATCCTGCAGCGTATGACGCCACCAGGCAAACCCTGCAAACATAAACGCTAAAATGTGCGTGTAGGCCTGAACTTCCCGCACGCCGGCATAGTACAGCAGCCACATAAACGCCACCACAATAACGCTGACGGCCAGCTCTTGGTATTCTTGGGCAAATTTGCGCCAGTGATCCAGTAACAGTACGCCGGCTACCAGTAAACCAACCGGCATAGCCCAGCTTAGTTCAGCGGCGTAGAAGATGCTGCCGGGTGCGATAAAACTGACCAGCACAGCCGCCTGTCCAAAATCAGACGAGATAAACCGTGCCGCCTGCCTGTCGCCTTCATACAGTCGATACACGCCGTAGGATGCAGCTGCCGAAGGTAGCTCGCTTACTGTCT
>CAZWRS010000004.1:0-16466 GCA_964636435.1 uncultured Candidatus Saccharibacteria bacterium | reverse complement strand
GCCAGTAAGGTACTGAGGAGTACAAAGACAGTAAGCGAGCTACCTTCGGCAGCTGGCCGCAAGCCGCTGATGAGCATGAGCTGCCACAACAGCGGCTGCCACGCAAGGATACGCGCTTGTTTTTCAATAGACCACGCCAACCCGAATACCACCAGGCTTATGACGCCAAGGATACCCGTCGTATGCCACTGGCTCTCCGGGGCAAAGAGTGAAATCCAAACTGCCAAGCCGCCCGCTATGATGTAGCCAACGACATACGATAAGCTCGCCGTACGCGCATACGCCGTCAGCGGGATTTTTGCCGACGGGAAAACTGCTCCGCGGGCAATACCGCGGGAGGTGACCAGACCGAGCATCACCCCGACATACGCCCAGGCGTATGCAGCTACGCCCCAGTGCTGCGATGTGGTCAATCCGCCCAGCCCTATCGGCCACAGCAGCCACAGGCCGGTACTGAGCCAGCGGTTCGTTTCCGAACGGAAGCGTAGCGCCAACAGGATGTTGTACGCCAGCGCGACCATCAGCGCCGCCAGCAGCAGCACATCATTCCAGCAACGCAGCACGGCAAGTGAAATGACAATGCCGGACGTAATTTCCCAGATATTTTCTTTATCAACGAACGATAGTGTCAGCAGGGCTAGGCTCACGACAAACAATGCACCGATGACCACGCCAGGCGACGCAAATAAAATAGTTGCCGTGACCACCGCCGTATGGATCAGCAGGCTCGAACGAGCTGTTTCCAGCAGGCCGGCAAACGGCCGAGGCCGAACCAACGTGAGATATAAACCAATATGTGCCGCTAGGGCAGCGATCGACAGAGCAATCAGCGGATTGATTGAGAGTCCGGGGCTCAGTGCTAGCTTGCCGAACACTAGTGGCAAAACGGTCCAGCCTAGTGTCGCTAGGACGTACGCATCACTACGCTTCTGCCGCCACCAGACAAAAATCGACTGCAGTATGTGTAGGCCGAGCACGGCTGTCAGGGCTGGTACATGCTCCACCAGCATGATGATACTGATGAGCGTGCTCGCCAACATGACAGTGGCAATATTTTGCATAATCCTTGACTGATTACTCCAGAGCATGAGCACCACGACATGTGCCAGTGAGATAGCTGCCAGGAAGATGCCGGTGAGCGCAATATTTTGGCTGAAGCTATAGAAAAGGCTGATGAGACCAACGAGCAGACTGACGTGCGAGGTAACCGCCAGTGCTTCGCGCGCCGGCGCAGCAACTGCCCGCCAGCTTTCGAGGCCGTAATACAGTGCTGCTAGCAGCAATGAAACACCGAGCTGTCCGTAACCCTGCGCCGGCACAATCACCAGTGCTACTAGTACCGCCAGCGGGATATACAGCTGACTGGCGGCCCGTGATGACTCTCTGAAGTCTGGCCACACCCCTCTTGAAGCAGTCACGACTTGCAGCAGCAGACCGATAGCGGCCATCGTCCAGCCGAAGTAATAAATCGGTGCGTCCAGAATTGCCACGCCGGACTCAAACAGCGACAGCAGCGTAAAAATAAAGATGTAGTTGATGAGCGGTTTTCGCAAACTGAGCAGCGCATGACCATAGAGAGCCAGACAAAATAGCGAGGTCGCGAACCAGACTGCCTGTGGGCTGGTACCTGAAATATAGCTGTAGGCCGCCACGCCAACCAGCGGCGCAATAGCCACACCCATACCCACGAAGGCCAGCCCAGCGGGCTTGAGCGCCGGCTTGGAGCGATATACCCAGTGCCCTATTGCATACAGTGCCAGCGCGACAAACAGAACGGCCAGTGTACGGATCCAACCGCTGGCACCAGCAAAGGCTACGAATAGACCGACTGCTGCCACGAATAAAAAGGCACCAAAATACAGCAGCAGCGATATGTTATCGAGCCGCACCGCCTGTGCATCTTTGGCTGGCGGCACTTCACGCAGCACCTGCCGTTCGCCAGACGCAGCCGGCATGGTGCTCGCCATTTCCTGCGATATAGCTGCTGGCGCCCGCTTGTTCCCGGCCGCATCAGCAGCCGCCGTCTGATTGCTAGCGAGCCAATCTACTTCATTGGTGGTTGCCAGACCTTGGTCCCGAATATCATCGAGCATGCGGGTAATGAGCTTTTTCTCGGCTTCGGTCTTAACGACCGCCCGATAACCGATAATGAAGCCGACCCATTCTCGATTTCGGCGGCGGAGCAGGGCTTCTTCGGCTTGGCTTTTCCTGGCAACCGCTTGGTCATTTGAGTTTTTGGCAAAATAATAAATCAGCGCCAGAATGCCAATAAGTACCAGTAAGCCCATGAACGTCCCTTCTTTGGCTTTAAATATAGCCGAAGCAGGACAGCTTCACAACGCTTTTGTTTATTTACCGGAGTCATGCATTCCCTAGGCCTGCGCTTCTGGCAGAAGCAGCTCGGCCAGGCGGAGTGCCACGTGAACCTGGTCGGGGTCGAGCATATGCTCTTGGGCAACCGCCTCAAGCAGCCCGAAAAAATGCTCGTCAGCACCACCCTCGCTAAACTCGGATACGGTCGGCTGATAGGTCACAGCGTTCGCTAAGCGGCTGTCAAATGATGCCATCGTGACAGGGTCCCGCCGACGGAATATCTCATGCTCCCTGTCGAAGCGGATAATTCTCTGGAACTCACGCTCCCAACTCGAGTTACTCATATGCATAATTCTAGCACCCTAGCTAGTCACGCGCATACTACTTACAGCATCGCCGTGAACGCACCACAAAGCACACTTGCCGGGTTATTGATCTTGCTCGTCGACGACCTCGCCCTCTACCGGCTCGTCTTTGTCCTTGCCTTTGCCCTTTTTGTTCTTTGGCTTCTCGTCTGCTTTTTCGTCAGAATTTTCAGCATTTGCCTGCTCGTACATCTTGGCGCCGATTGGCATCATCTTGTCGGACAGTTCTTTGGCAGCTGCCTCAAGCGCCTCTTTGTCTGCCTTGTCATCACCGACGACCTTTTTGGCAGCCTCGATTGCTTCGTCGAGGGTCTTTTTGTCATCATCAGCAATCTTGTCCTTGTTGTCGGACTTCAGCTTTTCAGCCTGGTAGATGGCGCTGTCCAGCTGGTTGCGGGATTCAATTGCTTCACGTTTCTTCTTGTCCTCTTCAGCGTGTGCTTCGGCTTCCTTGGCCATCTTTTCAACTTCGTCTTTGTCAAGGTTGCCGCTATTTTGGATGGTAATGGACTGTTCCTTACCGGAGCCCTTGTCCTTAGCGCTAACATTCAGGATGCCGTTGGCATCTATATTAAACGTTACCTCAATCTGTGGCACACCGCGCGGTGCTGGTGGTATGCCGTCCAGAACGAAGCGGCCCAATGACTTATTGTCAGCCACCATCTCACGCTCACCCTGCACGACATGAATTTCTACCTGCGGCTGGTTATCGGCAGCCGTCGAGAAAACTTCGCTCTTACTGGTCGGGATAGTAGTATTTCGTTCAATCAACTTAGTAGCCACGCCACCGAGTGTCTCAATACCGAGGCTAAGCGGCGTCACGTCTAGTAGGAGCACATCCTTGACGTCACCCTGCAGCACACCGCCCTGGATTGCTGCACCAATGGCCACGACTTCGTCCGGGTTAACACCCTTCATCGGCTCCTGACCGAAGATTTCCTTTACCTTTTCCTGCACAGCCGGCATACGGGTCATACCGCCCACGAGTACGACCGCGTCGATTTCGCTCGCCTTGATGTTGGCGTCCTTGAGGGCCTTCTCGCAGGGGATGGCGGTCTTGTCAATGAGATCACCAACCAGGCTCTCAAGCTTGGCACGGGTCAGCTTATGCTCGAAGTGCTTCGGCCCATCCGCATCAGCAGTCAAAAATGGCAAGTTGATATCTACTTCGTTAGTGGTCGACAGCTCAATCTTGGCTTTCTCGGCCTCGTCGCGTAGACGCTGCATCGCCGCTTTGTCGTCACTAATATCAATGCCCTGGTCTTTCTTGAACTCATCGACGAAGTAGTTGACGATCACGCGGTCGAAGTCGGCGCCACCGAGGTGCGTATCACCATTCGTGGACTTCACCTCAAACACGCCGTCACCGAGCTCCAGGATCGATACATCGAACGTACCACCACCGAGGTCATAAACGGCAATTTTTTCATCAGCCTTTTTCTTATCCAAACCGTAGGCGAGGGCCGCCGCAGTTGGCTCGTTAATAATACGCTTAACCTCTAGGCCGGCGATCTTACCAGCGTCCTTGGTTGCGTGACGCTGTGAATCATCGAAATAAGCCGGTACAGTAATAACGGCTTCGGTCACTGGCTGACCGAGAAACGCTTCGGCATCAGCCTTGAGCTTGCCTAATATCATGGCGCTGATTTCTTCCGGGCTGTATTCCTTGTCGCCCATCTTGACCTTGACGCCCTGGCCGCTTTTAACGATTTCATAGCCCATGAGCTTGAGGTCGCGCTGGACTTCCTTGTCGTTAAAGTTGCGCCCAATCAGCCGCTTAACTTCATAAATGGTGTTTGCCGAGTTCGTCACCTGCTGGCGCCGGGCCACCTGGCCAACCAGGCGTTCGCCGTTTTTATTGACTGCCACAACTGATGGGGTGGTTCGCTGCCCTTCAGAGTTGGCGACAATTTCTGCTTTGCCAGCCTGCATGACTGCCATTGCACTGTTGGTGGTACCGAGGTCAATGCCGATAATCTTTCCCATAAAGAGTTTTGTCCTTTCAGTTAGCAATATACCTGTTAGAGTGCTAGTACAATTGTATCATAAAAAACTAGCACTCGAGTGTCAAGAGTGCTAGCTACAGATAATCCGGGCTCGTCACCACCTCTTCTACTGACTGCTGGGTTATCACTGCTGGACGCTTAGTAGCATCTCGCGGGTAAATAACCAGGCCTTCATGTAATGCCTCGCCCAACATCCAGTTACCGCAAAAGCCGGCGATCATCAACTGCCGGCAGTCGGTTGCCTCGCCGCTGCTGCGCAGCGGGCAAGATTCACATGCCTCGGACCGCACCACGGCTACTGCTTCTTCACGCGTACCATCGCGTGGCGAATAACCGTATCCCCAAGCTGGTAACCAGCCTGCAGCTCTTCACTGACAACCTCTTTGTCGCCGCTACCATCTTCCATGCTCACGGCTTCGTGTACATTCGGGTCAAACTCCTCACCAACTGTTTTGATGCGCAGCACACCGATGTTGCCAAGCGTCGATTCAAACTGCTTAACGATGGCCTGCACACCTTTGACGAAATCATTATTCTCTAAATCTTTCGGCACATGTCCTAGGGCCCGTTCGAAATTATCGATAATCGGCAGCAGATCCTCGATCACGTCAGCTTTGACATGATTCTTGAGACTAGCAAGCTGCTCATCGTGGCGACGGCGAACGTTGATAATATCGGCCCGTTCGCGCTGCAGCGCTTCAGTCAACTCGGCTACCTGCTGCTCAAGTTCGTCAACTTTCGGCTTTGACTTTGTGGGTTTTGGCTGCGGTTTTTTCGTCATCATTTTCTCCTGTTGAAGTGCTTAGGGAAATCAGCTGTCAAGCTCCATATAGCGTACAAGGCATCAAGAGACTAGTCATACAACGCCTCTTCCAGGGCGCGGCCAGCATGTGACACCAGGCTCATGACTTCACGGTAGCTCTGTCTCGTCGGGCCGAGCACGCCGATATAGCTATGGTCACTGTACGGACTGCGGAAACGGCTGATAATCAGCGAGCAGCCGGCGTTGCGCCCAATCGGATTTTCCTTACCGATAAACACATTCAGTGGCTCATTAGGCGCCGCTTCGTGCAGCCACGGCTCAAGGTTATCGAGCAGCCGGGCAACCTGCTGGACCTGTGAGCTCTGCATAAATTCCGGTTGGCCAAACAGGTTGGACAATCCACTCATGTACAGCTGGTTACCAATTGTCGCCATACCGAGGTTCGATGTTAATTCCACGAGCGTATCAACGGCATTTCTAATCGTCCGATCCGGTACGCCGCCGCCATGCACGCGGGCCGTCAGGGCACGGGCCGCCCGTGGCTCTCTATTTGCCTCAGCCTTATCGTCACTTAAATGGTTAACGTAGAAGCGGTAGCCTTTGTCAGTCGGTATCCGGCCAGCACTGGTATGGGGCTGGGCTATGTAGCCGAGCCGCTCCAATTCAGCCATTTCCGTTCGGATCGTCGCTGAAGAGACGCCAAAAACCTTAGCCAGCAAGCTCGAGCCGACAGGACTGGCCACCTCGGCATACTGCTCGACCACTGCACATAGAATTTGTTGCTGGCGCTCTGTCATACTCTGTTTAGTGTAGGATTTTAGCACTCTGATGTCAAGAGTGCTAGCACGCCTACCGGGCGGTGCTCAAAAAAGTCCGGGTCTCAATAAGCAGCTTCTCAATCACATCCCGCCCATGTGCCTGGTGCACCGTGTCATGTACACCCTCAAAGACGCGCTGATGTATCCGTTCGACCGAGTGCTCGAACTCGTCATTGACGATATAGATGTAAAAGTCGTGCATGAGAGCTGCCTCAAACTCCTTGGCGGCACTTTCCATGCGGCGGATTTTTTCCGCCAGCGGCATCTTGCCGCGCTCATCCATCCGCTGCATCCAAATCTCAAACGTCGGCGGCACCACAAAGAGCGCAAAGGTGTCCGGCTTAACGGCAATGATATTCTGCATGCCGACGATCTCTATTTCATTAACCGCTACCTTGCCTTCCTGCCGTGCCCGTTCAAGTTCACGCAGGCTCATGCCCGACACCTGCTGGTTATGGATAAGGGCAGCCTCTAAAAACCTGCCGGCCCGTAAGTCTTCCAGCATTGCCTCTTCAGTCCGGAACCAATACTCCCGCCCGTTCTGCTCCAGTACGCCATTATTGCGGCGTGGCTTGCGGGTCGTGTCAGAGACTATCACGTGGTACTCACCGGTGCGGACGAGCGCGTTAATAATGGTGTTGCGCCCGGCTGAAGTCGGTCCCACCAGCAGAACCAGCTTAGTCTGCCGCAAAATCTCTGTACCGGCATCGGAAATGCGGTAATCGGCCAGGACTTCCTGGAATTCTTCTAAGCGCTCCAACGTATTTGGCATAGGGTAGTTATAACAGAGGTAACGTCGCAGGTCAAAAGTTAGTCCCGCTTCAGCATGACCGTAAACGCCTCGGCAGGAATATCGACTTTACCGAACCGCTTCATCCTCGCCTTACCTTTCTTTTGCTTCTCAAGGAGTTTCTTGCGGCGCGTGACATCACCGCCGTACAGCTTGGCGGTCACGTCTTTGCGGTAGCCGCTGATATCTTCGCGGGCAATGAACTTACCGCCAATTGCCGCCTGCAGCGCCACCTGGAAGTTCTGGCGTGGAATAACCTCTTTGAGTTTCTCGACAATTTGCCGGCCCAGAGCCTGCGCCTCACTGCGGTGCACCATCACGCTGAGTGCATCGACACGATCACCAGCAATATAGAAATCCAGCTTTACCAGATCCTCGGCCCGGTAATTATCCAGTTCGTAATTGAACGAACCGTAGCCGGACGTCACGCTCTTGAGCTGATCATAAAAATCCGTTAGCAGATTTGCCAGCGGCGCTTCAAAAGATACGAGCGCCAGCTGCGCATCGACGTAGCTGAGATTTTTCTGCAGGCCACGCTTGGCCGCAATGAGCTGAATGACCGCGCCGACGTATTCCTTCGGTACCACCACCTCACCCTTGATCCACGGCTCGCGAATCTCCAGGATAGTGGTTGGATCCGGCAGGTCAACTGCTGACTGGATTTCGACTTCTTCACCATTCAGTAGCGTCACTTCGTAATCGGTCGACGGGTTGGTGACCACGAGCTCAAGGTTATATTCGCGCTCCAACCGTTCGCGGATAATGTCCATATGGAGCAGGCCGAGAAAACCGATGCGTACGCCAAAGCCGAGCACCGGGGAATTCTCAGGCGTAAACTGCAGCGCTGAATCACTCAGGCTAAGTTTTTCAATAGCATCCTTGAGCAGCTGGTAATTCTCGTTACTGTCAGGGAAGAAGCCAGCATAAACGAACGGCTTGACATCCTGGTAGCCAGGCAGCGGCTCGGCCGCCGGAGACTTAGCCAGCGTCACCGTATCACCGACCTTCGCCTCGCGCGTACTGCGCAGGTTAGTGACGATGTAGCCAATTTCGCCCGTATGGATTCGCCCCGCTGGCGTCATGGCCGGCTTGAGCGCGCCAACCTCCAGGGCCAGACCCTCGGCATCAGTGGCCATCATCTTAATACCGTCGTTCTTGCCAATGACGCCATCAACCACACGAACATAGAGAATGACACCGCGGTAATCATCGTAGTAGCTATCGAATATGAGAGCCCGCGGCGGCCTGTCGGTCGCACCCTGCGGTGGCGCGACGCGCTCGACCACTGCGTCCAGGACTTCCGGCACACCCTGGCCCGTCTTAGCTGAAATGTGCAGGATGTCACGCTCATCACACCCGAGCAAGCTGACAACTTCAGCTGTCACCCGCGGCACATCGGCAGCTGGCAGGTCAATCTTGTTCAGTACCGGGATAATCTTAAGGTCAGCTGCCATTGCCAGATAGACATTAGCCAGTGTCTGAGCCTGAATACCCTGGCTGGCATCAACCACCAGAATAGCGCCTTCGCAAGCCTCGAGACTGCGCGAAACCTCGTAGCTGAAATCAACGTGTCCAGGTGTATCAATCAGGTTCAGCTGGTACGATTTGTACTGCATCTGCACCGGGGTGAGCTTAATGGTGATCCCCTTTTCACGCTCCAGCTCCATGCCGTCCAGCAGCTGAGATTTCATGTCGCGCTTCTGGACCGTGCCTGTCAACTCGAGCAGGCGGTCAGCCAATGTCGACTTACCGTGATCAATATGGGCGATGATGCAAAAGTTCCGTATGTGCGACTGATCCATATCCAACCGATTATAACAGAGGTCGGTAAGTGAACGAAAACCTTTGCTGTCCTGCGCCGGGCCAAAGCGGCGCTAGTAATCGATACGAATGGGGCGGAAAATGAAGCGTTTGGTCCGCTCAATCACTGGCTTAGCCTCCTCCAGACCGAGCAGGAGCGAGATACCGAGGTACACCAAGAAAGTGACGAGCGATATGACGCCAAGCTTTATGCCGAGTGTCAAAAAGCCGCGGTCACCAGCATTGAGCGGTAGCAGCGATATCATGATGAAGGCGGCGAGAATCGTAAACCCAGTCACCGATATGATCCTGAGTAAGCCGCTCCAGAACTTGACGTCAAACAGCTTGCGGTCACGGAGCAGCATTATCACGCCCAAAATAGCCACCTCGATTGTTGCGACGATAGATTGCGCCATCGCCAGTCCCGCAATACCGTACGCATCAGGTCGTGACAGCACGTAGGCCAGGTAGACATTAAGGGCAATGACGAAGAGCGACACGTACAGCGGTGTCCAGGTGTCTTTCTGTGCGTAAAACCAGCGAGAGATAATCGCATAAATCGTACGGAAGAAAATCGCACCGGCGAAAAATCCGAACACGACCGCAATTTCCGGTGCACTGTTGGAAAAAATCAAACGCGCGAAGTAAGCCCGGGCAAAATATGCGACCACCACCACCGGCATGGTTATCCAAATCATTGCCCGGAGTATCTGCAGGAAATCCTTGCGGAATAAATCAGGCCGTCCCTGCGAAAGTCGCTCCGTCAGCCGCGGGAAAGCAGCGGTCGAGATAGCCGTACCGATGAGCAGCGTCGGCGCGGTGTGCAGAATATAGGCATTTTCGTAAAAACTCACGTTACCGACACCTAGCCGCGTCGCCAGGTTGGTTTCAACGACCGAGTTCAGCGAATCAACACCCTGGTCAATCGACCGCGGCGGCAACTGGCGCAGTATCTGACGGAAGTCACGGCTCTTCCAGGCGATACGCGGCTGCCATGTGTAGTTGGCGCCAAACAGCCCGAACGCCACGACTAATAGCTGCAAGACGGCACCAATTAAGGCACCAATACCAAGCCCGATGAGGCCGATATTATCTTTGAATATGAGGGCAGCAAAAATAATCGACAGGTTGTAAAACAGCGGAGCAATCGCATAAAAAAAGAACCGGCCGAAGACCTGCTGGGCGCTGGCCAGCACGCCGGATATGGCAAAGAGCATGGGGTTAAAAGAAATGAACCGCATGATAATGACCGCGTTGTGCAAGTGCTCCGGCGGCAAGCCCGGTGCCACGAAATACTTCAGCAGCGGCTCGGCGAAGACAAACATGACCAAGCCGACAGCAGCCATAATGACCGCCAGCAGGTTCATCAGGCTATTGGATAGCTCCCAAACACCCTTACGATCACCGCGCTCTAACCGGTCCGACAAGAACGGCATGAAGGCTACACCCAGTGCGCCAGCGGCTAAGGTGAAGTAGAAGAAGTCGGGTATCTTAAAGGCCGCGAAGTAGGCGTCGGTGCTATCTGCACCAGTCAGCGGGAAGTTGGCGTTGATGATCTTGTAGCGGAAAAAACCCAGTACCTGACCAATTAACGACACGGCAATCAATAGCGCAGCTGCGCCGCTCACACCGACCTTTTTGTTTGCACGACGAATCCATTTGTTCATTCGCTACCTATTATATGGTGAAACAGAATCGAAAAACAGCCTGTCTTTCCAGGCTGTTTTTTTGAGTGGCCGTAAAATTGAGATTAATACAGTGCAGCGGCTTTTGGCATCTGGGAACCCTTGAGGATGTCAAGCACCTCTTCGGCTTCGACCGTCTCTTTTTCCAGCAGCGCGTCTTTGAGTGCGTTCAGCTTGTCCATGTTTGCCTTAATCACTGCCCGGGCACGTGTCGCTGCCTCAGTGATCAGCGCTTCGACTTCATCATCAATGACCTTGGCTGTCTCATCAGAGTACTGCTTCTCGTGCACCATCCGCTCCAGCATCATGCCTTCTTCGACATGGAATACCTGGTCGCGGAGCTTCTCGCCCATACCCTGGTTGACCACCATTTCACGGGCAAGCTCAGCTGCTTTTTGCAGGTCCGAACCGGCACCAGTCGTCACCCGGTCAGGGCCATAGATAACCTCCTCGGCAATACGGCCGCCGAGCATACGCGCCAGTACGTCCTTGTATTCAATAATACTATGGTAGCTCTTGTCTTCTGGCGGAATGAACCACGTCACGCCACCAGTGCCGCCACGTGGGATAATGGTGACTTTATGCACCATATCACTATCCGGTAAGACATGACCGACAATCGCGTGGCCAGCCTCGTGATAAGCAGTGAGCTCTTTCTCTTGCTCGCTCATGACCTTGCTCTTGCGCTCCGGACCGATAGCAACCTTCTCAAATGCCTCCGTGACATCATTCTGGTTGATCTCGCGACGGTTGTTACGCGCCGCCACGATGGCAGCTTCGTTGGCAATATTAGCTAAATCTGCACCTGATGAGCCAGCTGTTTTTGCCGCTAACGCATCTAGATCAACCGACTTGCCCAGAGGCTTTTTAGAGAAATGTACCTTCAAGATAGCCAGCCGGTCCTTACGGTCCGGCAAGCCAATATTGACACGCCGGTCAAAGCGCCCCGGCCGCAGCAATGCCGGATCCAGCACGTCCTGACGATTGGTTGCAGCTAGAACAATGACGTTCGTACCTTGCTCAAACCCGTCCATCTCTACCAAAATCTGGTTCAGGGTCTGCTCGCGCTCATCGTGACCACCGCCCATGCCAGACCCACGCCGGCGACCGACCGCATCAATCTCATCGACAAATATTATGCACGGGGCATTCTTCTTAGCCTTAGCAAATAAATCCCGCACCCGACTGGCGCCCACACCGACAAACATTTCGACAAACTCTGAGCCGGAAATTGAGAAGAACGGCACGTCCGCCTCACCAGCTACCGCCCGAGCCAGCATGGTCTTACCGGTTCCTGGGGGGCCGACCAGCAGCACACCCTTGGGAATTCGGGCGCCGACTGTTTCGAACTTTTTCGGGAATTTTAGAAACTCGACGACTTCCTGCAAATCAGTCTTAGCCTCATCAGAGCCAGCGATACTCTTAAACGTCACCTTGTCTTTCTCATTACCGTACAACCGCGCCCGGCTCTTGCCGAAACTCAGCGCCTGGTTGCCCTGCCCCTGAGCACTGCGGAGCATGAAGAACAAAATACCACCAATGAGCAGTACGGGCAGCAGATTCAGACCAATCGTCGCCCACGTGGCGCCCGCGTTAGACTCCGGCTGGTAGGTAACAGCAACCTGGTTAGTGTCCAGTCCCTCCTCAACCAGACCGACTTGCGGATCTCTGGTGGAAGTTATAGACGGTTCTTCTTCACCGTCTTTGGTAATTTCTAGGGTACTACCGGTGACCGTAATGCTTTCATACTTGCCCTCATTGGCCTCCTGAATGACAGTCGACAGCGGCTTCTCCTCCAGCTTCGGCTGAGACTGCTGTGAGTACGAATAGAAAAACAGGCCGAACAGAACTACGAGGGCAATAAAGGCTGCGTTCTTGGCGCCTTTCTTCTTAGGGGACCCTCCACCTGGTATATTGCGAAATGGTTTTTTATCCATAGCCACCCATTATACAGAGTGTTTTTGCTCATTGCTAGCGCTCGCGCTGGCGGATTGCTAGCCTTTTCTCGCCGACCAACAAAACATGGTGCTTATCGATGTCAGCTTGCTTACCTGGCCGATACGTCTTCGCTGCCATGACCAACCGCTCCAGCATCATGCTCGTCAGCTCTAAGATGCCATGTTTGCGCAGCCACGCTGCCAGCACTTCCCGTGACACATCATGCGGCAGCATAATAAGCCAGTGTCGCCTTAATCCATCGCCGCTCGATAGCATCGGCAGCAGCTCGGTAAGGTGCGTATCAATCTCTGCATTTAGCTGCTCCAGCCTGCGAATGTGTTGCAGTAACTCTTCCCTCTGGTTCGGTGTCAGGTTTGCTAAGATATTATGTCGAATATAATTGCGACGGTATCGCATATCGGTATTCGTGCTATCTTCGCGCCACCGTAAACCATGCTTCCGGGCATACGCCAGCACCTCTGCCTTGCTGACATGCAGTAACGGCCGCACGAGCTTATCCCGCGAGCGCAAAGCTGTCACCCCGAGGCGCCCACTGCCGCGCAGTAAATTATGGACGGCCGTCTCCAGGGCATCATCCTGATGATGGGCAGTAACTATCGCCTCTGCCCCGTACGATGTCCGTACACGCTGGAGAAAATCATAGCGTGCCCGCCGGGCTGTGTCTTCGCTCGCTTCTGCCCCAAGATGGCCGCTCTCGCATGCAAACTCTAGCCCGTGTGCGTACGCCACTTCCTCCACCAGACGCCGGTCCTCAGCCGAGTCAGACCGGATCCCATGATCAAAATGAGCTACCACCAGCTGCAGCCCGGGCAGACGACGAAGCACGTCTAGCAACACCATCGAGTCCACACCTCCCGACACCGCCACCACGTACAATCCTGGCTCCAGCGTAATATTCATTCTATAATTCTACGCTATGAGACAACTTTTGTTCGTGACTGGCAACAAAAATAAGTTCCGCACTGCCCGCATCGCATTCCAGGACGCCGGTATAAAACTCATTCAAGCCAATCACGAAATCGACGAAATCCAGGGCGAAGACACCGAACACATCGCCCGTGACAAAGCCCAGAAGGCCTTCGCAATCGTCAAAGCACCGTTGATTATCAATGATGACTCCTGGAGCATTCCGGGCCTGAACGGCTTCCCCGGCCCGTACATGAAATCCATTAACCAGTGGTTTACACCAGCAGACTTTCTGCGACTGACCAAAGACCTTAAGGACCGAAGGATCATCCTTACACAGATTGTCATTTATCAAGATGAGGTGGAGCAAAAAGTATTCACCAAAACCACCAACGGAATGCTGCGCAAAGACATCAGCCCTTACGATGACGCACCGAGCGCGCGCATCAAATCTGTAACAGCTGATGGGCGTGCGCTCGCAGAGGTTCGGGCTACCTCACCGGAACAGCTGGTAGCTGACCAAACCATCTGGCATGAAGTAGCCGAGTGGCTCGTTTCCAGGCCCTAGCCTATACTTGTTAGTGTGAAGAAGCTTTATTTCATCCGCCATGGTTTGAGCGAACTCAACGTGAAGGGGTTATATGCTGGCCATACCGAAACACCCCTCACTGACGAAGGCCGCCGCCAAGCAAAAAAGGCCGGCCGAGATGCTACGGGGCTGAATATCGATCTGATCGTCAGTTCTCCTCTAGGCCGTGCGCTTGAAACCGCCCAACTGGCCGCTAAAGAGATCGGCTACCCAGAGGATAAAATTATCGTCGACGACCGACTCATCGAGCGGCACTTCGGTGAACTCGAAGCCCAACCGTATTCCCCGCACCACTCGGAAGATCACCGCCTCCAGCACGGCGCTGAAACGAGCGAAAAGCTTATCGACCGCGTACGTGGGTTTCTTGATTGGCTGGAAAGCCAGCAGGCCGATAATATTCTCGTCGTCAGCCACGGCTCTACCGGCCGCGCCCTCCGCAGTCTCATTAAAGAAGATTTTCCTTTTAGCCACCCAAGTCATCTTGGCAACGCCGAACTCTACGAATGGCTCTAAGTCTCTAGTCAACAGATACAGAATGTGCTATATTCTCCCCTGTCGCACTTCATGTTCCATCCAATACAAATTTGCGAGAGGGATTGATCGGGTAGCGAGAAGCAGTGAGCAAACGTATTTGCCAGTACTCCAGTTACCCTGCCATCACACTCGACGCGGCGGCGTAGCTCAGTTGGTTAGAGCACAGGACTCATAAGCCTGGGGTCACTGGTTCAAGTCCAGTCGCCGCTACCAGTATAGATATGAAAAGAGCTCCTCCGCATTTGGGGAGCTCTTTAAAATTTAGACGTAGATTATAGTAATCGTCTTGCCGGGTATCTTGTGTAGCGGCTTACGCCGGCTACGCACCACCCGTACTGGCTTGATGTCTTGGATTAACATCCGATTCTTTTCCCTCCTTTTTATTTTTGATCGCTGCAATAGAAGCGCTACTTACAATATGTCCTTGAGTTCTGAATCAATTTTCAGAATCTGCTCGTTGCTGGTTGGCAGCAACTCGTAAACAAGCCCTTTTACTGAAAACATTCGGTGCCCTACAAAAAAGCTTACACTCTTTTGCCCTTTCTCTTTCTTTTATTTGATGTTGTTTGTTTTGATGCATCAACACTATGTATTATACATTATTTTGCTTTTCTGTCAACATAGTATTTTACCTTGTTGCTTATTTTACGCCGATATGCTTAAATTTCTCGGCAGGTTCTTATCTGTTCAAGCAGAAGATAGTTCGATGTTCCGTGGTTAAAACGTGAAGTTCGAAGGTTCCAAGCAGTAGACAGTAAGGGGTCGTACCTTGCTACAAAGTTTTAATCAAGGAAGATTGAATGTACAAATTGTTTGTAGGTGGGTTGCCTTTCGCAACTACCGACGAAGAGCTCGCTGAGCTATTCAGCGCCCACGGCACCGTAGGTTACGCAAAGGTCATCACTGACCGCGAAACTGGCCGGAGCAAAGGTTTTGGTTTCGTCGAATTCGAGAACGACGACGAAGGCAAAGCAGCTGAAAAAGCTATGAACGGAAGCGATATCGGTGGCCGTAGCATTACGGTCAACGAAGCTCGCCCACGCGAAGAGCGCCCACGCCGTGATTTTAACGGTGGCGGCAACAACCGCAGCTGGTAATTTATTGCGAGCGCAATAGCAACATAGCCCCTGTCAAAGGGGTTATGTTTTTTATAACTGATTTTGGTTATGTGCTACGCTGGAAGATGAGATGAGCAAGAAGGATGCAAAGCAAGTAGCCGAGCTAACGCTCGCCAAAGCCCTGCCGTTCATACTGATCGGTGCAGGAATAGTTGGGTTGCTGGCATCGCTTGCCCTGACGTATGACAAAATTCAGCTGCTACAAAACTCGGCTTATGAGCCATCGTGCAATATCAATCCGGTCTTTAGTTGCCTTTCGGTCATGAAAACCGAGCAGGCCAGTTTTGCCGGCATGCCCAATACACTGTTTGGTATTGTCGCCTTCACTGCGCTCACCACTGTCGGATTTGTACTGGCGGCCGGTGCAACACTTAAGCGTTGGATCTGGCAGGCTATGCAGCTTGCTGCCACGTTGGGACTCTTGGGTATGCTGTACCTCTTTTTCCAAGGTGTCTATCGTATCGGCGTCATCTGCCCGTGGTGTTTTGTGGTCTGGATGATTACCATTCCCACTTTTTGGTACATTACCCTGTTCAACCTACGTGAAGGCCACCTGAAACTATCCGGCAAATTGACGAGCTGGAATACGTTCCTGCAAAAAAACCATGGCAATATTTTGACTGTCTTTTACATCATCATCTTCGGCATCCTGCTTTACGAATTCTGGTACTATTGGAGCACCCTTATCTAGGCCTTAGACATTTGACACATCTACCTCTGTTTGCTAAGATATTCCAGTTATCGAGCTTCTTGGAGCTCAAAATATCGCGGGGTAGAGCAGTGGCAGCTCGTGTGGCTCATAACCACAAGGTCGGAGGTT
>CAZWRS010000003.1:0-68648 GCA_964636435.1 uncultured Candidatus Saccharibacteria bacterium | reverse complement strand
CTGGAGCAGCGACTGCGATATTTCAAGGAGAATAACATGTTGCTCGAGGCACAGCGCCTCAACCAACGGACTCAATTTGATCTCGAGATGCTTGCCGAGACAGGCTTTGTGAAGGGCATTGAAAACTACAGCCGGTATCTGACGAATCGTGAACCGGGCGAGCAGCCCGCAACACTACTGGATTATTTCCCCGACGATTACGTAATGATGATCGACGAATCGCACATGACTATCCCCCAAGTGCGAGGCATGTACAACGGCGACCGAGCGCGAAAAGAAGTGCTTGTCGAACATGGTTTCCGCCTGCCGAGTGCGCTAGATAACCGGCCGTTAACGTTTACGGAGTTTGAAAGACACGTCAATAAGGTAATTTACGTTAGTGCTACGCCAGCCCAGTACGAGCTGAGCCGAAGTCCGGAGCCAGCACAGCAAGTAATTCGTCCGACGGGGCTGCTCGATCCGCCGATTGAGGTGCGGCCGATTGAAGGCCAGATTGACGATTTAATCAGTGAGATCAAGGCGACGATAGACAAGCGGCAGCGCGTGCTCGTGACTACGCTAACAAAAAGAATGGCTGAAGACCTGACTGAGTATCTGCAGGATATCAAAATCAAAGTGACCTACCTGCATAGTGACATCGACACCCTTGAGCGGACGGATATTCTGCGTGATCTGCGGCTCGGGACATATGATGTAGTCGTTGGTATCAACTTGTTACGCGAGGGGCTGGATTTGCCGGAAGTGTCGCTCGTCGCAATCCTTGATGCGGATAAAGAAGGTTTCCTGAGGAGCGAACAGGCACTTATCCAGACAGTCGGCCGGGCTGCCCGACACGTCGAGGGACGGGTGATTATGTACGCGGACACTGTGACCGGTAGCATGCGACGGACAATTGATGAGACCAATCGGCGCCGTGAGATTCAGGAGGCATACAATAAGGAGCATGGTATTACGCCACAAGGTATCGCTAAAGCGATTGAAAAAGGCTTGCGCCCTGACCTGCCTGAAGAAGCGAAAAAAGCTAAGCTGGATTTGAATAAAATTCCAAAGGATGAATACAAGCATCTTATAAAAGACCTGTCAGCACAGATGGATCTTGCCGCTGCTAACCTAGAGTTCGAAAAAGCCGCAGAGCTCCGTGACATCATCAATGATGTAAAAGCCAAGATGTAATTTTCGCAGAATATTTAAAGCTGGGAAAACACGATAAACGTTGTTAAGGCAGCGGGCGCAGTAAGGAGGTATAGTTATGGCGAAAGAAAAATCTATCAGGGTCGTTGAGAAAGGCGGGCCAACTGGGTTCGTGTTTTTTGTAGCGTGGATTGGTGCACTCGTGTATTTTGTTGGCCAGGTCGATGGCTTTTGGAATATTATCGGGGCTTTCTTAAAGGCATGCGTCTGGCCAGCCTATGTTCTCTATCACGTACTGGAGTTGCTGGGCGTCTGAAGGTTAGCTGGCCTGGTCCGGTGACGCTGTACTGCTGCCACGACGAACAGATACGACCTCTGTATCAGCAATAGAGCCAAGGAACTGAATGATATCGACTAATTCATGAGCGACTGCTTCAGGTGCAAGCTGTGGCCAGACATGGTTTGCTCGTGAATCAGGGAATTCACGGAAGTGGTCGAACAGGCCGGCTGACCTTTCACGGACGCCATCAGAGGGGAAGAATCGGTCGCTTGGAAACTGCAAGGCGGCAGTACGGACACTGAGGTTGCCGAGTTTTGCAACTTTGGGTCGTATATCGCCGCTGCCAACAGTCAAGCCTTCGGACACCGTACGTAGCGGATTTCGGCCTACATAATGCGCGATGTCGCGTATAGATCTTAGGTCGTTTCGTGTGCGGATGTCACCTATTACCGGAATCAGCTCATCTTTCAGTACTCCGGGGGCGCGCCGCGCCATGTCGGCGAGCGTGTGTCCATCCAGGCCAGCTGAAGCCATTGCGATAATTGATCGGAACCGTTCTGGTTGACGCAGGGCTGCACTGACGACCGCTGGGCCGCCCATAGAATGGCCGGCGGCATCGACCTGTTCAAAGTCATCGATAAGGCCGTAGCGTTCTATCAAGTCGCGGGCAATCGCGTATGTTGCTTGAGCTAGTAGCCTGTCTGGATGGAGGACATGCTTTGGGTGGAGTGACGCTGCGATGCTCTGGCTTCTTGGTGGCCGAAAAGTTACTGCAGGTTTGCCATGGGCCGCCAGCGCATTCCGCAAGTCACGGTACGCGGGCTTAATGCCGCCGTAACCTGGCGTAATAATCAGCGGCATGGCATCAACCGTTTCTTCAGGGCGCTCGTAGGTATAACGGACAGCGGCACCACCGATTTCGACAATACCTTGACGGATGATACTACTAGTATCGTTTCGTTCAAAAACAAAAACGCCCTCTTCTTCGTGATGAGGGCGTACGAGCGGCGGCTCTTGGAAACTGCTGTTGCAGCAGTCTGCGTCTGGTCCAGTATAGCGTTCAACGAGAGCCATATATTTTATCCCGTGTATTTTTGTGCTTATTCTTATCGTACGAGTCAGACCAGGATTTGTAAAGCAACTTTACAATTGCTTTGCTATACTGATATGAAATGGCTCAGTTAACACATGACGATGTATTAAAATTGGCTCGACTCGCCCGCCTTCATCTGACGGATGAGGAAGTGGCGAGCTTTCAGGATGAAATTACGGCCATTCTTGGCTATGTCGAGCAGCTGCAGCAAGTTGAGTTGGACGATCGACCGGCGACCTACCAAGTCACCGGACTTGCTAATGTCATGAGGCCGGATGAGGTGGTGGAGTATGGTGCTTCGCCTGAAGCGCTACTCGAGAATGCGCCTGCTGTCGAGAACAATCACTTCAAAGTTAAAAGGATGTTAGACCGATGACGCAATGGGGGTCGATTGCTGACATTGCTGCGCGTGTTCAGGCTGGTGAGGCCAGGGCAAGTGACCTTGTTGAACAGGCGCTCAAGGCTATTGATGAAGGAAAAGAGTTCAATGCTGTTATCGCGGTGGTATCTGGGCGAGCCCGTGAACGAGCGAGAGAAATTGACGATCGGGTTCTGAAGGGTGATCAAGTCGGCCGGTTGGCGGGCGTGCCGTTTGTCGCCAAGGATAACTTCCTAACCTTCGGATCAGAAACGACGGCAGCTAGCAACATGTTAAAAGGGTTCGTAGCGCCATACCAGGCAACGGCTATAGAGCGGCTGGAGGCTGAGGGCGCGATTTGTGTCGCTAAAGCTAACCTCGATGCCTTTGCTCACGGTTCGAGTACCGAAAATAGTGATTTTATGGTGACAAAAAATCCGCACGAACCCACCAAGGTGCCTGGTGGTTCATCAGGTGGCTCGGCAGCTGCAGTAGCTCTCGATATGGCACCGTTTGCACTCGGTACAGACACGGGTGGGTCGATTCGCCTGCCTGCAGCTTTTTGTGGCGTGGTAGGCTATAAGCCGACGTATGGGCTGGTATCTCGAAGCGGCGTGGTAGCGATGGCAAGCAGTACTGACGTGATTGGTCCGCTGGCTCGTACAGTTGATGATGCGGCATTAGTGCTCGATGTTTTGGCTGGCAAAGACGAGCTTGATGCTACAACGATTGAACGTGGTACTGAGTCATATGTTCCCAATGCGAACGGCCTAATAAAAGGGACGAAGATCGGTGTGGTAAGGGAATATATGGGCGATGGTATAGATCCTCGGATCAAGCAGCAGATTCAGGCATCGATACAAAAATTAAAGGAAGATGGTGCAGGTGTGACAGAAGTTAGCTTGCCGTCTTTGCCGCTGGCATTACCAAGCTACTACATCATCATGCCAGCCGAAGTTAGCAGTAATTTAAGCCGTTATGACGGTCAGCGATACGGTTTCTCATATCCGGATGCACAAACATTGGATGATAGCTATAGTTGGAGTCGCAGCGAAGGTTTTGGTGCCGAAGCAAAGCGCCGCATTATGATTGGAACGTACGTGCTGAGTAGTGGCTACTACGACGCGTATTACCGCAAGGCACAGCAGCTCAGAACCAAGCTCATTGATGAATTTAACGAAGTGTTCGAGCAGGTAGATTTTCTGATCGGGCCGACAGCACCGACACCTGCTTTTAATATTGGTGCTAATGTTAATGACCCGCTGCAAATGTACTTAACGGACATTATGACAGTCGCGGCTAGCCTGGTCGGTATCCCGGCCGTATCAATTCCGGCTGGCAAAGTGGAGAATTTACCGGTGGGATTGCAGTTGATGGCACCCCAGAAAAAGGATCGAGAGCTTTTGTCACTCGCTAAAGAAACGGAGGAAATTATCCAATGGGCTTAGAGACAGCCGTATTGATTGCAATCGGAGCTCTGCTGGCAGTTGCAAGCCTGGTCGTTATCGCCGTTCGTGTTCCGAAACGCCTGAAGAGCGAATATTTTGTAGCGCGCTGGAAGGAGCTGCAGCAGCATTGCAAGGACAAGCAGACGTGGCCGCAAGCGCTGCAAGAGGCGGATAAGCTACTGGATCGTGCTTTAAAGAAGCGCAAGTTTAAAGGTAAAACTATGGGCGAACGTATGGTTTCGGCACAACGTACATTTACTGATAATGATGCTGCCTGGTTTGCGCACAATGTTTATAAGAAAGTTATGACAGACCCGAACTTCAAGTTACGGGAGTCAGATGTAAAAAATGCGCTGATTGGCTTTCGCCAAGCGCTACGTGATTTAGGAGCACTGCCTGATGGCGCTAAGTCCCGAGATTCTTAGTCAGTATACTGCTACGATTGGAATTGAGTCCCATGTGCAGCTCAAGACCAAGACCAAGCTGTTTTCGGCTGTGGGCAATGACGCGCGTGAAGCACCAGCCAATACGCTGATTAGCCACATTGACCTGGGTCTGCCGGGCGCCTTGCCAGTGCTCAATAAGTCTGCAGTTGAGCTAGCTATGCGAGCGGCGTACGCTCTTGGCACCAGGCCACAGAAATTCAGTAAGTTTGATCGCAAGCATTACTTCTACCCCGACTTGCCTAGCGGGTATCAAATAACTCAGTTCTATGATCCAATCATCAAAGATGGTGTAGTGCGGTTTATGCTTGACGGTGAAGAGAAGCAGGTTCGAATTCACGAAGCGCACCTCGAAGCTGATGCGGGTAAAAGCACGCACCCGCCCGGTCGTGACTATAGCTTAGTTGACCTTAATCGCGCAGGTACGCCGTTATTGGAAATCGTATCAGCGCCAGATATACATTCGCCGACTGAAGCTAAGGCGTATGCTCGTGAGCTCTACCTACTTGTTCGGTATGCAGAAGTATCAGATGCCAGTTTGTATTATGGCAATATGCGCTTTGATGTGAACGTCAGTGTGAGTAAGGATTCGGCAAAGCTTGGCGTACGAACGGAGATCAAGAACCTGAATAGCTTTCGTAGCGTAGAGAAGGCAGCTGAGTACGAAATTGCTCGCCAAATTGAGCTACTAGAGAAGGGTGAGCAGGTGGTGCAGGAGACACGGGGCTGGGATGATGGCAGACAGCAAACATTTAGTCAGCGCGGTAAAGAAGAAGCGCATGACTACCGGTATATGCCCGACCCTGACTTGCCGCCAATTGTACTTAGCGAAGAGTGGACTGCTAGCGTCAAGCAGGGCATGCCGCTCATGCCAGGTGACTATCGCAAGACGTTTAAAGCACTATCGCTTGACGTGGCAACGACCGAAGCGCTCATTGATGTGCCGGAAGATGCGCAGTTCGTCAAGCAAGTATTTGATGAATTCGGCGCTGATCATGCCCAGCGTATTGCTAACTGGTTCGTGCATGTGCTTACTGGTGACGCGGGGGAGGAGGCGTCGACGAGTCAGGCGACTGTCGAGTCAGCGGCCAAGTTGTCTCAGATGGTAGCGGATAAGAAGCTAAGCTCTACCGCTGCTAAGGAGATTTGGATTGAAATGTATGCATCGGGCAGAGATCCTGAAGAGATTGCCGCCGAAAAGAACCTCCTGCAGGTATCTGACGAGAGTGAGATAGCTGCTATCGTCGAGCAGGTGCTGGCTGATAATGAAAAAGCCGCCAGTGACGTAAAGGGTGGCGAGATGAAAGCGATCGGTTTTCTGGTGGGCCAGGTCATGAAGCAGTCGAAGGGTAAGGCTAATCCCGCCCTAGCACAGGAAATAATCAAGAAACAACTCGGCATCTAGGGTCGCGTGATACAATTGCCATCATGAGCACAAATACAGAACGCAAACCGGTACGAAAGGCTGTCATTGCTGCCGCTGGCTTCGGTACCCGTTTTCTGCCGCAGACTAAGGCTATGCCCAAGGAAATGCTGCCTTTGGTCGACAAGCCAATCATCCAGTACATCGTTGAGGAGCTTGTTGAAGCCGGGATAGAGGATATTATTATTGTCACCGGGTACCACAAGCGGTCCATTGAGGACCACTTTGATCACACCAGTGCCGAGCTCCGCGCCAATTTGAAGCAAGGTAATAAGCTTGAGCTGCTGGAAGAGACGCGCAAGATTTCCCAGCTGGCAAACTTTGCCTATGTACGGCAAAAAGGACCCTATGGTAGCGCCACGCCGATTATGAACGTTGCACATTTGATTGGCGACGAGCCGTTTATTTACACCTTTGCTGATGACCTGGTGCCGTCCAATCCGAATCGTTTTCAGCAGATGATCGAACTGCATGAAGAGCTGGGCGGCTCAATATTGCCCTGCATTAGAGTTGAAGATGATGCTGGTTTTGAACGGTACGGTATTTTAGCCGGCCAGCAGGTACGGGATGGGGTGATTAGGATGACTGGTCTAGCTGAAAAGCCTGGTAAGGCTAACGCGCCGTCGGATATGGCGAGTGTGGGCGGCTACCTGCTGACACCAGATGTATTCGAATATCTGCAAACGGCACAGGCTAACCTTGATGGTGCAAGTGAGTTTTACCTGACTACGTATGTGTTGGAACCGATGATTCGAGATGGTAGGCCGCTATTCGGCTGTGCGCTGAAAGACAGCAAATATTATGACACGGGCAATAAGCTAGAGTACTTAAAGACAGTGGTTGAGTTCGGCCTGAAACACCCCGAGCTGGGTGGCGATTTTCGACAATATATACAATCGTTGTATAATTAGTGCACATGGAGAATGCGTTCGAAATTCTGGTTATATTTCTGTCGGCAGCACTGACACTTTTTCTCGTTCTCGGGATTATTCTGCTTATCATCTGTATCAAGATTGCTAATCGTATTAAGCGCGTATCAGAGAAGGCTGAGGCTATTTCCGGTAAAGCAGAGAATATTGCTGAATTTCTCTCTAAGTCCGCCGTGCCACTCGCTGCTGGCAAGATCATTGCTGTCATTACAGAAGTGCTGAACGGCCGTGGCAGGAAACGTAAGAGAAAGTAACGTGAGGGGAAGTGCGTGGGCAAAAAGAATCGTAATATCGCGCTCGGAACATTGCTGATCGGTTTAACGGGGTATGCAGTCGGGCTGTTGACGGCACCAAAAAGCGGTAAGGAGACCAGACGCGCTCTGCAGAAGCATGCGACGCGAGCAAAGAATGAGGCCGAAAGGAAACTAAAAGCACTGCACAGTGAGCTCACCGCACTCATTGCTGACGGGCGTATGCGCGTTGGTAAGGTTAAGTCAGAGGTGCGGATCAAATACGCCGATGCACTGGACAAGGCGCAGTTAGCCAAGGAAAAAGCGCGTGAGATATTAAGCGCTGTTCATGAAGGCGACGCTGATGATAAGGATCTGCAGGACGCCATTGAAGAAGTGAACAAAGCCATCGAGCACTTGAGAAAATATGCCAGCAAAAACACCTGAGAGGACTAAAAAAGACTACGAAGAGCTCGGTCGGCGACTGGAGAATATCTATCTGACCGGCTATATTAGCCGGGGTGAGATGATGAAGATGAGCTTTCTGAAGGGTGTCGCGACAGGCTTCGGCGGTGTTATTGGCGCAACGATAGTCGTTGCACTCTTGCTCTGGATTCTCTCGTTACTCGATTCGATACCGTTTGTCGGTCCAATCTTCGAAACCTTCGAAGATACCGTGAAAACCAAGGGACAATAGGTAGCTGTTGTAATTATAAGCGTCGCATGAAAGCTGATAATTTTATACACTAGAACAAACAGAGGGTAACAATGTGGCGACGACAAAGAGTTTAACAAACTCAGACTACGTACATCTGCATAATCACACGCAGTACAGCTTGCTGGACGGTCTCACCCAGGTCGGTCCTTTAATGGACTTTGTAAAAGGGCATGGCATGGAAGCGGTGGCGATGACTGATCACGGTACGTTATCCGGTGCCATTGAGTTCTATAAAGAAGCGAAAGCACGGGATCTCAAGCCGATTATCGGTATCGAGACGTACGTGGCTGCTCGTAAGCATACCGACAAAGATCCGCAAAAAGATAAAAACCGTTTCCATCTGATACTGCTCGCCATGAACCACCAGGGCTACCAGAATCTGATGCAACTTAGTACGATTGCTAACCTGGATGGCTTCTACTACTATCCACGTGTTGATCACGAGTTGCTCGAAAAGTATAACGAAGGTGTTATTGTCCTGAGTGCCTGCATGGGAGGTGAAATTGGCGAGGCACTTAAGCAGGACCAGTACGAGCAGGCAAAACAAATCGCTAGCTGGTATAAATCAGTATTTGGCGACCGCTACTACATAGAAATCCAGGACCACGGACATCCTGATAACCCGCTCCATAATGAAGAGCAGCGTGTTGTTAATGAGCGAGCACTTGCGCTGGCAAAAGAGTTGGATATACCGGTCGTCGTGACCTGTGATGCGCACTATCTGAATCATGAAGACCAGGATGCGCACGAGATTCTGCTCTGTGTCGGGACGGGCTCATTCCTGAGCGACGAAAAGCGTATGACGCTCAAAGACTTCCCGCTGCATGTTGAGCCGCCACAGGAGATTATAAAGCGATGGGGTGAAACGTACCCGGAAGTCATCACTAATACCAAGGCGATCGCAGATCGCTGCAATCTGGAGCTTGAGCTTGGCAGGATTCTCATTCCAAAGTTCCCAGTACCTGAAGGGGAGTCAGAGAAGACGTACCTCGATAAGCTGACGTACCGCGGCTTGGCCTGGCGCTATGGCGGCAAGTCAGAGACGGAGGCAGAAAAGCTGACTGTTGAGGAGGCCAAAAAAACGCTGCCCCAAGAAATTGCCGAGCGCGCCGAGTACGAACTGGGCGTGATCGATAATATGGGCTTCAATGGCTACTTCCTCATCATCCAGGACTTTATTAACTGGGGTAAAGACAGGGGGATTGTGTTTGGCCCAGGCCGTGGCTCTGCTGCCGGATCAATTATTGCATTTGCCCTCAAGGTAACAGAGCTTGATCCAATTGAATACGACTTACTTTTTGAGCGATTCCTAAACCCCGACCGCATCAGTATGCCGGATGTTGATATTGACATCCAGGATACGCGGCGCAACGAAGTCATTCAGTACTGTGTCGATAAATACGGTGCGGAGCGAGTCGCAAATATCGTTACTTTTGGTCGGATGTTCGCGCGCAACGCTGTACGTGACGTGGCCCGAGTGCTCCAGGTGCCATATGCCGAAGCTGACCGCCTGGCCAAGATGATTCCTGCGCCGATTCAAGGCCGGCATATACCACTGGCAACCTCACTCAAGGAAGATCAGGATCTCAAACGTGAATACGAATCAAATGAAACGTCCAGGGAGGTGCTAGATCAGGCTGTCAAGCTCGAGGGTACGGTGCGCAGCCATGGCGTACACGCTGCCGGTGTGGTCATTGCGCCGGATGATATTGTGAAGTTCGTACCGCTTGAAATGGCTCAGAAAGGCGTTGTCTCCACGCAGTACCCAATGGGCCCGGTCGAAGAGCTCGGCTTGTTGAAGATGGACTTCCTGGGCCTCTCAAACCTCACTATTATCAAGAACGCGCTGCGAATCATAAAGAAGGTCTATGGCAAAGACATCGATATTAACACCATCCCGCTGGATGACCAGAAGACTTATGAGCTCTTCCAGCGTGGCGATACGACTGGCGTCTTCCAGCTGGAATCTGCCGGCATGAAGCGCTACTTGCGGGAGCTGCGGCCCACGACGTTTGAGGATATCGTCGCTATGGTGGCACTCTACCGTCCCGGTCCGATGCAGTTCATCGATAGCTTCATTAAGCGTAAGCATGGTCAGGAGAAAATCACCTACCTGCACCCAGGACTTGAGAACTCCTTAAAGAGCACATACGGCATATTGGTGTACCAGGAACAGTTTATGCAGATTTCCAAGGAGTGGTGCGGTTTCACTGGCGGTCAGGCTGATACGCTACGCAAGGCAGTCGGAAAGAAAAAGATTGATCTGATGCGCAAAATGAAGATTGAGTTCGTTGAGGGTGCGGTCAAGCATGGCGGTGCGACAGAAGCGCTGGCCGAAACTTTCTGGAATCAGCTGGAGGAGTTTGCAAATTACTGTTTCAACAAATCACACGCTGCTTGCTATGGCCTAATTGCCTACCAAACGGCTTACCTCAAAGCGCACTTTCCATCGGCGTTCATGGCGGCCCTCATGTCCAGCGATTTTGATGACATCGATCGTCTCGCTATTGAAATTGCAGAATGTAATCATATGGGCATCAAAGTGCTACCCCCAGACGTCAATGAGTCCTATTTGGAATTCGCGGTCGTGCCGGAGACTGACCAGATCCGTTTTGGCATGGCAGCGATTAAAAATGTCGGAACGGGTGCGGTCGAGGAGATCCTGCGGGTGCGTGACAGTGAAGGCAGATTCGAAACAATCGAAGACTTCTTTAAGAAGGTCAACACACGTATTGTCAACCGAAGGGCACTGGAAAGTCTCATCAAGGCCGGTGCATTTGATCGCTACGGGGAGCGTAGTTACTTGTTGCATAACCTTGATGTGTTGCTGGCGTTCGGGTCACGTATCCAGAAAGAGCAGGCCAGCGGCCAGACAGATTTGTTCGGCAACATCATCGAAGATGAATCAGCGGCCATCCGCGTTGAACTGACGTTGGACAAAGCCGCCGTAGTGTATTCGCCGCATGAACAATTGGTCTGGGAGCGGGAGCTGCTCGGTCTGTACTTGAGCCAGCATCCACTGGAAGCGTACGAAGTCTTCTTGACAGAGCATACGGTACCGCTCAATGCTCTCAAGCCTGAACATGATGGGCGGACAGTCACCGTGGGCGGAGCGATCTTAGATTTCCGCGAAATTACTACCAAGAATGGACAGAAGATGGCGTTCGTGAAGATCGAAGACCGCTTCAATGAGATTGAGCTCATCCTGTTTCCGAGCATGTATCAGCAGACGTTAGGTATCTGGGAGCGTGACAGAGTGGTACTGATAAAAGGAAAGGTCAACGCCAAGGACCGGGAAGGTAATGTAACGAGCGAAGTTAAGATACTTGTTGATGATGCTCGCGAAATAACACCCGAGCAGGCTGCTGCCTATCAGTCGACAGGTAAAAAAGCGAAGATACCAAAGAAAGGGACCAAGAAGACAGTTGCAGCGGCAGTCACCGCCCAGCCAGCCAGCAAAGTGCCGCCGCGGGTCTATGTCCGTATAGAAAAGAGCGATGATCACCAGACGCTGACTGACCTGCGCTCCGTCATCGATGCGAATAAAGGCGATACCGAAATGGTGCTGGTAGTTGGCCCCGGCGCTTCAAAGCAGATTATCCGTTTACCGATGCGGGTAGATTCGAGCGATACTACGCTTGCTAAATTCGGCGAACTGGTCGGCGAACACAATGTCAAGTTTCACTAGAGGATGGTGCCAGAGGTTCTCGATAGGGCGGCGCCCAAGATGATGAGACCTAAAAGAAGGCTGTCCAGGAATGGGTGGTGCAGTACAAACTTCTCGGTGTCATGAATGGCGTCCTTGATGAGGTGCCGAACCTTGAGGCTGTGGCGCATGAGGAGGACGATCGTTGCAAGTCCCGTTATGAGAATGGCTGCGCCGAGCGTCCAGGGTGCGTGACCGTTGGTAAGCGTTTGGGCTCTGGCGATATTTTGTGACACAGGAGCGGCAGCTACTACTGGCCGCTCGGTAGTTACCGGGGCTGCTTGTTTGACGGGCTCTTCGGCTGGCTGTTTTTCTGCGGCGGCTTCCGTCGGCTGCGTGGCGGCTGGTGCGCTTGTTACCGGGGCTGGCGCTGGCTTCGGTGTGGCAGGTGGGCTGGCCGGAGCAGCGGCGGCGAGTGCTTGTGGCTGGCCGTACATCGCTACGACGACAGTTTGCTGGCCGTCCCCATTAAAGTTCGACCCATTGGCGAAGCCAAAACCAACTTCAGTGAAGGTGCTGTCCAGCATGTTGGCTTTATGCGTCGGACTGTTCATCCAGCCAATGATGGTGTCAGCGCTGGTTGCGAAACCATAGGCGAGGTTTTCCCCAGCCTTGTTATAGGCGTAACCGGCATTTTGAATGAATACCCAGGGCTCCTGGCCGTCAGGCGTGACATGCGACCAGTAATTATGGGCAATCATGTGGTTAGCTTTTGCCTGAGCGGCGTTAGCGAGCTGTGTGTTGAGCTTCAAGGCGGCTCTGCCGTGATTAGTGCGCTGGGCGTTTGTCGACGACAGTAGTCCCGCCGTGTTCATGTTGGTAGCATAGGCGAGCGTGTTGGTTGCATGCGGTTGCCAAAAACTGATCAATAGACTCAGGATGATAGAAATAATGAGCGGCAAATATGGCGCGTATACCTTAATATACCCACCTTTCTTCTTATGGTGCTTGCCGTGGCGTTTGGTGTGATTACGGGTATGGTTGGGCGGTGTTCGCTTACTTTTAGTTGTTTTCGGCATGTTTGTTTCGTATGTTTACTACAACGCTTATGATAAAACAACTTTACGAAAAAGTACAGTGATACATTGCCATCGCTGCAGCTTGCACGACATTGAACGATTCTTTGCGGCCGAACATCGGTATTTCCAGGCTACCGTCGCATAAGGTGAGGACCTCCTGCTCGATGCCTTCGACTTCACGGCCGACAATGAGTGCCAGTTTTTCCGGCGGACTAAAATCAGGTAACTGTATGGACGTTACGGTCTGTTCGACGGCCAAAACAGAGAAACCATCTTTTTTAAGCGCCTCGATAGAATCCTCGATGGTCGTGACGTGCTCCCACGGCACACACTTTTCGGCACCGAGCGCTGTCTTGGCTATTTGCCGGTGAATCTTGTTTGCTTCATGTGGTAGTCGCGGGTCAACCTCGCTTTTTGGGTACGGTGTGTAGCCAGATAATATAACCCGTGATATACCGAGCCCCTCGGCCGTACGGAGCAGCGATCCGACATTATGGCAGCTGCGCAGATTATGCGCGATCAAAACGATATGTTTCACTGGCATATATCTTATCAAATGACGCCCCTTATGCTTAAATACCTATGACATGAGCCAAGATGCCCGACGCGACGAAGAGCTGAGCACCCAGCGACGAGCCTCAATATTGGGGTTAAATTATATTGATACATCTTTGATAGCTGACAAGGTTCTGTATAAGGAGCTGCTGGATACGCAGGAATTGTACAGCCTGCGAGTTATTCCGATCCGTGCAGATGCCCATAACATCACTTTCGGCGTGACCAACATGACGTCACAGGCGACGATGGAAAACTTGCGCCATCGCTTTTTGGACCAGCGCGTCGCGTTCGGATTGATTTCTGACGCTGGTTTTCGTGAATACATGCGCCTGTATGATCCGCCAAAAAAGATCGAGTACAAAGATATAACTATCACCGAGGCCGGCACGGAAGACCTGATTGCCGCTGTTTCACGGACGCTTGAGCAGGTTCGCGCCGATGATATGCTCGCTTATCTTGTGCAGCAGGCCCACAAACTTGGTGCATCTGACATTCACCTGGAAACACAGCGAGATTACGTGCGCATTCGGTTTCGCATCGATGGTGTGTTGCATCCAATCGCTCGCTTGTCGATTGAAAAATATCGAATCCTTATATCAGCGATAGCGAGTGCGGGTAACGTTTCGACGGCTGCCGATGAAGCCCAGCAGGGGCATATTGCCCAGCGGCTGCGGATGGCCGACGGAGCCGAAGTGGATATTAACTTACGTCTCGAGACAGCTCCGACAGTGACAGGCATGGACGTAGTGATGCGCCTCTTCAATATGAGCCAAGATATGTACCACCTCGATAAGCTCGGCTTGTCCGACTACGAGCGCGAAGTTGTTGATGGCATTATCTCCAAGCCGACCGGGCTCGTGCTGGTCGTGGGGCCGACAGGCTCGGGTAAGACCACCACGTTGTATTCGATGCTCAACTCACTAAACAGCGAAGAGCGAAAAATCATTACCATTGAAGACCCAGTTGAATATCAATTCGAGGGTGTTACCCAGATCCCGGCAATCAGTAAATCAGCTCATGAAACTGGTTTTGCTGAAAAGCTGCGGGCGGTGCTTCGTTTGGATCCGGATATCGTGATGGTCGGTGAGATCCGTGACATGGATACTGCCAAGACAGCGCTGCAAGCGGCTCTGACCGGGCACTTGGTGCTTTCGACATTTCACGCCAGTTCGGCCGCGGCGGCCCTGACGCGCATGGCCGATATTATTGGCGAAAACCCGCTGTTCGTGTCTGCAATCCGGTTAGTTATGGCTCAGCGTCTGGTTCGTCGGCTCGACGATGAGACAAAGCAGGCTTATACACCAGATGAAGCGACTCTTCGGAACATCCAAAAAATTATCGATGGTCTGCCAGAAGGAATTGAGCGGCCGGATGTCTCTAACTTGCAGTTATACGAACCCGGATCATCAGCAGACAATCCCTACGGGTTCAAGGGACAGGTTGCGCTTCGCGAGCAGTTCATGATGCAGGGTGATGTAAGCGAGTTGTTGAGCGAGAGGGGCTCACATAGACTGACTGCCCAAGAAATTGAGGCCGCTGCTGTGCGCAGCGGCATGCGTACGATGCTACAGGACGGTATTCTGAAAGTTATTGCTGGCGAGACGACTTTACAAGAAGTCTACCGCGTACTAGGTTAGGATACTATGACGTCATTCGGTGGTGGCAGCCTATGCTACCTGTCTAGCATCATATGTGCACGTCGGCGTAATTCGAGGTCGGTAGCTGATAGGAGCAGTTTAGGCTGGTTAAGGGGTGCCTCAATAACCGACTGCCTCCGCTCGGGCCTTGTTCTTGCCAACCCATGGGTTGCAATTTCCGATTCACTAATTCCGCCAGTGTTTGTCAGCTCAGGATTCTGTATAACGTGAAACGTATCATGCTCTTTACTCATATTACTACTCTGGCGATTTCAGGCACGAGCCGTTCATCAAGGTTGCTCGGGATTATTTCATCTGCCGTCGGTGTATCAATGAGATCGGCAATGACTTCAGCAACGCTGATTTTATGCTCATCGGTAATTTGATCGACGCGGTTGTCTAATGCGCCACGGAAAATACCAGGAAAGGCGAGCGAATTATTGACCTGATTTGGGAAGTCACTGCGGCCAGTCGCCATAATGGCGACACCACCGGCCTTGGCAACGTCTGGCATAATCTCGGGCACTGGGTTGGCCATGGCGAAAATGATAGGGTCTGGCGCCATAGTCTTGACCATTTCCTGTGTCAAAAGTCCGGCCTTTGATACACCAATGAAGATATCGGCACCGGCCAAGGCATCCTCCAAGCTACCACCTTCATCACGGGGATTGGTGAAGTCGAGCAGCTTGCGCTTCTCGATATTAAGATCAGTTCGGTCGCTGCTGATGATACCCTTGCTATCGACAGCCAGGATTTCCGGTTTTGCATACAAGTGGAGTAACTTTATGATGGCCGTGCCAGCCGCACCGGCGCCGACGCATACAATTCGACAGTCTTCTAATGAACGACCGGTTACTTTCATAGCGTTGATGAGCCCAGCCAATACAACAATGGCGGTACCATGCTGGTCGTCGTGAAATACCGGTATATCGAGCTCAGACTTCAGTCGCTCCTCAACCTCAAAGCAGAGCGGAGCGGCAATATCTTCCAGGTTGATTCCACCGTAGCTCGGTGCAATTGCTTTGACGGCCGCCACAATTTCGTCAGCTGTATGTACGTCGAGCACAACCGGTACGGCATCAATGTTTGCGAAATGCTTGAACAACATGGCTTTGCCTTCCATGACTGGCAGGGCGGCTCTCGGTCCGATATTACCGAGTCCAAGCACAGCAGAACCGTCAGACACTACGGCGACCGCGTTATTGGTCCAGGTGTAGTCCCTCGTTTCGCCGGGGTGTTCGGCGAGATAGCCAGAAACAGCACCGACACCCGGTGTGTAGTAGGTGCTAAGCTTGTCGCGCGAGTCGAGCGTGTCTTTGAGCGACACGCTTAATTTCCCCTTAAGTTCTTTGTGCTTGCGTAGTGCCAGCTCATTGTAATCCATAGGCTTCATCATAGCATTTCGCAGGCAACTTGGTATACTTGTAGCTTTGCCGTAAAAGGCACAAGACAAAAAACAAGGTAAGGAGGGAGCCTACATGGACAAAGAACACGAATTACCCGGCCCATATGAGTTTAGCGTGATAATAGATGAGGGCGGTCCGTACATGACCGATGAGGACGTAGCCCGGGCGGCAATGCGTTTACAGAAACTAGGTGCTGTACCGATGCAGCTCGGACTTACAGAAGATGAGATGGCACCGCTTGACGAGGAGGCTAATGTGGTGCATGTGCGATTTGATTAGCTAGAATGTCAGCGAAGGTTGAAAAGTGTTGCCAAAAACAGCGAACTAGTGTAATATCAGTTGGTCATGCAATCGGTTATTCAGAAAATAGAAGAGAAGTTCAAGAAGCACGATGTCGTCGATGTTCGTTCCGGCGATACCGTTAAGGTGCACCAGAAAATCAAGGAAGGCAGCAAAGAGCGCATCCAGATCTTTCAGGGGCTGGTTATTCGTGTTGATCGCAAGGGCAGTCACACCTCTCGCATTGTTGTCCGTAAGATTGCCAGTGGCGTGGGTGTAGAGAAGAGCTTCTTGCTCCACAGCCCGCTCGTTGAGAAGATTGAGGTCACCAAGCGAAGCAAGGTTCGCCGCAATTATCTGTCATACATGCGCGAGCGTACTGGCAAGTCGGCCCGTCTGACTGGTGTAGACTTTGACCGCAAAGAAGTAAACACTGTCAAGGAAGCACCGGCTCAAGCTGAGGAGAAGCCAGCTGAGACAACACCGGATGCCAAAGAGGCAACAAGCGAGCAATAGATTTAGCTTATAATCACAATTGTAAAACGCACCTAATACATCAGTAGGTGTGTTTTTGTTTGGCCTCTTAAGTCCTTTATGCGCGTAACACTTGCAGCGGTGTGGTATAGTCGAAATAATGATTGGAGTTGATGAGGTTGGACGAGGTTGCTGGGCAGGGCCACTGCTGGTGGTCGCGGCACGTCAAGTTACCGAGCTGCCAGTAGGGCTGGCTGATTCGAAGGTGCTCAGCAAATCGCAAAGAGAACAGCTTTTTACAGGCATCAAAGCTTCGTGTCAGCTGGGTGAGGGTTGGGTGCATCCGGAAGAGATTGATGAACACGGCTTGGCGGCAGCAATGCGCCTGGGCGTCTGCCGGGCATTGCTGCAGCTTGGTGCGGGATTTGAGGATGAAATTATCATGGACGGCCATATTAACTACTGCCCCTCGGATTTTACAAAAGTGCAGACGGTCGTAAAAGCTGACAGCACGCACCCGATTGTCAGTGCGGCAAGTATTTATGCCAAGGTCACTCGCGACAGGCACATGGAGCGAATTGCCAAGTTCCATCCATTCTATGGGTTTGAGAAGCATGTCGGTTACGGCACCGAGCTGCATCGCAGTGCACTAAAGATTCATGGCGTCAGTGCCGTTCACCGCAAGAGCTATAAGCCTATTCAAGCCTTTTTGTGAAAATGAATTACCAGGCAAGTCATGGCATAGAGCAGTAGTACGGCGTTATCAATGGCACATTTCAGGTATGAGTAGCGGTCTGTTGACTGCGTTCTGCCTGTCTTGATAGCTAGGAGCTTGTAGGTGTGCAGGAAGGTTAATTGTGTCAGCCAGCTACTTTTCGCGTGCGACTGATTAACGTACCTTAGGATTAGAGAAGAACTGCTGCACTGACGCGAAGTCACGCTCTTTCCAGGCGGACTGCCAGGTGATGACTTCTATACCTTGATTGATGGCGCGTTCGAAGGCTGGTTCCATCTTTGGCAAAAAGAAATCTTTATACTCTGTTAGGAAGGTGCGATTAGAAAACGCGTTGGCGGCGAACATCGGGAAGCGGTAGAAGCTGAGATCCGAGCCGAGGTTGCCAGCTAGCCATTGCCAGTGATCCTGCATCCAAGCCCAGGTGTCGCGTTTGGCAAAGCGGTTGCCAAAACTATAGGCCAGCCAGTAAGCCACGTCTTGGTGGCGGACTGAGTCGGTGTCGATGAGATTAAGTGCCCGTTTATACAGTTCCGGCTTCTTGAAGCTTGTTAGTGCAGCTGCGATGGTGTTGCGTTCTTCGCTGTTAGTGCTCGTTTCGTGCATGGCAAACAGTTTGTCGAACGTCTCTAGGTCGTTCCTGAGTCGTACGGCCGTGTTATATACGACACTACGCAGGTCAGGATCGATATCCTCTGGTTTTTGCATAGCGTCGAAGCGTGTCAGGCTTTCGTCGACGACGGCCGCTTCGTCAGCATCAGCTGCGAGCCCCAAGATTGTTGGACGCAGTAATTGATCGAAGTGTGAATCGTCTTCTTGCCTTTCCCAGCCAAGACGTTCGAGCTGTTTGGCAACGAGCTGGCGAATGAACGGTTTCATTTGTTCGCGCAAACCCTCGTCGTCCATGACGGCGCGGGTTGATAGGATACCAGATGCAATCACGTCCCAGACGGCGTTGTCGCTCTCGCCGGCGAAGTGTGATAAGAATTTCAGTGCGTCAGCCGTAGACGCCTGGCCGGCTTTGGCGGCTTCGAACAAATCACTCAAAATGCCGAGCCGATCGAGAGGTGCGAGGTGGTTATTTTCAATCAGTTCACCGAGACGCTCTAAGTGTTCGGAGTTATAAACCGTCCGATAAAAACCGCTCTGGCCCCGATTGAATTTGAGTGATGGGACATCGTCGACATGATACGTCGCCTCCTCGCCCTGGAATAAATCGGGTATGCCCTCCTCGCCGGACAGTAGGGCAATGGGCCACGTTGTATCAGCACGATTTTCTTGTTCAGGGTTCAGGTAGAAACGTTCTTGGGTGAGCTTGACTTCGTCGGACTGAACATCGGCCTGTAGTAGAGGGAAGCCGGACTGAGAGGTCCAAGCATGCATGAACTCTTTGACCGGCTTGCCGGAAATATCTTCGAGGGCGGTCCAAAGGTCGATAGTATCCGTATTGCCCCACTTGTGCAATGATAGATAGTGGCGAAGGCCATCGCGGAAAACCTCTGGAGTGAGATATTCATGCAGCATGTGAATGACACTCGCACCTTTGCTGTAGCTAATGGTGTCGAATATGCTGCGAATCTCGTCCGGATGACGTACCGGTACTTCAATGGGGTGTGTATGTTCCAAGGCATCGAGTTTATAGGCGCGCTGCTGTTCATCAACGGCAAACTGTGTCCACATCTGCCATTCCGGGAAAAGATGGTCGACAGCCAGATACTCGATCCAACTGGCAAAACCTTCATTTAGCCAGAGATCGGTCCACCAGCGCATCGTTACGAGATTACCAAACCACTGGTGTGCCAGTTCGTGAGCAATAACCATGGCGACGTACTGTTTAGTGCTGAGAGAGGTATTCTTCGGGTCAACCAGCATAACTTGTTCACGGTAGGTAATAAGTCCCCAGTTTTCCATGGCACCGCTCGCAAAATCAGGCAAGGCGACCATATCACACTTCTCGAGTGGGTAGGGGATATCGAAGTATTCGTTATAAAACTCGAGCGTCTTGACGGCTGTATCGAGGGCAAACTGGGTAAAGTCAACCTTATCTGGCGTAGCGTAGGTGCGTACGATGACACCATCTTTGGTCTGGGCTTCGCGGTAGCGGAGGTTACCATACGCAAATGCTACCAGGTATGTGGACATCTTTGGCGTGGTGTCGAAAGTCGAAACGACGTGGTTGCCTTTCGTCTCTTGTGACTTTATGGGCGTGTTTGCTAGTACAGTCTCGTCCTTCGGTGTGGTCAGCGTCAGGTCAAAGGTCGCCTTGGCTTCGGGCTCGTCGATGCATGGGAAAACCTCGCGGGCATGGTGGCTTTCGAACTGTGTGGCGATGAGCTCCTGCTGCTTACCCTCGTACTCGAAGAAACACGGGTACATACCATTCATATTCCGGGTGATGACACCACTAAACTCAAGCGTGACCGTATAATTTCCCGGGTAAACCATGCTTTTGCTATGCAGACGAACTTCATCCAACTTTTTCTGTAGGTTGATACGTGCGAGCGGTATGTCTTGGTCACCTTTTTTGTCATGCTTAACGACACGAGCACTGGTGATTTTCAGATCTTTTTGGTGCAGGGTAATGCGTTGACTTGGTCGGCCGACCTTTTTGCCGGTAATCGTCACTTTCCCGGTAAATGTTTTTGCCTCACGATCGGGTACGAGATCAATCTTATAGTTGTCTGGCTGAAATCCTGCGTATAATCTTTTTACATCTTTTCCCATACACTCTAGTGTACATGACCCGGGTGACATTGACAGTGGATAGTTCATTGTAGTAAAGTTAAGTTGTGTTAGTCGGCCAGCAGGTCGGCTTTTTTCATGCACTGGCTAATATAATCGAGTTTGAACAGCACAGCCTAAAACATATTTAAAAGTAAGGAGATGAGTAATGGATTTGGATATTAAACAGCTAGCTCTAGCACTCAAGTCGATTGCCGAAGAAAAAAACCTACCGGAAGATACAGTCCAAGAGGTGGTTGAACAGGCACTGGCAGCCGCTTATCGCCGCGATTATGGCGACCGCGAGCAAGAAGTGCGCGTGAGCATGAACCTTAATTCGGGTGAAGTAGACGCTTATGTAACGAAAGAGGTCGTCGAAAAAGTCGATGATGAGCATTTCGAGATAAGTCTGGCCCAGGCACAGACGATGAAGAAAGATGCCAAGATCGGTGACGAGATTGAGGTGCACGAAGCTATCGAAAATTTCGGTCGTGTTGCCGCGCAGACTGCTAAGCAGGTGATCCTGCAACGCCTGCGCGAAGCTGAGCGCGAAATCATCATGGAAGAGTACGAGGACAAGATTGGTACTGTGATCAACGGTATCGTCGCCAGGGTCGAGGGCCGCATTGTGCGCGTAGATCTCGGCAAGGCGCAGGGCATCATGCCAATGAGTGAGCAGATCCAGGGGGAGCGCTACTACCCAGGCCAACGTCTGAAGGTGTTTTTGAAAGACGTTGAACGCGGTCCGCGTGGACCCCAGTTGGTTGTGTCGCGAGGCAGCACGCAGTTTATCGAGTGGCTGTTCCGTGCTGAGGTGCCGGAGATGGAAAACGGTTCTGTCGAAATCAAGGGTATCTCACGTGAAGCAGGTGTACGCAGCAAGATTGCGGTTGCCAGCACCGTGCAGGGCGTTGACCCGGTAGGTACATTTGTGGGCGGGCATGGCACGCGCGTCAATGCGGTTATGAGTGAAATTGGTGAACAAGAGAAGATTGATATTGTTGTCTGGTCTGACGATCAGAAGGAATATATTGTGAACGCCCTGTCACCGACCAAGGTCAATCGCGTCGAGATTGATGAAGCAGCCGGCAAGGCAAAAGTCTTTGTGCCGGAAGACCAGCTCAGCATCGCTATCGGCAAGAGCGGGCAGAACGTACGCTTGGCTAGTAAGTTGGTAGGCCTGGAGATAGATATCAACGCTGAGCGGGAAAAAGCGCCGGAACCAGTAGCCGAGAAAGAGGAGCTAAAGCCGCGCCAGGCACCAAAGCTCAAAAAGAAAGAGCAACTGGAAAGCAGCCTGCTTGAGGCTATCGAAGAGCACGGCGAATAGCGATAGAAATGTGAGAAAACTAGCACTCTTGACCCTTGAGTGCTAGTTTTGGTATCATAGACTTAGCGATAATTTAAGACAATCGCTGATAGGTGGAAGAACGCTTATGATGCCACAAAACTCTGATTTCCAAGAATTTTTGAATCATCTTACTGATAACGCGCTGCAAAGTTTGAAGCACGCCGATGCTATAGCGCGGAGCTTCGGTAGCGCCTACGTCGGTACTGAGCACTTGCTGCTTGGTGTGCTCGCACAAGACACCAGCATGGGCTCTAAAATACTTGAAGGTGCTGGTGTGACACTGGACCGTGCCCGTCTGGCGCTGAACCTCACACCAAAGACACTAGTTATAAATATGGGTGCCAAAGGCTTGAGTGAAACGGCCAAGCTGACGCTTAAGATGGCCTACGATGTAGCGCAAGACTTCAACCAGGAATTTTGCGGTACTGAGCACATACTATATAGCGTGCTGAGCCAGAAGAACGCACGAGCAACGATACTGCTTCGAGATATGAACGTAGATGTTGACGCGTTAGTCTCTGAACTGGAGCAATTCCTTAATCGCCAACAGTACGAAGATGACAGCTCTTCTTCTACGGATGGCCGTCGGAAGGTGAAAAAGACCAAGAAAACCGCGCTCGATTTCTTTGGTACGGATTTGACGGCTCAGGCACGGGACGGCAAGCTTGACCCAGTTGTTGGCCGGGAAGCACAAATCAGGCGCGTTATCACCATCTTAAACCGTCGAACGAAGAACAACCCAGTGCTCATTGGTGAGCCTGGTGTCGGTAAAACAGCTATCGTTGAGGGTTTGGCTCAGCGGATTGTCAACGAAGATGTGCCTGATAGCCTGCTCGACAAGCGGATTGTTATGCTCGACTTGGCTGGCATGATAGCCGGCACCAAATACCGCGGTGAATTCGAGGAGCGACTCAAGAAGATAATGTCCGAACTCGAGAAGGACACGAAGACAATCGTGTTTATTGATGAGATGCATTTAATTGTTGGTGCTGGGGCTGCTGAAGGAGCGATGGATGCTGGAAATATACTCAAGCCAGCGCTCGCCCGCGGTAAGATACAGGTTATTGGTGCGACCACTACCGCCGAGTACACCAAGCACGTTGAGAAGGATGCCGCCCTAGAGCGTCGCTTCCAGCCGATACAAGTCCCAGAGACGACTCCGGCTGAAACTGTCGCCATCCTGAAGGGTCTACGGAAGCACTACGAAGAATTCCACGGCGTAAAAGTGAGCGATGAAGTACTAGAAGAAACTGTGAATTTGGCAAAAAGGTACATCAATGATCGGTTTATGCCCGACAAGGCAATTGATCTACTAGACGAGACTGCCGCACACTTACGCGTCGACAAAGGTAAGACGCCACCAGAAGTACGCAAGTTACAGAAAGAACTGAAGCTGGTGAATGTTCGTATTGAGGATGCTGTTGACAGTGAAGATTACGAAAAGGCCGCTAAGTTCAAGCAGCGTGCGTCACAAATCAAAGATGAGCTTAAACAGCTCGAATCTGAAGGTAAGTCTGCTAATCAGTTGACGGTCACGAGCGAAAACATTGCTGAAGTGGTCGCCCGCATGACAGGCGTACCGGTTACTAAAGTCATTCGTTCCGAGGCCAAGTATCTGCTAAATCTAGAGAAGACGCTGCGCAAGTATGTTATCGGCCAAAATGAAGCGGTCGAAGCTGTCGCCAAGGCTGTCCGTCGTAACCGTGTCGGCATTGGTAGTGGTAAGCGGCCGATTGGTTCGTTTATCTTCCTCGGTCCCACCGGTGTCGGTAAGACGGAGCTGGCGCGCGTGCTGGCTCGTGAGTTCTTCGGTAGTGAAGACGCGCTGGTCAAGATTGACATGAGCGAGTTTGGTGAGCATCATAACGTATCGCGGCTAGTCGGCGCACCGGCTGGCTATGTCGGGTACGACGAAGGCGGTCAGTTGACGGACAAGATACGACGCCAGCCGTACAGCTTGGTACTGTTCGATGAGATTGAAAAAGCTCATCCCGATGTCTTCAACATGCTCCTCCAGATGCTCGAGGACGGTTACTTGACCGATGCCAAGGGTCGCCGGATTGACTTCACGAACACCATCATCATCATGACCAGTAACATTGGGGCCGATAAGCTACAGAAAGAAGCTGACTTTGGCTTCCACGCCGATAACCGTGGTGATCTAAACGACCTTGATGCACTGCACGAGCGTAACAAGAGTAAGGTACTCGATGAACTCAAGAAGATGATGCGTCCGGAGTTCTTGAACCGTATTGATAAGACCATTGTCTTCCATGCTCTGACACGCAAAAACGTGCTCAAGATTCTCGATCTGCAAATCGATGAGCTGCGCAATCGTTTAGTGAAGCATGGAATTGACTTGCAGTTGACACCAGCAGCCAAGAATCTCTTGCTCGAGCAAGGGTACGACGCTACTAATGGCGTGCGTCCAATGCGCCGACTGATAGCTGACACTATCGAGGATCATATCGCGCATGAGCTGCTTGACGGTAAGTATCACAAGGGTCACATTATCCGAATCAGCGCTAAGAACAATCAGCTGGTATATAATGCTGAGTCTGAGATTGCGGAACCCGTTGCTTAACATCTTCGTGTAGAATATAAAGCAGTATGCTAAAGACCTTGCACCGCCGAAATTCCGGCCAGGCGATAGTTCTGGTTTTCCTGTTGGTTGTGCTGGCAGCTACTGCTTTTGCTTGGACGCGAAAACAAGATATTTACGATTGGGTGCGCCTGCGTAATTACGACCCGCCGCAGCGGATTGAGCAGCTAGCTTTTGATACCACTATGACCAATCCTGCGCGCCGATTGTTCTACGTTTACCACCCTCAGCTGAATGGCAGAGAGGAGTTCAATCAAAACTGTAAAGGTTTTGGTGAACACACGATTGTACTAGGGTGCTATGTCTCGAATTACGGCATCTTTTTGTTCGATGTTGATGATGAGCGGCTTGAAGGGGTCGAACAGGTGACGGCAGCGCATGAGCTGCTGCATGCGGCGTATGACCGGCTTAGCATGGCAGAGCGAGAGCGCGTTGATCAAATGGTAGGTGATGCGTTTGCTAAGGTCACTGACGAGCGTATTCAGCGCTCAATTGATAATTACCGTAGTCGTGACCCTTCGGTGGTGCCGAATGAGTTACACTCGATACTGGCAACCGAGGTACGGAATTTGCCGCCTGAGCTTGAGGATTATTACGAGAGATACTTCACCAATCGGCTCGCTATTGTGGCGTATTCGGAGAAGTACGAATCGGTGCTGACCAAGCGGCGTAATCAGGCTGCATCGCTCGAGCTCCAGATATCAGGGCTGAGAGGCGAAATTGAACAGCTCGAACAGACATTGGCGATCGAGCGGGATGAGCTGCAACGCACACGTGGTAGCGTGACGACCAATGAACAGGCAAGCGCTTATAATGCCCGGGTCGCGGCGTATAACGATAATATTCGACTTCTGAACTCGCTTATTTCCCGACACAATAGCCTTATAAGTGACTACCGAGAAATTGCACTGGAGGCACAGGAGTTATATCAGTCGCTCGATAGCCGTCCGACGCTGTAATCTGCTACACTTTACAATGAATGGCTAAGAAGGAAGCAAAAAAATACGTCTGCTCTAATTGTGGGGCTGAGAGTTCAACTTGGAGCGGACGATGCTTCAATTGTGGTGAATGGAATACACTCGAGGAGCAGCTGGTTATTACGTCAGCAAGCGTGAAGGGCGGCGGACAACAGCTTGCTCCGCAATCTGTTAGTGCGTCGCTGGCTAAGGACCACGAACGCTTATCGACTGGCATTGCAGAGATTGACGCAGTCCTTGGTGGCGGCGTAGTTGCTGGTAGCGTAAATTTAATTGCTGGTCAGCCGGGCATCGGGAAAAGCACACTTCTTTTACAACTGGCGCATTCGTTAAGCACCAAGCAGCCAGTGTTGTATGTAAGCGCCGAGGAATCTGCGCATCAAATAGGTATCCGTGCAGAACGGCTTGGTACCAGTGGTAAGCATCTGCAGCTGGCCACCAGTACAAGTGCTGATGATATTGCCGCTACAATTGCCGGTGGTGGCTACAAGCTCGTTGTAGTTGATTCCATACAAACCATCTCATGTGCCGCTATTTCCTCAGCAGCCGGGAACGTTAGCCAAATTACTAACAGCACCCAGCTGTTAACGGCTGCGGCCAAACAAACCGATACGGCAATTATTCTTGTTGGGCATGTCACCAAGGAAGGTTCAATCGCCGGCCCGAAGGTGCTCGAGCACGTGGTGGATGTGGTTCTACAGCTCGAGGGCGACCGGTATGGTGGCTTTAAGGTACTGCGGGCGGTTAAGAATCGTTACGGCTCTACGAATGAGGCGGGCATATTTGAAATGGTGGACAATGGGCTGCAGCCAGTTGCAAACCCATCAGCAGCATTGCTCGCAGAGCGGCAGATAAGTGATGGATCGGTAGTGCTGGCGACACTTGAGGGTACCCGTCCGCTGCTCGTCGAGGTCCAGGCGCTCGTCAATCGCACGAGCTATGGTTATCCCAAGCGGGCAGCTAGCGGTATTGATTTAAACCGGGTGAACCTGCTGGTGGCGATGCTGGAAAAACGGACGAAGCTTAATTTGGCCGATCAGGATATTTATGTAAACATCGTGGGTGGTATCAAGCTGAGCGAGCCAGCGGCTGATCTAGCTATCGTTATGGCTATTGCCTCCGCCGCCAGGGGTTTGCAGCTGAAAGCGAATGCCGTTGTGTTTGGCGAGCTGGGGCTTTCGGGCGAAATCAGGCACGTGCCGTTCCTTGATAAACGCGTTGCTGAAGCCAGAAAACTTGGTTTCGAGGCGGCTATCGGACCAGTCATAAAGTCTGGCAAAACACCAAACGGGTACGTTGGTGTCAAAGACGTGCGTACCGCTTTAAATACATTTCTGGAGAAAGATTAAGTGATTGATGTACTGCAGTTTCTTCTACTAGTGTTAATCCTGGCATTGCTCTACACGCAGCAGCGCGGTAAAAATTTTCTGCCGGGAAAGGGCAATGCGAAGGTGATACTTGATACCTGTGCGTTGATTGACGGACGAGTTATCGAGCTGGCGCGATCAGGCTTTGTGCCTGGCACGCTCGTTATCCCGGAATTTATCATTCATGAATTGCAATTACTGGCTGACGGCGCCGACGCCCATAAGCGATCGCGGGCACGTTATGGACTTGATGTGGTCCATGACCTTCAAGAGCTGGACGATGTGCAGGTGGTGATAGATAGAACGTCGATCCCGCATGTGCACGCCGTGGATAACAAGCTCGTCGCGCTCGCTCAAAAGCTCAAAGCCCCGCTATATACCACCGATTATAATCTCGGTAAGGTTGCAGAAATAGATGGCGTTAAAGTCCTGAATGTCAACGAGCTGGCCCAGCACTTGCGGCCGACCGCACTGCCGGGGGAGCAAAGGACTGTCAAAATCATACAAAAAGGCAGTAATGCCAAGCAGGGTGCCGGCTACCTGGATGACGGCACGCTTATAGTCGTGGAGAACGCTGCAAAGTTTGTCGGCAAGACAGTTAAGGTAGACATTACCAAGACGCATCAGACTTCTTCTGGCAAGATGTTGTTTGGAGAGATCGTAGTTGCGCAACCCGCCCGAAGTAAGAACGCCGGGTCATCGTCTGCGACCCGGCGTTCATCATCGGCGCGCAGCCTTGCGTCGCGCCTCAAGCGTTAATGGCGCCTGAGTGGTTTATTTTGACAGGTTCATTTTTGTTATTGGTTGCTGACTTAGCGTACGCGCACTCTGGTTTCTCGTCGGTCGTCGACTGCGTATATCATGGAGTTCTTTGGCGCTTGGTCTGCGTCCACTGAACAATCACCGCTTGAGCCACCACCACAGATTTCTTCATCGTTCTCGTTGTATATGGTGACCCGGCCGTTACCGTTTGACCAGGTTATGGCCGTCATTGGCCCAACGTTTTGAGCGTTGAGCGTGAGCGATTCATTGTCATTGCCGCCGCGTGCACTAAACGAAACAGTATCGGTCGAATCATATAGTACGCTGTCGATCACGGTTGCAGTGACTTCATGCCGGCCGCCAGATCTTGCGGTGTAAGTATAGGTGACTGTGCCTGGACTGCCAATTTGACGACTATGCACCTGCTGGCCGTTCACGCTGAAGACGAGTGAGCCCGGGTGGGCAGCGCTGGATAACGGGTGCGTACCTTGAGTAATATCGGCGACGAACTGATATCGGTTGCCACCGGCAGGATTAACTCGGAGCCGTACGGTCGGTTTAACATCGTCGCATTTGTGTACGTCATCTTTCTGGTCGGTGTTGATAGCGCCGGACCCGTCGTTAACAAATTGGTCGGAAGAGAAGCTGCTTGCATCACCACCGGTCACATCTTTACGCGCGCGGGGTGGCGTACAATCGGTTGCAAGCTTGTTTGAGATAATGTCAATTGTCTGTTTCTTGCTATCGATTGCACGCTTCTTGAACCATGACGGGAACAAGTCAGTGGAGGGGCTCGGCTCGACTGAGCCAAGACCGACGTGGCTCCTGATAACAAAGGCTGGTAGTGATTGGATACTGCTTGGTCGGGCAAAGTCTTTGGGTTCTAATTCCTGGTGAGCTTCATTCATCCAGCCTTGCCAGATTGGTTGCGTCATTGATTCCATGGTGCCGGTCATCTCGATCTGCCGGTTGTGGTAGCCAACCCAGACACCAGAGGAGTATTTAGCGGAGAAGCCCATCATCCAACCGTCTTTGGCATCGTTGGTCGTACCCGTTTTCATGGCAAACTTCCATGTACCTTTGCTGCCATTGAAACGATGTGGTTTACGTCCGGCAGGGAAGTAGCTGGCATTCGGATCGCTCATCATATCCTGCACGATGTACGCTGAGTCTTCACGTACTACCTGTTCGCCCTCTTGTGGTTCCCATTCTTTGATTGTCTCGCCCTGAGCATCTTCAATCTTGAGAATATAGGTGAGCGGAACTTTGTTACCGTTTCGAGCAATCGTTGCGTAACCGTGGACGTGCTCGTCAAGCTTCAAGTAGGCGCCGTCGCCGATGGCCGAAGAGGCATAGCACGGGCCTTCTTTGGTTAGCTCATCGTCCTGGTAGCAGCGGTAGCCACTCGCCAGTCCCAGGCTGTCAGCGACCTGTATGGTTTCGTCGACGCCAACGGTCAGCATGGCTTTCACGGCCGGCACGTTTCGTGACCCACCCAGTGCATAGCGTAGTGTAATAGGGCCAGGGAAGCGGAAATCGTAGTTCCATAAACAGTTACCTTGTCCACGGGGTGGCGGCATTGTGCGATTGGTGCACGGATAACCGGGCAGTGGAGCCTGTGTGTCATAGAGTACCGAGCCAGCGCCGAAGTTGTTGGACTTCTCGATCAGAGCAAGGTAGTCATACGGTTTGAAGCTGGATCCTGGCGGCAGGCGGTAACGGGCATAGTTATTCTGTCCGTGCTTTTCGTTATTAAAGTCAGCTCCTCCAACCAGGGCAACTACTTGACCGGTCTCAACATCCTCTGCGACAAAAGCGGCAACATCTCCTCCTTGTGCCTGAATCTGGCCGATGCCTTCACTTACTTTACGCTCAGCAATTTCTTGCAGTTTTAAGTCAACAGTTGTGGTAACCTTCCAGCCGCCACGCTGTACAGTATCGGCAGTAAATTCGTTCTCTAGGTATTCCTTGGCGGTGAGCACGAACCACGGGGCTTTGATGCCGGCAAACTTTGGTTTAGGCTTCTTGACCTTTTTCAGGGTATTGATTTTCTTAGCCTCATCTCGCTCCTTGGCATCTATCATGCCCTGTCGCTCCATGAGATCAAGGATGTAGTGCTGACGCCCCACGAGTGCCTCAGGGTTGTAGCTCGGACCGTAAGGTGAGTAGTAAGAGGGTGACTGCGGAATAGCCGCTAGAAATGCTGCTTCGTCTAGGGTGAGGTCCTTTGCCGATTTCTGGAAGTAATCACGCGCCGCCGATTCGACGCCGTATTGCACGTTGCCATACGGGGCAGTGTTGAGATAGCCCGTTAAGATTTCTTCTTTTGAATAACTGCGTTCCAGCTCTACCGCCAGAATAAGTTCTTTTATCTTTCGGGTATAGGTCTGTTCTTTGCCGACACCAGACTGGGTCAAGCGGACGAGCTGCTGGGTGATAGTTGAGCCACCTTGCGTGGTGCCACCAGTGGCATTCTTAAAAGCTGCCCGCATAATACCACGCGTATCGAAGCCGCCATGCTTGAAAAAGTCCTGGTCTTCAATAGCGATGGTCGCATCCTTGACGTGATCCGAGATTTGATCACCTTGCACAGGGATACGTTTTACGGCATCAAAATCCTCCCAGAGGAGCGTTTGACCCGTGCGGTCATAGTAGCGGATACTGCCGCCGATGTTTTTGCCGGAGATATCGCGCAAGTTCGGTAGATCTTTGCGGAAGTATGCAAACAGACCGACGAGCAGTAGAAAGCCGGCAATCAGGCCGATACCGGTAAGTTTGAGGGCCATGATGCCGCCCTCTCGGCTAAACCAGTACTGGTACATGCGCTTCGGATGCAAACGGTAGAAGAAACGCTTCACTGGGGACTTTGGCATGCCGGCCAGACGCTGCGCACGCGCTCGCGCGTAGGCATCTTTCTTAGCGCGGATCTTATCAGTCAGGCTGCGATTGATCTTGATAGTCTGCCCGGAGCGGGTCGTAAAAGTATTTTTACTCTTACGGCCACGGCCACCAGCACGGTGACCAGAGAGTTTCTTCCTGCTCATGTGTATATGTATAACTCCATTAAATAAGCTTTTCGCTTCATATAGTAGTATAGCAAAAAATAAGCGCAAGCAATCAATATTTTCCTGTCCCGTAACAGATAGGTTATACTGTTCCTATATGAAAATGACATTATCCGAAGAGCTCGCCTGGCGCGGGTTCGTACACCAGTCCACATTTGCTGACATTAAAGAACTGGATAGTAAGATGTGGACGTTTTACCATGGTTTTGATGCATCGGCTGATTCTCAGACGGTAGGTAATCTCGCGGCCATGATGTTTGACAAGGTGTTCATGCGTCATGGTCACCGCGCCGTGTTACTGGCTGGCGGGGCTACCAGTCTTATCGGCGACCCTGGCGGCAAAGATAAGGAGCGTGTGCTGCAAGACGAAGAAACGATTGCTCGAAATGTCGCAAAAGCAGAGGCGCAGCTCAGGATCGTCTTCAAGGGCTATGATTTCGAATTGGTCAATAATCTTGACTGGTACAAGAAGATGAATGTCATGCATTTCTTGCGTGATGTAGGCAAGCACTTTAGTATGACGCCGCTCGTCCAGCGTGATTATATTGCCAAACGTATGGGTGAAGGTGGGAGCGGCATCAGTTTTACGGAGTTCAGCTACACGCTTCTGCAGGGATATGATTTTTTGCGCCTCTTCGAAGATAAGGGAGTGAACTTGCAGCTGGCCGGAAGTGACCAATGGGGCAACAGCCTATCCGGCGTTGATTTAATTCGCCGTGTCAAGGGTGAAGAAGTCCATGCTGTAACCTGTCCGCTCGTTATCAATAAAGCTACCGGTAAAAAGTTCGGTAAGAGTGAGGAGGGCGCAGTTTGGCTAGACCCGGCTAAGACGAGTCCGTTTAAGTTCTACCAGTTCTGGCTTAACGCTGACGACGAGGAGGTGGAAAGTTACTTGAAGGTATATACCGAGCTGGATAAGCCGGCAATCGATGATATCATGATGCGTTTTCAGACAGATCGCGCAGGGCGCCTGGCACAAAAAACGCTGGCGTATGAAGTGACAAAACTGATTCATGGTGAAAAGGCCGCACAATCACAAGTCAAAATTGCCGAAGCCCTGTTTGGAAGTGATATTATTGACTTGAGCGATGAGGAGCTGAAAGGTCTCGAAGCAGACTTTCCGGTCACGACCGTTCCAGAGAACGTATCTTCTGACGATATCTTTACCGCACTGGTTGGGACCGGGCTGGCGTCATCACGGACTGAGGCTCGTCGTTTCATGCAGTCGGGAGCGATATACATTAACAATCTGCAGCTTAAGGCAGATAACGAATTTTCGTATGAGATGTCGAGTGACTACGCTGTCATTCGCCGCGGCAAAAATACCACCGCTTTATTAAAACGTAAATAAGAGATACACTTGTCACCATGCCAAAATCATCATCTAAAGCCAAACCAACTAAACAGACGGCCAAGAAGAAGCCGGCTGTAAAAGCTGCCAACGAGGCCAGAAGAAAAGCTGACCAGTATAACGATCCCAATCATAACTATTTGGAGTACTGGGATGGTCGCGACTACGAACATGCAGCTGAAGAAATTGCCATCAAGCGTCTGCTGGGCTCCAAGACGTTTAGGCATGCTGCTGACATCGGTGGCGGATACGGTCGGCTATGTGTGCTGTTGCGGCGCTATGCCGACAAGGTAACCCTTGCTGAGCCATCGAAACAGCAGCTCGATATCGCCAAAGTCTATCTAAAAGATTACCCGGATGTGAAGCGCTTGCTGACGCAGGCTGATGATTTGAAATTCAAAGATAAATCTCTTGATCTCATAACGGTAATCCGTGTTATGCATCACCTACCGGATCCGAGTAGGGAATTTAAGGAACTTGCCCGCGTTCTGTCTGATGATGGCATGATAATCCTCGAGGTCGCCAACTACGCACATGGTCGAAATCGGTTGAAGCACTATCTGCGTGGCCGGAGGTTGCCAACCGAGCCAATCGATATCCGCTCGGAGGAGAACCGTCGCGAGGATGAAATTCCTTTCGTCAATCACAATCCCAAGACCGTCCAAAAGCAGCTCGCCCATGCTGGACTAAAAGTTGATAAAGTGCTCTCAGTGTCAAACCTGCGGAGCCCGGCGCTTAAGAAAATCGTACCGAGAAAAGCCATGCTTGTCGTGGAGCGTATCCTGCAGCCGACCTTGTCCCGTACATATTTTGGGCCCAGTGTCTTTTTCCTCGTCAGAAAGGCCAAGTAGTCTGGAGTACCGCTGCATATATCGACACTGTGATCACACCTAACGTATACTTTGGATATGAGTAAGGTAGAGCTGGTGGGGATTCTAAACCTAACACCTGATAGCTTCAGCGACGACGGTATATATCTCAATCCAGATGTGGCTGTGGATGCAGTAGATACTCTGGTTCGGGAGGGGGCAAGTTTCATTGATGTGGGAGCGGAATCGACTCGGCCAGGTGCTACACCAGTAGGTGAAGACGAAGAATGGAAAAGGCTGAAACCGGTTCTTGAACCTCTGCTGGCCGCATATCCAGGTCGCATATCCCTAGATTCCCGTCATCCGCAAGTCGTTCGTAGGGTAGTCGAATCGATAGGGGCGATAATCGTAAATGATGTAACCGGCTTTAATAATCCGGAAATGGTCCAAGTTGTAGCAGACTACGGCCTCAAATGCGTAATAAGTCACTTTCCGGTTAATTTTCATCAGAACGTTCAGGCTGCCCATGCAGCAGAAAACAAAATTGATGACGTTGCACAGGTACGAAACGACCTCTTGCGTAAGCGAGATGAGCTGATTGGGGCTGGTATAGAGAAGGGTGATATTGTACTTGACCCAGGGATAGGTTTTGAAAAAACCAGGCAGCTTAATCTGCAGCTTTTAAGTTTCGGCGCTTTAGTGCCAGATGTAGATGTGATGATAGGCTATTCACGAAAACGATTCCTAGGACCTTCTAGAATGCTACTCGATGCTAATCTCAGAGCAGGTGATGTCGCAGTGCAGAATGACGCGACGTATTTACGAGTCCACGATGTGAAGGGGCATGCGAGGCACTTCTGCTCTAAGGGACGCAAGTAACTCGTCAGCTTCTTTGACGATTGCCTTTATGTCATTCGTTGCTGCAGCGGCTTCGCTCGTTGAATGGGGCGCCTCACTAATTACTTCTGCCCAGCGGAGCCATGGAATAGCATTTTCATGTGGCTTACCCCAAGGTTCACTAGGTAGCTGATATGCATGCATCAGGTCTTTGATCCTCTGTCTATATGTATCCCAGAGGGGGCGTAGGGGCTGTGTCAGATGGCTCGGGCTGTAAGCATGTTGTCGGTACGCAAGAAGTATTGACCCCAAATTTTGAGCATCAGAAAACAGATCATCGGCAGCCTCGGAAGAAGCAATCGTCAGAGTCCTAAATTCGATTCCTATGGTGTCATTGAGCTGTAGTTGCTCAGAGGTTCTCTGTCGAATACCTTCGCACCTGCGTCGCGCCCACGTGTTGGCCGTCGCGTACTTTGTACCTTGCGTGGCTAGAATGAATCGTTCTGGAAGACCGTGTAGCAACTCAAGTCCAGCTAAGACCATATGTGCACCGCCCCTCCCCAGCGCTAACCCTCCAAGTGTCACGTGCAGGGCGTGGTGGTGCCCTTCAGGAATAAATCCTGCATGGAATAGTAGCTTAACCTCAGTTGAAAGCGTGCGGGCACTATAGGCAGGCGCATTTGCAAATTCCCAGAAGGCATCGCTCCCAGCCGGTATGCCAGCGTCGCAAGTTGCCTGGTAGGCAGGCAGAAGCTCAGTCTCATGGACTTTCCTGAGGGCATTCAATTCATCTTGTTCGACAGGACTGAGATCATCAAACGCTCGCTCAAATTCTCCCAGCGTATCTTTTGCACCAAAATATTCATCAGCAATCTCTGGAAACAAGCTCGACCATTTAATCTCTATCTCGCAGCCGATTGTCGGCAATATACCCGTAGCTAACCTTACGTGCTGAGATGCTTGTTCCTGAGCAGCAATGCTATCAACATCGAGGGCAGCTTCGCACATGGTGGCGAGATGCGAAATAGATTCTATTCGGGGCATTTGTTTGTTCATGTTGCATTTGCTTCTCCCGCCCAGTTGTCGTACTCGAAGCCCTCGACCTGCTCGGTAGGGTTGTTGTTAGCGCGAACGATGAAAGATGTTCTGATATTTGATTTTAGGTTTACGACCGCATGATCCGGACGGATTTCTTTACCAGGAAGCGGTTCGTACAAGCCCGGGGCACGCATTAGTGTTAAGTCGCCCTCCTCTACAGATATAGTGTCTGGTACGTCATCTTCATTCGATACCAACACATCACTTGCACCCTCTAGCGTCATGACCGCTATCATGCCAACAAAGCAGGAATGGTCTCTATGTGTGCTCAAGCCGATTTCTTGGTCATCGTATTTATGAAGAGACATTTCATCTTCCTGCCAGTCTGATAGGGATGGAAATGAGCCAGAAAAGCCCCTGATCAATTCACCGATATTAGCAGCTAACCTTCTCATTCTTGGGACCCGAAATGTTTTTCGTTGATCCCCCCGTGAAAGCTTCAATGCAAAAACATCATGGTTCTGGATGACTGTTCCACGTTTGTTCTCGGACAGTTTATGATTATCTCGCCACTGAACTGCGAAAGGGTCGTGAATTTCGTCATGCAGGTAGAATAACTGATTATAATCAAGCGCTTCCCGCACGATAGCGATGCCACTACCAAACGGTGAGAGATCATGAACTACCTTATCGTAGTCGAGAAGGTGGTATTGATTTCGAGGAATGATTCCGGTGGAAAATCCGGTGCCCGCATAAAGACATAATATCACGTCATGAAGTAATTCTAGGCTCAGGCGCGGCACACTGCGGGTGCCTTGAGCAGCATAAATCAATCGAAAAATCATCTATACTGATAGCAAGATGGAAGTATTACGCCCGCTGATAGATGTTAAAGGTGTAGGTCCGGAGATGGCAAAGAAGTTTGCTGTTCTTGGTGTTGAGACTGTATCGGATCTCATTGATTATTACCCACGCCGGTATGATGATTACTCTAGCGTCGAACCAATCAGTGATATTAAGCCTGGCATGGTGACGATAAAAGCAGTCATTAAGCAGGCAAAGGGACGGTATGTTCGGCGTGGGATGCACGTAACAGAGGCAGTGGCGAGTGATGAAACCGGCAGCGTACGTTTAGTGTGGTTCAACCAGCCATATCGGGCGGCAGCTCTCAAGCGTGATACCGAATACTACATATCTGGCGAGTTCGCACTGCGTCGCCAGCGGTTGAGTATCCAGAATCCGTCGGCTGAGCTCGTTAGTGAGTTTCCAGTCAATACCGCTCGCATCATTCCCATATACCGTGAGACTAAAGGTCTCAAATCGCAACAAATCCGTAAAATAATCCGCGCATGCCTGCCGCTTATACGTGAGACAAAAGAATCACTGCCAGGCTGGGTCGTCGAGCAGCACGGACTGATGGGCAGAGCGAAAGCTATAGAAATGATGCATTTTCCAGAAAATTCGGAAGCACTCCAAAATGCAAAACGACGCTTGGGGTTTGAGGAAATCTTTGAGCTATCATTAGCTGCGCTACTTAATAAATATGAACTTTTGAGTGAAGAAGCCATAGCCATACCGTTCAATGAGCAGTTGGCTAAGGATTTTGTCAGTCATCTCCCTTTTACGCTGACTAATGCTCAGAAGAAGGCTGTTTGGCAGATTTATTTAGATATGCAAAAATCGCAGCCTATGAATCGCCTGCTTGAGGGTGATGTTGGCTCCGGCAAGACGGTGGTTGCTGCAATGGCGGCTGTCATGGCAATGAGGCAAGGTTTTCAAGTAGCTTTCATGGCGCCGACCGAAATCCTTGCCCGTCAGCATGCCGAGACGCTGCATGACCTGTTGGCACCACTTGGTATGGCCAATAGGCTCAGCTTGCTGGTTGGCGGCTTGACGCCTGTGCAGAAAGAGTCTGCACACGCTAATATTGCTTCAGGGGATATAGGCTTGATAGTTGGCACTCACGCCCTGATTCAAGAAAAAGTTGATATGCACCGGCTCGGGCTGGTAATAGTTGATGAGCAGCATCGCTTTGGTGTTGAGCAACGTAAAACCTTACAACAGAAAGCTGGCCATATGCCGCACGTGCTGAATATGACAGCGACACCGATTCCACGGAGTCTCGCGCTGACACTGTATGGCGAGATGGATATCACGATCATTGACGCGAAGCCAGTGGGTCGTAAGCCAATAGTGACGGAAATCGTCTCACCCAATTCACGCAAGCAGCTTTATGAAACAATCGAACAGGAGCTCAAGAGCGGACGGCAGATGTTCGTGGTCACTGCCCTCATTAAAGAAAACGACACCTTACCCGCCCGGTCGGCAGAGGAGGTATTTAACGAGCTGCAGGCCAGGGCTTTCAAGAGCTGGCGCGTCGGCTTGCTCCACGGCAAGATGAAACCGGCCGAGAAGGAAACGGTTATGCAGCAGTTCGTGCGACATGAACTCGATATTCTAGTATCAACGACAGTGATCGAGGTTGGTGTCAATGTGCCAAATGCAACCGTGATGTTGATAGAAAACGCTGAGCGATTCGGTTTAGCACAAATCCATCAGCTCCGCGGCCGTGTTGGCCGCAGTGCTCACCAGGGTTACTGTTATCTCATGATGGGAGATTCTTCCGAGCCGAGTCGGCGACTGCGAGCTTTGGAACAGACAAATGATGGCTTCAGGCTTGCCGAGCTCGACCTGGAGATTCGTGGGCCAGGGGCAATATACGGCACTATGCAGCACGGTCAGTTGGATCTGAGAGTCGCCAAGCTTTCCGACGCAAAGCTGATTGCTGCCGCCCGTCACGCCGCGCAAGAATTCATTGATCGCCAAGAAGACCTGTTAAAATATAAGCAACTTCATGTGCGCGTACAGAAGGTTCGCGCTATTACAAACTTAAATTAACCGTATGTACTCAGGATCCACACTTACTAAATACTCAGGGCGCGTCATAGGGGCGCACCAAAAGATTGACCGCGTTGCACGCAGGCATTTGTCGAGAATGATTGCTGATGACAGTGCTTTTCCGCCAATTCGGTCCATACTACACTTCGAAGGTAAGAATGGCCCCGATGCTATCAAGCGGAAGAGTCCAGCCAAAGATGAGTTGTGGCACTACTTTAATCCGTTCGATGACAAAGATACGCGAATCGTGGATATTATTGACGAACATTATCGATTGCTGGTGCGTGAACTCAAAGCGGATAACACTGAACGCAGCGCTTTCGAGGCTGCCTGGCTGGCGCACGCCATCGTTGACGGGCTGACACCTGCACACCATTTCCCGTACGAGGAAAAACTGACTGAACTTCGTGGTGGTGAGGGTATCGAAACCCGCACGACGATAAAAAACAAGATCCTAATGCCCGGTGAAACGACCCGCGAAAAAATCCTCAATAATTGGAAGATGTGGGGTCCCAAGGGCCTCATGACGACCCACGGGCTCTTTGAATTTGGTGTTGCTTCTATCATTGCGCCGCTTAGCTTTTCTGATTCGATGCCAACCAGGCGCGACCAAGAGGCTATTGTCGAAATCGGGGTTGTGGAGTGGTTTCGGCGCACAGCTCGCGAAATAGCCGTGCTCGATATGTATACCCGATACCAACAAAAGGGTTGGACGCCAAAATTAGCCTATGACGTTCGTCACCGACTCGGACCGCTGATCATAAATAGCGTTACGCTCGCTTGGTATGCGGCACTCGTGGATGCAGATTTGGCTGGAGAGGCATGAGGATTATTTCCGGCAAGTTGGGCGGCAGGACATTTCGCAGTCCGCGAACATATAACACGCATCCGATGGGTGACAAGATCCGCGGCGCGATATTCAATATGCTCGGTGATATACGTGGCCTGACGGTGCTGGATGCTTTTGCCGGAAGTGGTGCGCTGGCGTTTGAGGCTATCAGTCGTGGTGCCAAAAGCGCACTGCTGGTGGAGCTCGACAAAGATGCTTTCTTGACCATCAAACGTAATATTGAAGCACTGGGTCTGGAGTACCAAGCCCGTGCGGTTATGCGCAATATCAAAGGATGGTCGAATAACAATACTGACAAAGTATTTGATATCGTGTTTTGCGACCCACCGTACGACGCGGTGCTCGAAACGCTGATTTTTCAACTGTCGCGGCATGTTCGCGCAACAGGTGTACTCGTGCTGTCCTGGCCAATCAGCGAGCCCATACCTGATGTGCCCAGCTTCACGGTTTTGCGCCATAAGACTTATGGCAATGCGACTTTGATCATTTACTCTCGAAAGAGTACCTAAGAAGCCGGTGCAGCCGGCGTCGGTGGCACGGGTGGCTGAGCAGATGGCGGTACGGGAGCTTGACTCCCGATACCTGCTGTCTGATCACCTGCTCCATAGAAAGCTTCGTTTATCTGATAGTACCTTATGGCTGGTGCGAAGCTATAGAGGAACTGCAGTATCGCGCCTGCAATCTGGCCGAGGAGGGGTATTAGGCTGAGGAATGAAAATAGTAAGTTTACGCCCATGATCCCATACACCTTCCACGAGTAAGGCTTGGTGCTTTCTGCGCTCTTGCGCATTGCCTCGAGTACGCCAGTATCCTGATCAATCAGGAAGTACATAGCTAGGTAGTATCGTCGCAGCATGATGAAGCCGGGTATTATGAGCAGTAAGAACCCTATCCCGACAATTAGGCTGGTTAGTATGCTGAGTGCTAGATAGCGTAAAAGGTACTTTGCACCGGTTGATAGCGCTTCACTGAGTGACGTTTTAATTCCTTTTGCGCTCTTTAGCTGGACGTAGGCGACAGCTGGCCCGACAATCGCTGTTACGGCAACGAAAAACAATATTCCCAGCAAGGAGGCCGGCGTCAAAGCGGCACTGTTGCCTGGCGAACCAGCCGTGCCGGTGACATTTCTAACGATCAGAACCGCGATAACCGCGGTTAGAGCAACAAGACCGATTATTGCGAGTAGCGTTCTGATATTAACTTTAAGTGCATTGATGCTAGGGCCAAAAAGGGCAAATGCTCCCGGCATCTCATGGGTCGGCGCCGGTTGCGGTTGTGGAGACGGAGTGGCCTGACTTTGTGCCGGTAGTGCTGATTCTGCAGGTTGTGGTTGATATTGGGGTGTGCTTGGCTGTTCGCCCACGATATGTGCTCCACGTTATTTTATAGTCATAATCACACAAGCCTTCGGCAGGTGTCAAAACATTAGCGATTTCTCACCCGCAGGTTGCCGCCGGTGTATCGTCCGTGCGCCCAAAGGGCACCGGTGTTTATAGAAGATATTAGCTTTTTTGCATAAAAAATTTGTAAAATGAATACACATGATACACACAAAAAAAGCCGATATGCAGCCCGAGGAGCGCATTATCGTTACCATTGACGCTAAAGAGGACTTATTGGAGCTGCAAAAGATGGCACAGGATTTGGGCGCTCGAGCCCGAGCCTTTAAGCTCGGGCAACAGCTGCTGCTGAACTCCAGCCCCTGGGCGCCAGTAAAGATGCTGAAAGCACGTGGTGTAGAGGTTGATTTTGACGCAAAGTACGAAGAGAACGCTGATCAAATGGCTCCGCTAGTCGCGGATGCATTCCAGAAAGGCTTCAAGCATATTAGTGTTGCACCTACTTCGGGCGCACCTGCACTTATGCGGGCCACCGAAGTTGTGCCACCCGGCTGTGGTTTGTTTGCGGCAATGCCTGACGGCAACGAGCGGCTAGTCGACATGCTATTAAGTGAAATATCGGAAGCCAATAGCGGTCTTACTCCTGACAGACAGATACGGGAAGTCATGTGCAATGTTGGTGACATTGAGCGAGTCAAGCGAGCCGGGGATTTTACAATCATTGCTGCTGGCATCCGCATGCCCGGAGATAGTCCGGACGATCACCCCCAGGTTGCTACTCCGGCTGAAGCGCTGGCGATGGGGGCGGATTATCTTGCAGTCGGCCGCTCTATTACCGGTAAGCCAAATCGCGCTGAAGCTTTTGAAGAAATACTGGAAAATATCGCCACATACCAGTAAAATGGTATGCGATTGGGCGAGTGGTGGAATTGGTAGACACGCGTGCCTTAGGAGCACGTGCCGCAAGGTGTGAAGGTTCAAGTCCTTTCTCGCCCACCAAATTAATCATACTGACAAATAAATGATATAATATATCGCATAAGTGGCTCCGGGTACGGGGCTTTTTTATTTCAGCATTATTACAGTACAATTACGGTAAAGGTTAATTATTATGGCACTGTCAACACAACCCTATAAAGGCGCTCGGGATTTTTATCCCGAAGACAAGCGCATTCAGAAATATATGTTCCAGACCATGCGCAAAGTCGTTGAACGGTATGGTTACGAGGAGTATGATGCACCGATATTGGAGCCGACCGAATTGTTCGCCAGTAAAACGAGTGATGAAATTGTTAACGAACAAACATATACCTTTACTGATCGCGGCGATCGTAGTGTGACAATTCGGACCGAGATGACACCGAGCGTCAGTCGCATGGTGGCGGCAAAACGACAAGAGCTAGCTTATCCCGTCCGGTGGTATTCAATTCCGAACATCTGGCGCTATGAACGGCCACAGCGGGGCCGATTACGTGAATTCTGGCAACTCAATGTCGACATCTTTGGCGTAAACGGTGTTGAGGCCGATCACGAGGCCATTCAGGTGGCCGACGGCATTATGCAGGCTTTCAAGGCTAAGCGCAGCATGTATACCATCAAAATTAATAGCCGTAAACTAATGAATACCTTATTTGCGGATTACTTGAAGCTCAACAGTACGCAGTCGCATACCATGGCGCAGCTAATTGATCGCATGCATAAGATGGATTACGCCCAGTTCGTAGCTTCGCTCGATGCCTTGTTCATGCCGAATCAGCGCGAGAATGGTGAAACTGAACTGCTGCTTAGTTTTTTGAAGCTCAAGACTGTCAATGATCTGCCGGGCGAGTTGCGAGTGCACCCGTCAGTACTAGAGCTGCAGGTGCTCATGGATTTGCTTTCCAAATCCGGTATCACAAATTTTGAGTTCGACCCGACGCTGATGCGTGGCTTCGACTACTATACCGATATCGTATTTGAAGTATTTGATACGCACCCGGATAATAATCGAGCGATGTTTGGTGGTGGTCGTTACGATGGCTTGGTTGGTGCCTTTGGTGTCGAGCCAGTACCGACGGTTGGGTTTGGCATGGGCGATGTGACTCTGCAGAACTTCTTGGAATCGCACGAACTAATGCCAGTACTGCCACCTGAAACGGACGTGTATGTCATCCTCATCGGAGATGTTTACGAACGCGCGCAGCCGGTACTCCGTAAGTTCCGTGAGCTAGGTGCCCGACTGGCTGTCGACACCACTGGCCGCAAGCCTGACAAGCAGATAAAATCCGCCGTTAAGAAGGGCATCCATTACGCGCTTTTCATCGGTGAGAAGGAATTGGCGGACGAGCAGTACGTGCTCAAGAATTTACTGACTGGCGCCGATGAGCGTCACGGTGTCGAACGGACGGTGAGCATCATAAAAGATTATCGTCAGAGTGGCGAACTCGATGAGAGCGATTAATCACACGGTAACGGGTGCGCTGCTGGGTGCAGTGATCGGCAACCCAGTCATTGCATTGCCCGCAGCATTACTGTCGCACCTGGTACTCGATGCTATTCCACATTCGGGTGGCGGTAAGGGTAGTCATACTACGACGTGGTTTAAATTAGAGCTGGCTGTTGATGCGGCGCTTTCTGCTTCGTTTTTGCTCACCATTGCGCTACTGCAGCTGCCGCAGTGGCCGCTGCTTGTCGCTTGCGGCATCCTCGGTGCAGCACCAGACCTGTGGTGGTTGCCGTACTGGATTTGGGAGCTGCAGGGCCGCCCACGCAAGTTTGACCCTATCGGGCGCTTTCTGGCACGAATCCAATGGTACGAACGGCCCTGGGGCTACGGTGTTGAGCTCGTTTGGCTCGTCGGCTCTCTCTACCTCTTTCTGATGGTTACTGCTCCGTAGCATATACTGTGGAAAAAGGCTGCCCCATCTGTTACAGTACATAGCTATGCAAGTAAAAAAGACTAATTCATCTCCTACCAACCTCACATTGACCGTCATTGCGGACGAGAAAGAGCTCGCACCAATAAAAGCACATGTGCTCACGCATTTTCAGGGGCGGGTAAAAGTACCGGGTTTTCGCGCTGGCAAGGTTCCGGCTGAAATTCTGGAAAAAAACGTGGATCCGACCGCGCTTCAAACACAGTTTCTCGAAGAGGCTATCGAGCAGCTGTATGTTGCTGCTGCCAACAACGAGCAGCTTCGCCCCGTAGATCGGCCGCAAATCAGCTTAAAAAAGTTTGTACCATATACCATGCTCGAATTCGATGCCGAGGTTGAGGTGCTTGGCGAAGTCAAGCTTCCGGACTATAAGAAGATTAAGCTGTCTAAGCCGACAGTCAAGGTGACCGACGCCGAGATTAAGGAAGTTATCGAATCATTGCGTCAGCGTTTAGCTGACAAGAAAGATGTGTCCCGTGCCGTCAAGGATGGTGACCAGGTCTACTTAGACTTCAAGGGCGTTGATGCCAAGACCAAGGAGCCGATTAGCGGTGCCGACGGTAAGGATTATCCGCTCGTAATTGGCTCCAACACGTTCATACCGGGTTTTGAGCCTGAGGTTATCGGTATGAAGGCTGGGGATGAGAAAACGTTTACGATTACGTTTCCGAAGGATTATGGAGTCGCGGCGCTTCAAAATCGCAAAGTTGAGTTTACCGTGTCGGTCATCAAGGTCCAGGAAATGAAGCTGCCGAAGCTGGATGATGATTTTGCAGCCAAAGCCGGACCCGTCAAGACGTTTACCGAACTAAAAGCCGACATTAAGCAGCAGCTGACACACGAGAAACAGCACCAGGCTGAGCGTGATTATGAATCAGAGCTTGTTAAAAAGATTAGTGATAAGAGCAAGCTGGAGATTCCGGGAGTCCTTATCAATGATCAGGTCGCGCGCCTCTGGACGGACCTGCAGCAAAATGTCATGTACCGAGGACAGACGATACAAGAATTTCTCGAAGCGGAGGGTAAAACCGAAGAGCAATACCGTGAAGACATTCTCAAGCCGCAAGCTACAGACCGAGTAAAGGCTAGTCTTGTGCTGGCTGAAATCGCCGAGGTGGAGGGTCTGGAAGTTACGCCTGAAGAGTTGGAGATTCGCATGCAACTATTAAAAGGCCAGTATCAGGACGCCCAGATGCAAGTTGAGCTCGAAAAGCCGGAGACACGCCGCGACATCGCTGCCAGGTTGCTGACTGAAAAAACCGTCAATAAGCTTGTCGAATACGCGAGTGGCAGTGAGTAATGAGCGCTTGTTCTGACCCTCTGTTTGCGGAAAATACGCTAGAGAGTTCTCGTCAGGCAGTCGATGCTATATTTTGGGATGCAGAGAAGCGCTCGGCATATCGGGCAGCAGGCGGGGCTGGGGTTGCTGCGGCCCTATCAACTGCCGCTTTCTATGCTGCAGAGAGGATGGACGCGGGCTGGCCAGATCGCGTCATACAGTCAGGTGCTGGGGTCATCGGTAGTTTAGCTATACTGACACTTGGCGGGGTCGGGGTGTCACGAATCATGGCCCATGGCGAGCGTAGACAGAATACAATCTAGTTAGTTGTATTAAACAAATAACATGGTATAGTTATAGTATGGCGATAGAATCAGATTTCGAACGACAGCCGCAAGACGGCTGGCAAGTGCACGAACAGGATGATCTCAATCAGTGGGCCACCGATCTGGACTATTTGGGTATGAAATATGCACTGCCTCATGCGTTGACGAGTGAGCTATATCATCTTGTGGCCTCACAGGATGATATTCCATACGCCGAGGAAATTTTAGCTGAATATATCTCAGATCTGACCTTGTACAAAAACTAGCACTCTTGACCATAGAGTGCTAGTTTTGTATGCTTGCACAGAGCCACCGATGGCTACTAAGCTAAAATTTGAGGGACAAGCAATTATGCCACTTATTCCAACTGTCATTGAACAAGAAGGCCGCCTAGAGCGTGCCTATGATATTTACTCACGGTTACTCCGTGACCGAATCATCTTTCTCGGCGAGGACGTTAACCCGCATACTGCTAACTTAGTGACGGCGCAGTTGTTATTTCTGGATAATGAAGACTCCAAGAAGGATATTTTCCTCTACATCAATAGTCCAGGCGGGAGCGTCTACGATGCGCTGGCAGTTTATGACACCATGCAATATGTGAAGGCTGATGTGCAAACCGTTGGTATCGGTATGCAGGCCAGTGCCGCAGCATTTCTGCTAAGCTCTGGCACCAAAGGTAAACGCTTCCTGCTGCCGCATGCAACCGTCATGATACACCAGCCAAGCTCCAGTACACGCGGTAAGGTCACCGACCAGGAGATTGACCTGCGCGAAAGCCTGCGTGTTAAGCGGCTGCTTGAATCAATCATGGCCAACAATACTGGCCAGAAAGTTGAGAAAATCCACGACGACATGGAGCGTGATAAATGGCTGACCGCAGAAGAAGCACGTGAATACGGCATTGTAGACAAAGTCATTAACACGCCGCCAAAATAAGATCGCTTATTCTCGAAGCGAATTCGCTTGATCCCGCTGCAAGCATGTTTTCCTGGTGCTTGACATGTGTAGTAGTCGCCTGTAGACTGTACAGTAAGAAGTAGTGTACGTACGGGAACGTTATAAGGTAAATCAACCTCACAAAAATTCTCTACGTAGGAAACTTTGCGCGCAAAAACTAATCAAACAACAAAGCAAACAGAAATAAGCAAAATTACCAATCTATCTATCTGGGCATAGCTAGTTGGTGATCACAGATGCTTACTTTCTGCTGCTGATTATCAAGTACTAATAACAGGGGAGTGCTACATGGCAAAAGGCTCTACGAGTGCCAAGCAGGCGCTGCAGAAGCGAACTTACTTTACAAAGACTGACGATGTCATTGACATGCCGAATCTTGTCGACCACCAGAACCGATCGTTCCAGTGGTTCGTTGACGAGGGTTTAGGCGAACTATTGGCAGAAATCAGCCCGATAGATGACTACACGGGTACCAAACTGTCGCTGCGGTTTAAGGACTATCGGTTTGAGGATCCGAAGGTTTCTGAGCATGAAGCTCGCGAGAACAACGTATCCTATGAAGCGCCTCTTAAGGCCACCGTTGAGCTGACTAATAAAGTGACTGGCGAGGTCAAAGAGCAGGAAATTTATCTCGGCGACTATCCTTGGATGACAGACCGCGGTACATTTGTGATTAATGGCGCGGAACGTGTCGTGGTCAGTCAGCTGATCCGTTCAGCCGGCGTGTTCTTTACTGCAGAAGCGCATGGTACGCAGAATCTTTATGGTGCCAAGGTTATCCCCGGCCGTGGTGCCTGGCTGGAGTTTGAAACAGCTGCCTCCGGTGCTATGTATGTCAAGATTGACCGCAAACGCAAAATCCCTGTTACAACGCTCTTGCGTGCCCTGCGCATGACTGAAGCCCAGATGAAAGAGCAGTTCGCCCATGTCGATCAGGGCAAACTTAAGTATCTCGATGCCACACTTGAGAAAGACCCAAGTCGTGGTGCCAATGATGCACTTATTGAGGTCTACCGTCGTCTCCGTCCGGGTGACCTCGCTACCGTAGACAATGCGCGCAGTCTGCTGGAAAACATGTTCTACAACTACAAGCGCTTCGACTTTTCTCGTGTCGGTCGCTACAAGATCAATAAGCGGTTGAACCTGGATGTGCCGAACACTATTGAGAACCGTGTGATGCGCCTTGAAGACCTCGTGGCAATCATTGCTGAATTAATCCGCCTGAATAACACCCAGGAGCCAGCTGATGATATCGACAGCCTGGCGAATCGTCGCGTGAAGCTTGTCGGTGAGTTGGTGCAGCGTCAGTTCCGCATCGGTCTGCTGCGCATGGAGCGCAACACCAAAGACCGCATGTCCATGCAAGAGATCGAAACTGTTACGCCCGCACAGCTGATTAATGCCCGACCAATTGTCGCTGCAGTCCGTGAATTCTTTGCCAGCTCACAGTTGAGTCAGTTCATGGATCAGATCAACCCGCTGTCCGAACTTGCGCACAAGCGGCGCCTGAGTTCGATGGGTCCTGGTGGCCTGAGTCGTGAGCGCGCCGGTTTTGAGGTGCGTGATGCTCACGCCACCCACTACGGCCGTATCTGTGCCGTTGAAACACCGGAAGGCGCCAACATCGGCCTGGTGCTCAACCTCGCGAGTTACGCCCGGATTAATGATTACGGCTTCATCGAGACTCCCTACCGTAAAGTCATCAACGCGGTGTCAGCCAAAGAAGCAGCTGGTCACATCGCCGCTGTTAATCTAGAGGTCGACGGCAAGGTTGTCGTAAAAGCTGGTGACAAGATTACTGCTACCGATGCCAAGAAGTTGGCAGCCGTCAAGGAGCAGGTCACCTGGCCGGTCAAGGCAAAAGTCACTGACGAGGTCGTCTACCTCGATGCATCAGAAGAAGAACAGGCAACAATTGCCAGCACTGGTGAGCCAGTTGACGACGATGGCTACTTCGTCAATGAGCGTGTATCCGCCCGTGCGAACCTCGTATCTGGAGAAGTTGACGCCAACGAGGTCACGCACATGGACGCTGCTCGCAAGCAAATTATCGGCTCCAGTGCTGGACTGATTCCCTTCATCGAAAAGAACTACGTGTACCGCTCGCTCATGGGAAGCAACCAGCAGCGCCAAGCAGTTCCACTTGTTAAGCCACAGGCACCGATTGTTGGTACCGGTCTGGAAACTACTGCTGCGTATAACAGTGGTCAGCTAGTTGTGGCCGAGGCTGATGGTGAAGTCGTCAAGGCAAGCGGTGACGAAGTTATTGTCAAGTACAAGGACGGTCCAGTCACGTACAATCCATTGCACTTTATTCGCTCCAATGAAGGCAGCTCAATTAACCAGAAAGTCGTCGTCAATACCGGCGACAGGCTAAAAGCTGGCGATCCAATCATTGAAGGTATGTCAATTGCTGATGGTGAATTGGCGCTCGGTAAAGACCTTATCGTGGCATTCATGCCGTGGCGTGGCTATAACTTTGAAGACGCGATTATCTTGAGCCGCAAGCTGGTCCAGGACGACACGTTGACATCCGTACACATCGTTGACTTCATGGTTGAAGTCCGTGAAACCAAACTCGGTCCAGAGATCGTTACGCGCGACATCCCGAACGTTTCTGAAGACGCCCTCCGTCACCTCGATGAAGATGGCATTGTTCGTATCGGAGCTGAGGTGCATCCTGGTGATATTCTGGTCGGTAAGATTACGCCAAAAGGCGAGCAAGAGCTGAGCTCGGAAGAGCGTCTGCTGCGAGCTATCTTCGGTGAAAAAGCTAAAGAAGTTCGCGATACCTCACAGCGTATGCCGAACGGTAAGCACGGTAAAGTTGTCGGTGTTAAGGTTTTCTCACGGGCTAACGGTCACGAGCTGAAGGCTGGCGTCATTATGCAGATTCAGGTCTTCGTTGCCCAAATGCGCAAGATTGCCGTAGGTGACAAGCTCGGTGGACGTCACGGAAACAAAGGTGTTATCGCTCGTATCCTGCCAGTTGAGGACATGCCGTTCATGGAAGACGGTACACCGGTTGATATCATTCTCAACCCGCTTGGTGTGCCAAGTCGTATGAATATTGGTCAGTTGTTTGAGACGCACCTTGGAATGGCCGCACGTGCTCTCGGCATAAAAGTCGCGAGTCCGCCATTCAATGGTGTGCCGACCGAGAAGATCCAGGAGCTGCTCAAAGAGGCTGGCCTGCCAGAGGACGGCAAACAGCAGCTGTATGATGGCCGCACCGGCGAAGCCTTTAGTGAGCGCACGACGGTCGGTTCGATGTACACCATCAAGCTGAACCACATGATTGCGGACAAGATCCACGCCCGCTCGACCGGTCCATATACCATGGTCACCCAGCAGCCGCTCGGTGGTAAGGCACAAAACGGTGGTCAGCGCTTTGGAGAGATGGAAGTCTGGGCACTGGAGGCTTATGGTGCCAGCAATACCCTCCAGGAAATGCTGACTATCAAGTCTGATGATGTCTATGGTCGTTCAAAAGCCTATGAGTCAATCATCAAAGGTACCGAAATTGTCGGGCCGAAAGTTCCAGAAAGCTTTAACGTGCTCGTCAAGGAGCTCCAGGGTCTTGGTTTGAAGGTCGACCTCATCCAGCAGGGCGAGAAAGTTGTTGATGCTGAGGATGTCTTGGCCGAGAACATCAAAGACGAAGCCGCGCATCAGTCAGAAGTAGATGTGCCGGCTCCAGCAGTATCAGATGTTGACCTGTCTCAAGACGGACAACCTGCTGAAGATTACATCGTCATGGAGCTGGAAGATGATATCCCGGCAACAACCGCCGTCTCAACCGATGACGACGACGATGATGCCGCCGCTGTTGCTGCAGCCGATGACGATACAAAAGACGAAGCCACAGAAAAGGAGGCAAAATAATGAGACGCTACAATACTGGTACAAATATTGCCGACTTTGACGCAGTCCGCCTGGCTGTGGCTAGTCCGGCAGACATTCTCGATTGGAGCTATGGTGAAGTTACCAAACCGGAAACAATTAACTACCGAACCCAGAAGCCTGAGCGCGATGGATTATTCTGTGAGCGTATCTTTGGTCCGGTCAAGGATATCAACCCACACGATGCCAAATACAAAGGTGTTCGCTCACGCGAGGCAGCCGTAGACAAGAATGGTGAAATTGTCACCAAGAGCATCGTCCGTCGTGAGCGTATGGGCCACATACAACTGGCAACGCCAGTTGCACATATCTGGTTCCTGCGTGGCACTCCGTCGGCAATCGGCCTGCTGCTTGGTATGACAGTCAAGAACTTGGAACGAATCGCGTACTTTGCCAGCTACGTTATAAAGTCAGTTGACGCAGAGAAGCGCGACCAGTACCTAGCCGATAAAGAAGCAGAGTTTGCTGCCGCTCAAACCGCCATCAAGGCCCGATTTGAAAAGGAAGCAGAAGCCGAAGATGCTAACGTCAAGGCGCTAGCTGAGATGCAGACGAAAGAGCTCGAAGAAGTCACCGAAGAGTTTGAACTGCTTAAGAATCAGATCAGCAGCCTAGAGCATCTCAACCTCATTAGTGAGACTGATTACCGAGCCTTGCCGGCAGAGCTGCGCGAAATGATCACTGTCGGTATGGGCGGTGCGGCATTGAAGGAACTGCTTGACCAAGTTGATTTAAATGAGCTCATTGCCCGTCTGACCGACGAGTCTGAGGAGGCAAAGGGTCAGCGCAAGAAGAAGCTCATGAAGCGACTGCGCCTGCTCGAAAGTATGCAGCGGGCTGGCATTGAGCCAAGCAGCATGTGCTTGTCTGTCCTACCTGTCATCCCTCCGGATCTGCGTCCAATGGTTCAGCTGACGGGTGGTCGGTTCGCGACCTCAGACCTGAACGACCTGTATCGTCGCGTCATCAATCGTAACAACCGATTGAAGAAGCTTATTGAGCTTAACGCACCAGAGGTGATACGCCGTAACGAGCAGCGCATGCTCCAGGAAGCGGTTGACGCCCTGATTGATAACAGCAATGCCCGTTCTGGCCGTGCGGTTGCCGCAACTGGTCAACGTCGACGCCTGAAATCATTGAGTGACATGTTGAAGGGTAAGCAGGGACGCTTCCGCCAGAACCTGCTTGGTAAGCGTGTCGACTACTCAGGTCGCTCGGTAATCGTTGCCGGCCCTGAGCTGAAGATTTATGAGTGTGGTCTGCCGAAGATGATGGCACTGGAGCTGTTTAAGCCGTTTGTCATCGGTCACCTCATCCAAAACGAGCACGCCCATAACATTCGCAGCGCAACCCGAATGATTGAGACTGGCGAGACTGAGGTGTGGGACGCTCTCGATGAAGTGATCAAGGGCAAGTACGTACTGTTGAACCGCGCCCCATCACTGCACCGTCTGTCAATCCAGGCATTTCAGCCACGTTTGATCGAGGGTAAGGCAATTCAGCTTCACCCACTCGTCTGTAAAGGCTTCAACGCTGATTTTGATGGTGACCAGATGGCTGTGCACCTGCCGCTGAGTGACGAGGCGCAGAAAGAAGCCCGGACAATCATGGCCAGCAACATGAACCTGCTCAAGCCAGCAGACGGATCACCAATTCTGCACATTGAGCAGGATATCGTGCTGGGTTGTTACTACATGACCTACGAACGGCCAGGTATGACCGAAGACAAGCCGATATCATTCGTGAGCCTGGGCGAAGCGCTCATGGCCCGAGATGCCGGCGAAATACGCATACAGAGCCGCGTGCGGGTACCATTCCGCGGCAAAGTTCGTGAAACGACACTGGGTCGCCTGCTGTTTAATGAAATCTTCCCAGAGGACTTCCCATTCCAGGATGAGCCAATGACCAAAAAACGCTTGAACGGCGTCATGGCGTTGGCGTACCAGAAGTATGGTCAGGCTAAGACAGCTGAAATCGCTGACGACCTCAAAGACATTGGATTTGACTTTGCGACCCGTTCTGGACTCAGCCTCGGTATGGGCGACTTCAATGACCTAAAAGGCTTGAACGAGACCATTAAGGCCGGTGAAGAGCGTGCCGCGGAGATCAGCGAGCAGTACGAGCAGGGCTTCATTACCGAAGACGAGCGCTATCGCTTAACTGTCGAGACCTGGATGGACACCGATAACAAGGTGCTCGCCATGCTGACCGACCAGTTTACGACCGAAGACACCGCCATGGCGATTGCCGCCCTGTCCGGTGCGCGTGGTAACATCGGTCAGGTTAAGAACATCGTCGGTATGCTCGGTGTCACTACCGATGCAACGGGACGTGCTATTGAGCTGCCGATCCGCTCCAACTATAAGAAAGGCTTTTCGCCGCTCGAGTACTTTACGGCCACTCGTGGTGCTCGTAAGGGTATGATTGACACGGCACTTAAGACTGCCGATTCAGGTTACCTGACGCGCCGTCTGGTCGATGTCTCACAAGACGTCTTTACCATTGATGACGAAGCTGAGGCTGACGACCCAGGATTTGCAGTCAATCGTTCTGACGCAGAGGAAATCGGTGTCAGTTACGCTTCCCGCCTTGAGGGCCGCTTCGCAGCTGAAGATGTCGCGAATCTCGTGAAACGCGGTGAACTCATTACTAAGGAAATTGCGGAGAAAATCGAAGCCGACGAAACGCTTGATGGCATTAAGATCATGAGCGCCCTATCGGCTACCTCGGTTAAGGGTGTGCCACGGAAATCCTACGGCCTCGATCCGGCAACCGGTGAATTAGTCGCCAACCATCATCCTGTCGGTGTCATAGCCGCGCAGTCAATCGGTGAGCCAGGCACGCAGCTGACGCTGCGTACGTTCCACGCTGGCGGATCGGCTGTTGCTGACGACATTACGCAAGGTTTGCCACGAGTCGAAGAATTATTCGAGACACGTACGCCGAAAGGTCAGGCTTACCTGACTGAGATCGATGGTACGGTGAACTCTTGGGAAGAAGGTGAGCGCTACATTGTGCAGGTCACATCCAGCGCCAAAGATGTTACTGAGCTGGAAATCAATGATCGTGTTGTGCAAGTTGCCAGTGGCAGCGACGTTGCTATTGGCGATGTCATCGCGGCCAGCGAAGATGGCTCGAACCCATTGGTTGCGCCTGTGCCAGGTAAGGTGGAGGTTTCCAAGAAGAAAGTCACGATCGTTCCAAGCAACGGCAGCGTTGTTCGCTACGAAATCCCGGGCTTTAAACAGCTGACCGTCAAGGATGGCGATACCGTGTCTGCCGGTGACCGGCTGACGAACGGCTCGATCAACCTGCATGAGCTGATGCGTCTGAAGGGTGTCGAAGCAACACAGCGCTACATCATGAACGAAATCCTACGCATCTTTGCCAGCCAGGGTCAAAACATCGACGATAAGCACCTTGAGATCATCGTACGCCAGATGTTCAGCCGCGTTCAGATCGAGGAAGCTGGTGACACGGAATTTGTGACTGGTGACATTGTATCCAAGCTGGCGGTCGTCGAGGCCAACGAGCGCTTGGCCAAGGAAGGTAAGGAGCCGGCTAAGTTCACGCAGTTGCTGCTTGGTATCACCAAGGCCAGCCTGTCAACTGACTCATTCCTGAGCGCCGCATCCTTCCAAGACACGACACGTGTTCTGATTTCGGCGGCGACCAGTGGTAAGGTAGACAAGCTCTACGGTCTGAAGGAAAACGTCATTCTCGGCCGCCGCATCCCAGTCGGAACCGGCTACCTGCCGGATCTGGACAACGACGGATTCTCGGATGTCGACGCCGTAGAGGTTGAAGAAACCGCCAATTTGTAGTAGAGTTTACAAGTTAACTATAAGTAGCCTGAGCCGGGGAGAGGCATTGCCCTGCAGCAGTAGGTTACACATCTAAAGGAGAATAAATGCCAACAATCAATCAATTAGTGCGCAAGCCGCGTAAGGCAAAGTCGACCAAGTCGAATTCGCCACACCTTCATCGTGTGGTGAACAGCCTGAAGACGACGAACTACGAAAAGCCGTCTCCATTTAAGCGTGGTGTGTGCGTAAAGGTCACGACCAAAACCCCAAAGAAGCCAAACTCAGCACTCCGTAAGGTTGCCCGTGTACGCTTGAACAACGGTCATGAAGTCTGGGCGTACATTGGTGGTGAAGGCCACAACTTGCAGGAGCACGCGGTGGTCATGGTTCGCGGTGGCCGCGTTAAGGACCTTCCTGGTGTGCGTTATCACATTGTTCGTGGTGCACTTGACCTCCAGGGTGTGCAGAATCGTAAGAATGGCCGAAGCAAGTACGGCACCAAGAAGGAGCGCAAGTAATGCCGAGGAAAGTTACCAAATCTCTTGTTCGCCCAATTCAACCTGACCGCATGTATAACAGCGTCATGGTCCAGCGGCTGATTAACCGAGTGATGCTGAATGGCAAGAAGCAGCTTGCGGAACGCCTAGTTTACGGCGGCATGCAAAAGGCTGCAGCCGAGCTCAAAGTAGATAACCCGCTCGATGTTTTTGAGCAGGCAATGAAAAACGTTCGTCCAGCTATGGAAACTCGTTCGCGGCGTGTTGGTGGTGCCAACTACCAGATCCCGTTTGAGGTTAAGGGTCAGCGTCAGAACCACCTGACGATGATGTGGTTCGTGGCTGCTTGCCGTGCGCGCAAGGGCATGAGCATGGAAGACCGTATCAAGCTCGAGCTCATTGATGCGTACAATAACACTGGTATGGCAGTTAAGAAGCGTGAAGATACGCACAAGATGGCTGAAGCTAACCGCGCCTTCGCTCACTTTGCGAGGTAGAGATAGTGGAAGGGATGCTTTACGACGCCCAGCAATATTTCCCCCCAAAGTGCGTGGAGTGCCCTTATCTTATTGGCCTAATAGAGGACGGACACATTAGCCCAAGAGAGGTAGGCAAAGCTGAGGTAATGGACAGTCTCAGAGGATTCAGCAGAGATGTCAATTTCGAAGCATGCGAGGGGCCGGACAATTTTATAGAGGGCAGCAAAGAAGTATCTGAATGTTCTCAGTTAATACAGCAAGCAGTAGAAAAGGAATAGCATGGCAGCAAAAAAGTACGCACTAGATAAGATCAGGAACATTGGTATCATTGCCCACATTGACGCGGGTAAGACGACCACAACAGAAGGTATTCTGTACCGCACTGGTATTAAGCACAAAATTGGTACTACTCACGAAGGTGAGTCCACGACCGACTGGATGGCGCAGGAGCGTGAGCGTGGAATCACCATTGTTTCTGCTGCTGTCACGTGTTTTTGGCGCGATCACCAGATTAACATTATCGATACACCAGGTCACATTGACTTTACCGTTGAGGTTGAGCGCTCGCTTCGTGTGCTCGACGGTGCCGTCGTGGTGTTTGACGGTAAGATGGGCGTCGAATCACAATCAGAAACCGTGTGGCGTCAGGCTGACAAGTATCTCGTACCGCGTGTCTGTTTCATCAACAAGATCAACCAGACCGGTGGCGACTTCTACAAATCACTCGACACCATTCATAACCGCTTGAGCAAGCGGGCATTTCCTATCCACCTACCAATTGGCTTTGAGCAAGGTGTTAGCGGTGTCGTTGACCTCGTTCGCATGAAAGCCTACACCTACAATGAATTTACCGACAAAGAGCTTGTCGAGGGCGATGTGCCAGAAGACATGCTGGACCAGGCTAAGAAGTACCGCAGTCTTTTGATCGAGAATGCAGTGGCCGAAGATGAAGCGATGCTTGAGAAGTACTTTGAAGTTGGTGAAGAGGGTCTGACTGAAGAAGAGGTCATCCGAGCCGTACGCGCAGCCACCATTAGCGGTAATTTCTATCCAGTTACCGGTGGCGACGGTCGTGGCGTGATTGTTGAGAAGGTTCTCGACCTAGTCGTTGATATCCTGCCATCACCAAAAGACATTGACTCTGTCTGGGGCACGCATCCAAAGACTGGTGATCAAGTTGAGCGCAAGACATCAGAATCTGAGCCGCTGGCTGGTCTGGCCTTTAAGATCACAAACGATCCGTTTGTCGGTAAACTCGCCTACTTCCGTGTCTACTCCGGTAAGTTGACGGCTGGTTCATACGTCATGAATACCTCAACAGGTGAAAAGGAGCGTGTCGGCCGTATCGTTCGTATGCATGCTGACAAGCGTGAAGAAATTTCTGAAGTTGGTGCAGGTGACATCGCTGCTATTGTCGGCCTGAAGGCGACCACTACTGGTAACACCCTGGCTGACGGTAACAATCCGGTAGTTCTTGAAAGCATCACCTTCCCAGAGCCGCCGGTATCGATTGCCATCGAGCCAAAGACTAAGTCTGACCAGGAAAAGATGAGTCTCGCGCTGCAGCGCCTCGCTGAAGAAGATCCAACCTTCCGGGTGCATGTTGATGATGAGACCGGCCAGACAGTTATATCAGGTATGGGTGAGCTGCACCTTGAGATCCTTGTTGACCGCATGAAGCGCGAGTTTAACGTCGAGGCCAACATTGGTGCGCCGCAGGTTGCTTACCGCGAGACTATTCGCAAAGATGCTGTCGAAGCCGAAGGAAAATTTGTCCGCCAGAGCGGTGGTCGCGGTCAGTACGGTCATGTCTGGTTGCGACTGAGCCAGAACGAAAAAGGCGCTGGCTTTGAATTCATCAACTCCATTAAGGGTGGCGTGGTGCCGAATGAGTATATCAAGCCAGTCCAGGAGGGCATCAAGGAAGCTATGAATAACGGTGTGGTAGCCGGCTACCCAGTCGTGGATGTCAAAGTAGAACTCTATGACGGTAGTTACCACGATGTTGACTCAAGCGAAATGGCCTTTAAGATTGCCGGTAGTATGGGCTTCCAGGAGGGTATGAAGAATGCTAAGCCAACCTTGCTTGAGCCGGTCATGAAAGTCGTTGTCGTGACACCGGAAGAGTTCATGGGTGACGTTATTGGTGACCTGAACTCCAAGCGTGGCCGTATTGAAACGATGGAAGACCTAAGTGCTAACGTGAAAGAAATTACCGCTTTCGTACCACTGGGTGAAATGTTTGGCTATACCACCAGTCTGCGGTCCATGACCCAGGGACGCGCTAGCAGCAGCATGGAGCTGGATCACTATGCTGATGTACCGCCGAACGTAGCCGAAGCAATTATCGCTAAGGCTGGCAAGTAGCATAAACTGCCGAAGCAGCACAGCTGGCTCTACATCTAGGGCCAGCTGTTTTAATTGTGACTCCTTGCAGGTCGTTTGTTGCTGATAAAATCAGCAGGGCTCATGCCGTCATGCCGCAGGTGTCACTCAAAGCCCTGGGGCGGTTGCTTTTGGGTAGCGTCGAGTTTTCATGACTTGCTTATAGGCATTGATATAGCCGCGGGTCATGTTCTTGTAGTTAAACAAGCGACGGGTACGGCTGGCGATATACAGACGATCCATTGCCAGGCATTCCTCGATGGCATGATAGCCTTCGACAAAATCCTCGACAAGCATGCCGGTGAAGCCTTCGTCAATAAGTTCTGGCATCGAACCGCGCGCAATTGCCAGCGTCGGTGTGCCACAGTAGGCAGCTTCTAGAACCGTGAGACCAAATGGTTCGCGAAATCCAGTGGGGTGCAAGTTGCACTTCGCCCGGCTAATCAGCGCAGTCTTTTCTCGGAAGTCAAGTTCACCGAGATACTCGACAAGAGGATGGTCGAAGTATTTTGCCACCTCTTCTTCGAAGTAACCTTCACCTTGCAGGTCTAGCTTGCCGGCAACTTTGATTTTCATACCGAGCTTGATGGCCAGTTGAATGGCGAGGTGCGGATTTTTTTCGCGGTCAAAGCGGCCAATGAAACACAGATAATCATCCGGCTTTTCGACGATTGGAAATTCTGCCGGGTCTTCTCCGTTATACACGACTTTGGTGTAGTTAATGTCTGGCAGGGCCTCTTTCTGATTATTGGAAATAGGCGTATAGAATAAGTTGCTACGCTGCTTGTAATAATCTATGTGGTCTATCAGGATAGGTCCGTGAATGGTCGTAATATTCGGCACGTCACTGAAGTTTTTCAGGTCAAAACCATGCGAGTGGATGATGTCCGCATCAGCAATAAGTTGCTTGAGCATGGTTTCAGTTTTCTCATTCAGCCGCACGACCATATCTTCGTACGCGGCCTCCTCGCTTTTACTTTTCGGAAAATAGATTGCTTTGTCGACAATTGGAATGAGCTCACAATCGACGGTCGAATCGCCCGAGGCGAGAAGTGTCACATCATGACCTGCCTCCATAAGCCCTTTTATTAGATAATGGATAATCAGCTCGGTACCACCGTATTTCGGTGGTGGCACCGGTACATACGGCCCAGCAACCATGATTATTTTCATAATGTACTCCTTTACCCATTGTAGTGGCAAGTTTAATTATACGCGCCTGGTGACGCTAAGGCATCGAAATATTTACTTGCATTTTCGGGCCTGCATCGGTAAGGTCGAAATTATTCGTACTATTAACGTAAGCGTGTCGATAGGAGGGCAGCTATGAGAAATCCACTTACCCAAAAACTCCCTCTCTATCCTGCGAAGCCACTGTTGTTGCCGGGCATAGCCCTTAAATCCGTAACCTCAAAGTCCGGCAAGGGTGTCTATGCTAGCAATGACGTACTCTTCAAGGGTGCGATATTTGGGCGGGATTCCATTGAGGTTGCCGAAGATCTGCTCGCGCTGAAGCCACGCTTGGTCAGGCGAATCATCCTCACCCTGGCCGGTCTGCAGGGTGAAATTAAGAATGATACCAACGAAGAAGAGCCAGGCAAGATTATTCATGAGTACCGTACGGCGATCGTTGATGGTAAGCCCCTGCGTGGATCACAGAAGCACATCTTCGAGGAGCTCGGTGCACGTTGGGGCGGCGATGACCAGGAGCTCGCCTACTACGGGTCGGTTGACGCAACGCCGCACTTCTTGCGTTTACTCGGTGCGTACACCCGGAAATATGGTACGAAAATAATGGACAGCCGGATTCGTCTGCGCAGCGGTCACACGCTCAGCTTGCAGCTCATTATGGATAATGCAGCCGACTGGGTCTGCACGAAGCTTGATGATGCAGAATCCGGTATGATCGAATACCACCGTGCGAACCCGCAGGGTATCGAGAATCAGGTTTGGAAGGATTCCCGAGAATTTTATGTGCACAACACTGGTGAGCGTGCCAATCATGAGGCGCCCATTGCCTCTATAGAGGTACAAGGCCTAGCCTACGATGCATTGCTGGCAGCTGCTGAACTGACTAAGAGTGCTGATAAGCGTGACGTGTTTGCAGAGCGGGCGCGGGAGCTTCGGACGCAAATCCTGAGAAAACTCTGGCTACCGGAAAAGAACTACTTTGCGCTTGGCGTAGACTACTCTTCGTCGGGCGAGCAGCGAACCATCCAGACCATTACAGCCAATCCTGCAGCTTTGCTGGAGACAGCTCTATTTGATGAATTGCCGGATGAAGAAAAACAGCTCTATGTAGCTGGTATTGTTAAAAAAGTGATGAGTCCGGATTTCTTGACTGATGCGGGTATCCGCAGCCGCGCACTAAGCGAGGGTCACCTGGTGGATTATTGGGACTACCATGGCAGCTACGTCACCTGGCCGAAGGAGACGTACGACATTGCCAAAGGCTTTCGTCGTCAGGGCTTTCCGGCGCTCGCTAAGCAGCTCGAGAACCGATTACTGAATCTGGTATTGCGGAGCGGCAGCTACCCAGAGTTCGTTTATGTTGATGAATGGGGCCGCGTTTTAGCGAGTGCACCAGAATCACATGAGCATGGCGATTTTATCATCGTTGACAGTACGAATAACCCGGAGACGACGCAGGCATGGACGGTATCAGCGCTGTACGCAATTGTAGCGAATCTCTTGTCCAGCAAACTGAAGCGTTCTGCTGCGATCGAGCAAACCTCTTGGCAGATCAAGTTAGAGAAGGAGATTTTACGCCACATCCCCCACGTTGATATGTTACTTAGCCCCTGGGCACTGGCTGCAAAATACCCGAAATATCCGTACCGGGTGGTTAAAGGTAAAAGTTCAGACTCAACTGATATGCCAGGCCGTTAAATGCTTTACAATCACACTATTATCAGATAAGATAAGCTGGTAACTCGCGTGAGGGCGTTGCTGTAATATGCAATATGGACCTCGAAAAAATAATTAATAATCAGGAGATAAATCTACATGGCAGATTTTGACAGATCAAAGCCGCACGTCAACGTAGGAACCATGGGCCACGTCGACCACGGTAAGACCACCCTTACTGCAGCTATTACCGCAGTACTAGCAAAGAAGTTGCCAACTGATGTCAACAAGCCAGTTGCTTATGACCAGATTGACAACGCACCAGAAGAAAAACAGCGTGGTATCACTATCGCTACTTCTCACAACGAGTATGAGTCAGAAAATCGGCACTACGCACACGTGGACATGCCAGGACATGCCGACTACGTCAAGAACATGATCACCGGTGCCGCTCAGGTTGACGGTGCTATCCTCGTCGTTGGTGCAAACGATGGCCCACTGCCCCAGACACGTGAGCACGTTCTGCTTGCGCGCCAGGTCGGCGTGCCAAAAATCGTCGTATTTATGAACAAGATGGATCTCGCTGATCCAGAGCTTGTTGAACTTGTTGAGATGGACATCCGGGAGCTGCTCGCTAAGAACGGCTTTGATGAAGATGCGCCGATTATCAAGGGCTCAGCGCTCAAAGCTATTGAAGGCGACGCAGACGCAGAAAACGCCATCATGGAGCTCGTCAAGGCAATGGATGAGTTTATCCCAGAGCCAAAGCGCGAGCTGGACAAGCCATTCCTGATGCCTATCGAAGACGTTTTCTCAATTAAGGGACGTGGTACGGTGGCTACCGGGCGTATCGAGCAAGGTATCGTAAAGATCAACGACGAAGTTGAAATCGTTGGTATTCGCGAACCACGCAAGACCGTCGTAACTGGTGTTGAGATGTTCAAGAAGAACCTAGACCAAGGCCAGGCTGGTGACAATGTCGGTGTACTGTTGCGCGGTGTTGAGCGTGATGACATCGAGCGCGGCCAGGTGCTGGCAAAACCAGGTTCTATCACACCACACACCGAATTTGATGCTGAAGTCTATATCTTGACCAAAGAAGAAGGTGGTCGTCATACGCCGTTCTTCAAAGGCTACAAGCCTCAATTCTACTTCCGAACCACTGACGTTACCGGTGAAGTCGAGCTGCCAGCTGACAAGGAAATGGTCATGCCTGGCGACACCGTAACCTTCAAGGTTAAGCTCCTTGCCCCAATTGCCATGGAGCAGGGTCTGCGCTTCGCAATCCGTGAAGGTGGCCGGACCGTTGGTGCTGGTGTTGTAACCAAGATCAACAAGTAGTACTTAGGTAAAAAGCCTAGCTACGTTAAAGAGCTTCGCGGGTGCGAAGCTCTTTAATATTTTACGCTGCTGTACCACGTTCGGTACGTTAAAGGCGTCGCGTCATCTGGACAGCAGTGTCTTTCTGTTGTAGAATGCACTGGTAAATTAATCGTGGTGACTAAAAGTCGTTGTAAGCTTTCTCAATAAGGCTACAAAGATGTTACATCACAAGGAGAGTTATCAATGGCTGAAGCCAAAAAAACAGCTGCCAAGAAGGCAGATTCGCCTGCGGGCAAGCAGCGTATTCGTATCCGCTTGAAGGCATACGACCACAAGGTAATTGATCAGTCTGCTAAGCAGATTATCGAAACAGCGTTACGTACTGGCGCAACGGTAGCCGGACCAATTCCACTGCCAACCAAGAAGACACTCTATACTGTCGTCAAGAGCCCTCACGTGTACAAAAAAGGACGTGAACAGTTTGAGATGCGGGTGCATAAGCGCTTGATCGACGTGCTTGAGCCGACACCAAAGACGATCGACTCACTGATGAACCTATCGCTCCCTGCTGGCTGTGACGCCGAAATAAAGATGTAGATTGCTTGAGCCGCCACCTTGGCAATGGCTATGAACCGTCTGGCAAGATGCCAGACGGTTTTATCTCTCATTTTACATTAGCGATATAATACATGTATTGATTGCGGAGGGCTCAGCATGGCGGAGCAAATCAGGCAGAGGTCATATAAAAAGAACGTGCTTGCCGGAGCTCTCGCTCTCGGGATGGGTCTTTTTGCCGGATACTATGGTCGAGACGACAGACTTGATCTATTTGGCGATCTGCATCGCCGCCGATCAGATGCAGAGATAGAAGCCGAAAGGCAGCGAGCTACCAAAAAGCTGTTTACTGAGGCAGATGCATTCGGTAAGTACACTATGGAATTTTTGTCATCCGTCAGTACGCCAAAAGCTGTGCACGTCGGAACGCTGGAGGGTGGTAATGGATTGCTAGGTAAGCTCGATACGTTTGTAAGAGGTGACAATCTCGCGACGCTGTCACACAAAGTTGGTCAGACATGCCTGACCGACACGGCCTATGACATAGAGCGGCCCGCTTGGAGCGAGCAGGAGAATCCGCACGCAGCGCCAGCCCAACTGGTAAAGTTTGGTGAGTATATTGTCGTGCAATCCTCAGTTCCGGATATGCCCCCTTTGCAGTTTATCGTAGATGAGAATAACGCAGTACTCGCCCCAACTGATCCGGTGACTATCGTGATGCTCGCCGCCCATAACTGCGAACTGACGCCGCCGACCGGTTAGGCGCCTCGTACTTTGGGTTGGAGGCCTGTGCATCTGCTATAATCACGGTAATGGCTAAAACCAAAAGAAAAAAGACAAAAGTACAGACGGACGTAGACAGCGTTTACTTCTTGAAGTTGGTAATTGTTTTGATTCTCGGATCCTTATGGCTCAAAGTGGGGAACGGTCACTCCTGGCAATTGCCGCTGCCGCTCGGTCTGGCAGCCGGGCTGCTAGTCGTCCGAAAGGAGCGGCTCAAGAATGACCGTAAGATTATGTACGGGGTACTTCTGGTGGCAATGCTCGTCGGGTTTTGGGCTCCATTCGGCATCTACTACGTCGTCTGATTACTGTAATATACACAACATATTGACTAGTGTTAGCTTTTTGTGCTAATCTGTACCGGTATATCAAAAGTTTTCGTACTTGGTGAGTTTCTCTAGGTCTGCTCTAACAGGGGTGGAAACCAGGGGACGCCAAGCATTTTTGTGCCATGATTCATGACACAGAATCGCGAAGAATAACAAGTAAAGGGTCACTATGAAAGCTCTTATCACGAGAAAGGTTGGCATGACCAGCGCCATTAATGACGATGGTGTGGTGCAGGCTGTTACCTTGCTTTCCGCTAGTCCTTGCGTCATTACGCAAGTCAAGACCGATGAAACAGACGGCTATACCGCTGTTCAGCTCGGTACCGAGACGGCCAAAAACATGGGTAAATCCCAGGCTGGCCACTTCAAGGCATCAAAAGTACAACCGAAAGTTGTGCGCGAGTTCCGCATCGACGAGATTGATGAATCTATCAAGGTCGGCGAAGCAATCAACGCTGACGTGTTTGAGCCAGGCGATGTGATTAGCGTCACTGGCACTAGCAAGGGCAAAGGCTTTGCTGGCACCATCAAGCGTCACAATTTTCACCGCCAGAGCAAATCACACGGCGGCAAGGGTAATACTCGCAAGCCGGGCTCAATCGGTTCGATGTACCCACAGCACATCTTTAAGGGCACCAAGATGTCTGGCCAAATGGGCGCTGAGCAGGTAACCGTGCGCAACCTGAAGGTCGCGTTTGTTGATACCGAACTTGGCGTTATCGGTGTAACGGGCGCTGTTCCTGGTCCACGCAAAGGTATAGTCCTAATTAAGGAGGCAAAATAATGGCTGTAGCTACGTACACCAAGTCGGGCACCAAGGCCGCGACTGCCGCCAAGCTGGACAAGTCAGTTTTTGCGGTAGTACCTGAGAGCCATGACCTTATCAAAGAAGCCTACGTGGCTTACCTCGCCAACGGCCGTGAAAACCTGGCTAAAACCAAGACGCGCGGTCTTGTAAGCGGTGGTGGCCGTAAGCCCTGGAAGCAGAAAGGCACTGGCCGGGCACGTGTTGGCTCCAGCCGCACGCCGGTATGGCGTGGTGGTGGCGTGGTTTTTGGTCCATCAGGCGAGGAGAACTACACGCACAGCATGTCCAAGAACGCGAAGCGTCAGGCTATCCGCCAGGCACTAAGTGTTGCTGCCGACGCGGGGAAGCTGATTATTATTGAAGATTTGAAGGTTAAGGAAGGCAAGACTGCCGAAGCTGCCAAGCTACTGACGAAGATTGGTGCCACCCGCAACACACTCGTCGTGGTAGCTGATAAGGGCGAAGAGCTGGTCCGCGCCACCCGTAACCTGTCAAACGTCAAGCTCGTGCAGGCCCGCTACGTCAATGTTTATGATGTCATGAACGCAGACAGCATCGTCTTTACGAATGACGCGCTCGCTGCTGTAAGTGATTGGCTAGGAGGTGAGAAGTAATGAGCAAGACACTTGTACTCAAGCCACGCGTCAGCGAAAAGGCGTATGCGCAGGCCCAAAGCAACGTCTATGTCTTTGCCGTTGATAAGCGAGCGGACAAGCTATCGATCGCCCGTGCCGTGGAGGCGCAGTTCGGCGTAACCGTTACGACTGTCAATACGATTGTGTCCAAAGGCAAGGCCAAGCGTACCATCCGCAAGGGTGGTCGACCGGTTGCAGGTCGGACAAGCGATTTTAAGAAAGCCTACGTAACGCTCAAAGAAGGCGATTCCATCGCACTCTTTGCCAGCGAAGAGGAAGATAAGAAGGCCGAGAAGCCTGCGAAGAAGGAGAAGAAGTAATGGCTATTAAGCAATACAAGCCGACGACTCCTGGCCGACGTGGTATGACGACGCAGGACATGAGCGCCATAACTACCAAAAAACCGCTCAAGAGCCTGACCGTTATCAAAAAGAAGAACTCTGGCCGCAACAACCAGGGCCGTATTACGACCCGCCATCGTGGTGGCGGTACGCGCAAGTTCTATCGACTGGTGAACTTCAATCTGCCGACTGGCACTGAAGCTGTCATCGAGCACATTGAATACGACCCGAACCGTAGCGCCCGCATTGCCCGCATTAAGGACCAGAATAATCAATACCATTATATTCTGGCAGCCAGTGGTATGAAGATCGGCCAGACAGTCACTAGCGGCGAAGAGGTCGCCATTGAAAACGGTAACCGCTTACCGCTTAAGAACATTCCCGTAGGTAGCGTTATCCATGCTATTGAGCTGCAGCCTGGCCGTGGTGCGCAGATCGTTCGCTCAGCTGGTGCCAGCGCCCAGCTAATGGCTAAAGAGGGTGATTATGCGCAGGTTCGTTTGCCAAGCGGTGAAGTGCGTATGGTTCACTTGACCTGCACTGCCAGCCTTGGTGTGGTTGGCAATGTACAGCATCAGAACATCAAGGTCGGTAAAGCCGGTCGTTCACGACATAAGGGTATCCGTCCAGGTGTTCGTGGTGTGGTCATGAACGCAGCTGATCACCCGCACGGTGGTGGTGATGGTGGTCGTCACCGAATGGCTCGTGCGCCTGTTACACCATGGGGTCAAAAGACGCTTGGTTTCAAGACGCGCCGCCGCAAGAGTACAACTAAATTTATCGTCCGCAGTCGTCACGCGGCGAAGAGGAAATAAAGGAGCCTATAGATGAGTCGTTCATTGAAGAAGGGGCCGTTTATTGATCCGAAGCTCGCCAAGAAAGTGGCGGCACTCGGAGCTGACGATCGTACGATCATTAAAACCTGGGCACGGGCAAGTACCATCAGCCCGGAGTTTGTTGGTCGCACCATCGCTGTACACAACGGTAAAGTCCACGTACCGGTATTCGTCACCGAGAACATGGTCGGACACAAGCTTGGTGAATTTGCACCAACGCGTAAGTTCCGCAGCCACGGTGGTAAGCTCGCGAAAGGGAAGAAATAATGGCTAGCAAGACTGTACCTACTGGTGTCAAGGCAGCAGCCAAGGGTGTTCGTATGAGCCCGCGTAAAATTGGCGTTGTTGCCGCTCTAGTCCGTGGCCGCAGCGTTGCTGACGCGCTCACTATCCTAGAACATACACCGCGGCGCGCAGCCGAGCCCGTTCGCAAGGTTATCGAGAGCGCCCGCGCTAATGCAGACCACAACCACAACTACAAAGCTGACACCCTCCAGATCGTTTCTATCCAAGTCAGCCCTGGACCGCGCTTCAAGCGGTACCGCCCTGCAGCACATGGCCGTGCGTTACCGTTCCAGCGCCGCACATCACATATTTTTGTGACAGTGGATGGTGAAAAGCGTGCGCCGAAGCAGCCAGCGAAGCCAGCATCGAAAACTAAAGCTGTGAAGGAGAGCAAGTAATGGGACAGAAAGTCAATCCAATTAGCATGCGTCTCCAGGTCAATAAGAACTGGCGGAGCAAGTGGTTCGCCAACAAGCAGGATTACGCAAAGTTTCTGAACCAGGATCTGGCAGTACGCAAGCTGGTTCAAGAGAAGGTCGGTAGTCGCGGGGCGATCAACCAAGTTGATATCGAACGCTCACCTAACCTCGTGTCTGTCACGATCACGACCGCTAAAGCTGGTGTTGTCATCGGTCGCGGCGGTTCCGGTGCGCAGGAGCTAAAAGCTGCTATCGAAAAAATTTACGGCATTCCCGTCCGTGTCAATATTGAAGAAATCAAGAAGCCGGAACTGTACGCCAAGTTGGTTGCTGAGAACATTGCACACCAGCTGGAGCGTCGTATTGCCTTCCGCCGTGCAACCAAACAAGCAGCTGCTGCGACTATGCGTGCTGGCGCGAAGGGTATCCGCATCGAGGTTTCCGGTCGTCTTGGTGGTGCGGAAATGAGCCGCCGTGAGAAAATCGTTGAAGGTTCTGTGCCGCTGCATACCCTGCGCGCTGATATTGATTATCACGCAGCCCGAGCCAAGTATCCAGGTTCTGGCATCATCGGTATCAAGGTATGGATCTATAAAGGGGAGGTAAACTAATATGTTGCTACCAAACCGAACAAAGCACCGTAAGGTGTTCAAGGGCCGCGTTCGCGGACCAGCTACTAGTGGCAACTACATTGCTTTCGGACAGTTCGCACTGCAGGCCCAGGGTCACGAGCGAATCACATCCCGCCAGATTGAATCAGCCCGTCAGGCAATGACACGCTACGTCAAGCGTGGTGGTAAGATCTGGATACGTGTTTTCCCGCACACACCCGTCACCCGTAAGGCACTCGGTACCAAGATGGGTAGTGGTAAGGGTAACCCGGAGTTTTTCGTAGCCAAAGTCCGACCGGGCACTATCATGTTTGAGATGCAGGGCGTGTCTGAAGACGTGGCTCGCGAGGCAATGCGACTTGCCGCACATAAACTCCCCGTCAAGACTAAATTCTTGGTCAAGGAGGAGGCATAGCATCATGAAAATTGTTGATATCCGCAAGAAAACCACTGCTGAGCTGACAGCTGAAAGCACTAAGCTCCGCGAGGAGATTGCAGAATTAAAACGTCGCTTACACATGGGCGAAGTTCAGAACGTGCGCATCATCCGCGAAAAGCGTAAAGACCTGGCGCGCATCCTGACTGTCCTGGGTGAGCAGCTAACTAAGGAGACCGTGTAATGGCAAAGACATTCGTAGGTGTGGTGTCTTCTGATAAGGCCGACAAGACCATCATCGTCAAAGTCGCTACACGGAAGACGCACCCAATTTATAAGAAGCAATACACTTCAACCAAGAAGTTTATGGCCCACGACGAGCAGAACGATGCACATGTTGGCGATAAGGTTGTTATCAGTGAGACCAAGCCACTTAGTGCCCGTAAGCGCTTCACGCTGGACAAGGTACTGGAGCGGGCGGCAATCAGCCACGTCGAGGAGCTTGATCCAGAAATCGCTGAGGTTGTAGGTGACAAGGCCGAGGTAGCTGCGGAGGAGGAGAAGTAATATGATTCAGCAAGAATCCCGTCTCATCGTCTGCGATAACAGTGGTGCTAAGGAAATCCTGTGTATCCGCGTTCTCGGCGGTACCCGCCGTCGCTACGCTCGTGTCGGTGATATTATTACCGCCACCGTTAAGCAGGCCAGCCCGACTGGTAACGTCAAGAAGAAATCAGTCGTAAAGGCAGTTGTCGTACGCACCCGCGATAGCATCAAGCGCAAGGACGGCTCAACGATCCGCTTTGACGATAACGCAGCGGTCATTATTGGCGACGACAAGAACCCGCGTGCTACCCGCATCTTCGGCCCTGTACCGCGTGAGCTGCGCGACCTCGGCTACTCCAAGATAATCAGCCTTGCGCCGGAGGTACTATAATGAGCGACCAAGTTTACAAAATCCGACTAAAGAAGGGTGACAACGTTGTTGTCCGCTCCGGTAAGTACAAGGGCAAGAGTGGTAAAGTTATCGCCGTCCACCCGAGCCTAAATGCAGTGACCGTTGAAGGGATCAACATTGTCAAGAAGCACCAGAAACCTAATCGGGCACATCCACAGGGTGGCATAATTGAAGTAACCAAGCCGATTGCTGTCAGCAAAGTCGGCATCAGCGATAGCGGCAAGCCGTCGCGCATTGGCTACAAGCTCGATGCGAAGGGCAACAAAACCCGTATCGCTAAGAAGAGTGGAAAGGAGATCAAGTAATGGCAGAAGCGAAAACCGCTCCTAAGGCTGTTTCTGCAGCTCGCCTGAAAGTTCTCTATAACACGCAGGTGGCAGCTGAGCTGCAAAAGGAACTGAACCTCAGTAACGCGAACCAGGTACCAAAGTTAGAGAAAATTGTTCTGAACGTTGGACTTGGCAAGGCCAAGGACGACAAGAAGATCATGGAGGTGGCGACGAACACGCTGCGTAAGATCACAGGTCAGCAGCCCATCGAAACAGTTGCCAAGAACTCAATCGCTGGCTTTAAGTTGCGAGAAGGCAATAAGATCGGCCTGAAAGTTACCTTACGTGATGAGCGTATGTATGAGTTCATGGACAGATTGCTCAATATTGTCATCCCCCGACTCCGTGACTTCCATGGCGTCAGTGCGAAAGCTTTTGACAAGCAGGGTAACTACTCGCTAGGTATGGTAGACCAATCTGTATTTCCAGAACTGTCGTTCGAGGAAACAGCGACCCCGCACGGCATTCAGATTGTATTTGTAATCAAGAGCCAAGAGCCAGCACATGCCAAAGCGCTGCTGGAAAAGCTTGGCATGCCGTTCGAAAAGAAGGAGAAGAAGTAATGGCTAGGAAATCAAACATTGCTCGCGACCTGAAACGCCAAAAGATGATCCAGAAGTACGCCAAGAAGCGTGAAGAGCTTAAGGCAATGGGCGACCGTGAAGGGCTGCATTTGCTACCGCGCAATAGCGCGCCAAGCCGCTGGAAAAATCGCTGTGCTATCACCGGGCGACCACGTGCCTACATGCGTCAGTTCGGCCTGAGTCGTGTCAGCTTCCGCGAGCATGCAAGCAAGGGAGAAATCCCTGGTGTAACGAAATCAAGTTGGT
>CAZWRS010000002.1:0-75617 GCA_964636435.1 uncultured Candidatus Saccharibacteria bacterium | reverse complement strand
AACGCTGATTTGCTCGAAGTTTTCTAGAGGTCATGCTCTTACTTAAATTTGGTGCGAGACACGGGACTCAAACCCGTGGCCTCTTCCTTGGCAAGGAAGCGCTCTATCAACTGAGCTAGTCTCGCATCTGGTGGCTCCTCCCAGACTCGAACTGGGGACACAAGGCTCTTCAGGCCTCTGCTCTACCAACTGAGCTAAAGAGCCGTTTGTATTAGCTAACTCCGACATTTTACGAGATTGAGTGAATTATTTCAAGGTGTCAGTCCGCGGGCCTGAGACTCAAGCCGAGTCACCTGATTCTGCTTGGCGCTGATAGCGCCCTCAAGTTGACGCTGCATTTCGTTCTCTTGCGCCCGTAGCTGGGCAATCTGCCTGGTTATATCACGCATACTCTGCTGTATCTGAGCTCGTTGATTCGGATCATCTACGCGCCGCATATCTGACTCACGACTGCCTAGCTGCTGCATAAGATCGGAGATTCGGTTATGGATGTCCTGCCGTTGCTGGGTCTCCTGGGTGCGCAGTGACTCAATCTCCTGCTTTACCAGCTCAGCTGCCTTACTGAGCTCCGCTGCAGCGATCCTAATATGGTCTACTACCGCCATAACGCTCCTCCAGTTTCGCCCCAAAGTATACCGGTGAGCTGCAGTTTTTGGTGTAATATTTCTTACACTGCAATACAGGTCGGTAAAAAGGAAATAGCGGTCACGCTATATCAATAAGACATAAATATCCCCCTTGCCCATCCGGTTATCTTCAGAAATAGCTCCGTGTCAAGCACATAGATGTCAAGGACCCCGTTTGGAAGAGTGTTTCGCTTATTTAGGCTGCTCCTATTCTGCTTACGATACGTCTTAAAGAATTGCCCTAAGGGTATGTCAGTGACGTTAGACCAATATTTTTCTGCGTTCCTGAAATCTAGATGGGGATGGATGTGTATGTAACCCCTGAACTTGCTTTCATCTACGTCGCATATATTCCTGAAATAAGCCATAAATGCGTATCAGAAATTTTTGGTATAGATTGCTGTGCATGTAATATTTTAGCCTGACGCTTCTTCTCTTCGTTTGCGAGCCTAGTTACCCTCCTCTTCTCTATTGCGTCTGAACTAAAACCCTTTGAACTCAAGCGACTGGCTTGATTATGCGTCAGCTTTATGTCGCGCACCCATATACTTACGCTACTTTTTGCCACACCAAGCTTAGCGGTAATTTCATTTATAGAGTAGCCCTGCTGGCGAAGTGCTCTTGCCGCGCTTTTTTCTACTGTTTTCAATATAAAACCCCTAAGTATGTCCTAATCTTAGCATATACTTAGGGGTTCTATATATGGTGGGCGGTACAGGACTCGAACCTGTGACCCTCTGTGTGTAAAACAGATGCTCTAGCCAACTGAGCTAACCGCCCATAGCAACCGAGAGATAATAGCATATTTATCCCTGGTGCGCGAGAGAGGACTTGAACCTCCACGAGCGTAATGCTCACTAGCTCCTGAAGCTAGCGCGTCTACCAATTCCGCCACTCGCGCATGATTGTTAACCAACTGCTATTTTCTGTATTAGGGCAGCGATAAAATAACCTCGTTATAATACGATTTTTACCCGGTAAATACAAGTGGAGATACCTCAAGTACGGGGCATGTGGTCGTACAGGTGCTCGAGGCTGTAGTTATTACGGATCATCGGTTTAATGTCCGCGAGCGAGACGTCAATCTTAACGCCAGGATTAAGCGTACCGTAGGGGTCAAATATCTTTTTGGTTTTCTTCAGCAGCTCGTAAACCTCACCACCGACCAGCGCCGGCAAATATGGTGCGCGCAGCCGCCCGTCACCGTGCTGACCGCTCGTGCTGCCGCCCATACTGATCACCAGCTTGTAGTATTCATCCATCAACCGGAAGGCTTTTTGCCGGTCGCCCACCTGGCTAAGGTCTAAAAACGGCTCCATATGGATATTGGCATCACCGGCGTGGCCCCAGATGGCTGCCGGCAAACCAGCCCGGTTAAAGAGCGAATAGGCAGCTTCAAGAAATTCGCCAAACCGTTCCACCGGCACAACCCCATCATCGACGATCGGCACTGCTTTGGCGTTACCCTGGGTGTGTGACACGACCGCAGCCGCACTGTGGCGGATCTTCCAAAGCTCCTCACGCTTGTGCGGTTCTGTCTCCATTTGGTAGGGAATCTGGTGCTTGCTGAGGATCTTGAGCGCCTTCTTGGTCATGCGCTTCTGCACCCGGTCACTAGTGTTATCGAATTCCAGCAGCAACACGAGCTTCGGCATCGCCCCGTCAATGATACCTTTAAGCATATTCGGGTTCGTCTGGTTCACGAACTTCAGCAAGTTGCCATCAACTACCTCCATGGCACTCGGCAGTTCAGAAAGCTTACGCAGCTCCTGCATGACTTCAGTCGCAATGCCGATATCGTCAAACATGGCAGCGATCAGCGACGTGTGCGGATTATGCACTTCTGTCTCCAGCGTAATTTCCGTAATAATTCCCAGCGTCCCTTGCGAGCCTACTAACAGCGGCGTGAGATCAAAGGAACCGTCTTTGCGCTTCACCTGGTCAAGTGCATAGCCAGCTGCGTTCTTGGTGACTGCCGGCTGCATGTTTTGAATGAGGTCTTTATGTTCTTCAATCAGTGCATCGAGTGACCGGTAAATCTCACCCTCAAATGTCGCCAGGCCGAGCTTCTTGTTGAGCTCCCGCTTGCTCAGGCGCCGCGTTTCGATAACTTCACCATTTGCCAGCACGACCCGTAGCCGCTTGACGAACTCACGTGTCGAACCGTACTTGATCGACTTTTCACCAGCCGCGTTATTGGCTACCGAGCCGCCGACCGTACAGTACTCATAGGAAGCCGGAAACGGTGGCAGGAAGCGGCTGTGGGTGTGCAGGGTCTGCTGCAGCTTGCCATACAAGATACCCGGCTCCACGGTGACGACGCCGGACTTACTGTCCAGCTCCAAGATCCGGTTCATGTGTGCCGGAAACGCCATAATGACACCCTGGCCCAGTGAAGCTCCGCCCAGGTCAGTTCCGGCACCGCGCGCCGTGACGGGAATCACCCGGCCGCGCTCGGCTAACTGCCAGGTGAAGCGCGTCGTTTTGCGGATATCGTTCTCATTTCTAGGATAGACGACGAGCAGTGGCGCAACGGCAAATATGCTGGCATCGGTCGAAAAGTACTTCCGGGCATCGGTCGAAGTCATTACCTCCCCGACTAAATGCTCCTGAAGGTAATGGGCAACTTTACTCATATACTGTTTTAACCCCTTTGGTAAGCGTTAGCTTTTGCTAGCAGTAATAATAGCATAAAAAAACCCTAAGAGATTTCAGGTAGCTGCCATGCCTGGCCATAGGCAGGAACTTAGCAGGCCGCTCATGAGTAGGCTGAAGTTGCGCCGTCAGCAAACCTGACATCATCAAAACTCTTTTGCGCGTGCACTGCCCCAGCCATCTTAATACCGAACTCGAAGAACGTATCGACGGCGGACACTAGCACGTTGGTCCATCAGGTCACACTGCCCTAGCAAGTATGGACGGCACGTTTGAGCAAATAAAAAGAGTCCTTTTCGGACTCATGTGATGCCTACTGGTGCGCGAGAGAGGACTTGAACCTCCACAGCCATACGGCCACTACCCCCTCAAGGTAGCGCGTCTACCAATTCCGCCACTCGCGCATTCGATGTCTATTGGCTGACTTTAACCGTCATATGATACGGTTTTTTGACAAAAAACTCAAGCGTCAGGGGCGACTTACTTAATGACCCGCTCTTGGCGAATCATCCAGTTCTCAACATTGGCGTACCGGTTTACGGCACTGCTGAGCGCCTGCGGTTCAAAGTTATGCACCTTACCGCGCGTCACGTATAGGAAGTTTGGCTGATAGAGCGCCAGGGCGGGCGCATCGTCACGCCAGGCCTTCAAGAAAGGCTCGTACTTTGCACCCCTGACTTGCGGGTTCAGCCTAGTCCGACCAGCTTCGAGGGCCTCGTCGGCCGTCTTGGATTTATACTCAGAAAAATTGAGCCGTGAAGCTGCGCTCGGATTTGCCTGTGTACTATGCCAGTAGGCAAACACATCCGGATCATTACCAATCGATATGCCATGCAGCAGCGCATCGTAGTCATGCCGGCTTACCACGCCCTGCATATCGGCATCATCCTGGAGCATGACCTCTACCCTAACGCCAATACTCTTCCAGGCTTTCTGCAGATAGCCAGCCACCGCACTGTAATCACTGGTGTTTTGTGCGTACAGAGTGAACGTCAGATCCTGACCACCCTTTTGGCGTATGCCATTTTCCGCTTTACGCCAGCCGGCTTCGTCTAGGTATTTTTCAGCCCGGGCTACATCGGTCGCCAGCTGCGTGAGCTGCTTATTAAAGCCGACATGGGTATCGAGCAGCGGCCCATAGACCAGCCGCACCTTAGAGCCCAGACCGGCTACAGCGCGTGTCGTGTTGGCAGACTGCACGAGCGCCCGGCGCACCTTGACATCATCCAGCGGTGGCGTCGAGGTCTTGAAAAATACCATGACGGCACCCATGAGCGGCACGTTGTGTTCACGGAAGTCCGATACATCACGCACATCATCCGGCACGTTCGCTAGGCCTGTCATACTATTCAACTCACCATCCTTATACGATTGCACCATCTGGTCTTCACTCCGGAAAGTACGGATGACGAACCGGTTGACTTTCGGCGGACTGCGGTAAAACTCGGTATTTGGTACCAGACCAATAACTTCCTGGCGGGTCTCTTTCGTCGTGCCCGTCACCTCCAGCTCGTCCCAAGTGAACGCACCGGAGCCGACCGGCTGGGTAGTATTAAACTTACTGGTGCGCAGTTCCGACAGCGACGTCTCACCTAAGATGTGCTGCGGTACGATACCGTTCGTTAGTAACTCCTCAAACGTACTTAGTGCATTCGGCAGTTCGAATACAATCGTCCGGTCGTCCGGGACCGTGACCTTGATATCCTTCCAGGTGGCGAAGTACGGTGAGCGGGCGTCGGGGTTTTTAATAACTTGGTACGTAAACAGCACGTCTTTCGCCGTCAGTGGCTGGCCGTCGTGCCAGGTAACGCCCGGCCGCAGCGTGGCCGTGTATATCTTGCCGCTCTCATCCACCTCGACCGACTCTGCTAAATCCGGTACCAGCTTATTTTCCTGGTCATACCGAAGTAGCCCCGAGAAGACGAGACGGGCCACCGAGCTATCGGCAGCGCTCGTCGCGTACAGAGGATTAGCAGTCGTAAAGCTGCCAATGATGCCCTCGGTATAGGTGCCGCCCGGTGCCGGCTGGTAGGTCTGGTAATAGGGGCTCTGGGCCCTGATCTGCAGCACCGTACCAATGGCGACGAGCACCAAGAGCAGCACCCAGCCGGCGGTGAACCGCCAGACACGCATGAGACGGCTGAGACGCCGGAAAAAATGTGTTTCCAGTCGCTGCTCGGCAGTTACGCCGATCTCTTCAACCTGTTTTCGCCGCTTCCTAAAGCGTCGGCGCCACCGGAGTTTTGTTGTTCGATCAACCATAATCGTTACCTTATATTAGCACGCTCCGGACCAGAACTCGCCGCCGTCCACCCACCAGAGCGGTATAGTTACACGACACCGAGAATGATTGATCCGGCAAACACCACTGCCACAATAATTGTCAGCTGGTGGAGTGTCTTATCAGAGCCGCGGCGGACCGTATTTACTTCTGCACTGCCGCCAAGACCGGCGCCTAAGCTCGCGCCGCGCGACTGGATCAGTATCAGCAGCGTCAGAAACAACATCGAACCGATAGTAATGTAATTATAGATACTCAAAGTCTTACGAAGCCCTTTCTTCCAAAATAACCGATACCAGGTAGTTTACCAAGCCAATCACCAAGCCGGCAAGCATGGCCGTTCCAAAGGTAGCGATTTCCATCTGTGGATAGAGCCAGCCCACCAGGTAAACCATGAAGCCATTGATAACAATCATGAACAGCCCGAGGCTGAATAAAATCGCCGGCAGCGATAGAATGACCACTATCGGCTTGATGATGGCATTGACGATAGCCAGAATCAGACCGGCTACAATTACGACGCCAATCCGGCTATCGTAATCAATCCGATCACCGAGCAGGCCGGCAGCAATCCACAGCCCGAGGCCGCAGACAAACCATCTAATCGCAAATCGGCTAACGATACCACGTTGCATACTTAGCCATAATTGTAGCAGGCTTTAGAGGCCAGCGGGTAGCTTTTCACTAAGAATTTTTATGCCGCTATCTGTTATGAGGACATCGTCTTCGATACGCACACCGATACCCTCTTCCGGAATGTAAATACCGGGCTCGCAGGTTATGACCATACCGGGTGCCAGGGGCTGATCATATTCACCGACGTCGTGGGTATCAAGCCCCAGAAAATGCGACGTGGCATGTGGGTAGTACTGGCGCACCGCTTCTTTGGTGTTTGCCGAAATAAGCCCCAGCTCGCGCAGTTTTTTGCCCATATACTGCTGGACTTGCTCTTCAAACTCCTTCATGAGCACTCCCGGCTTGAGTGCACCGAGCCCGTATCGCTGCACATCATAAACCGCATCGTATATTGCCTGCTGCCGCGTGGTAGGTTTGCTAATGGCGAACGTCCGGGTAATATCCGCGGCATAGTGCGATACCTCGGCGCCGATATCCAGTACGAGCAGGCCGTGTTTATCAACCGGGCTGTTATTGGCGACGTGGTGTATCGTGCAGGCACTCTTGCCGCTGGCTACGATAGGTGAGAACGCATGCCTAAAGCCGGCCCTGCCGAAGACAGCCGTGATATCTGCCTCGATTTCGTATTCATGCGCATAGCCCTGACGATGCTGGTACACCGACTGTAGCGCCTGGCCCGTCACATCAATGGCCTGCTGCATGGCCGCCAGCTCGAGGGGCTGCTTCACGGCCCGTAGACGGGTGAGCTCCGGCCGAAGATCCTGCAACTGCAGATTATCACTGGCTGCCTTCAGGCGCTCGATTAGCCGGCTACGGGCCGGATTAGTGTAGATACCGTGACGTTCTACGAATGCCGGCAGCGGCAGCAGCGTCGCGACCTGCTTGGCTTGCTGTAGCCGGCGATTCAGCCGCGCCCAGCCCTCTTGGTCATAGAGGATGTCGCTCACGCCAGAAGTCTCGGCCAGCGCTGCTAAATCATCACCGCCATCAAACTGTCGGACCACTTCATCACGCTCCGGCAAGATGAGGTACTCAGCACCATCATCCATCACCAGCACCACATCAGGCTGCTCCAGACCGGTGACATACCAGAAGCTACTGTCCTGGCGGAAGGGGTACGTAACATCACTATTACGCTGCAGCACGCCCTGTCCGGTTAGCACAATCGGACCAGCCGGCGCGGCAGCCGCTTGGAGTTGCTGACGATTATGTTGAAAAAATTCTTTAGAAAATTGCTTCATAGAGTACCCTGGACTACTAGTATAGCCTACTGGCCGTCTCCCTGAACGAGCTGCTTTTCGGCTCGGATGTACTGACGAAGAATGGCCGCCTTTTTCACACCCACCACTTTTTCCAGCTCAAAATCCCGGGCCTGGATAATGCCGCGCAGGCTACCGAAAGTCTTAAGCAGTTTTTTGCGGGTGGCCGGCCCGATGGTAGGGATATCATCGAGTAGGCTGGCTGTCTGGCGCTTGGTCTTTAACACCGAGTGGTAGCTGACCGCAAACCGGTGTGATTCATCGCGAATTCGTTGCAATAACTTCGTCAGATTGGTGCTGTGAGGGACGTTGACAAGGATAAATTCGTCTGTCTCCGACGCAAAGCCACCCAGCTGGTGCAATACATCAAAATTCAGCTGCACCCGGGAGGCGTCTTTCTTAATCACTATCTGCTCTTCGCGCTTCGCCAGGCCAACAAATGGCAGCTGACTACAGCCGGCTTCATCTCGGGCACGAATCGCGGCATCCAGCTGCCCCTTGCCGCCGTCTATCAACACCAGACTCGGCAGCCCCCACTGCTTGCGGTTCTTGTCACTTAAGCGGCGGGATATCGTCTCGTGCATATTATAGAAATCATCATTGCGATTCTTTTTCGTCTTGAACTTGCGGTACTCGCCCTTATTGCTGACGCCATTCGTAAACACCACCATGCTGGCCACCACGTCCGTGCCCTGCATGTGGCTGATATCGTAGCCCTCAATGCGCTTTGGGAAATCTTGCAGCCTGAGCAGGTCAACCAGCTCATTGAGGGCGTGGTCCTTGGATATATCCTGGAACTCCTTATCGCTAAAAATAACTTGTTTATTGAGTCGTTGGAGTGCAAATAGTTGGTTGCGAACCTTGGCGGCTTCTTCAAATTGCGACGTTTTCGCCAGCCGCTTCATATCCTTCTCAAGATCTTTTTCAATTGACTTGCGCCGACCTTCAATGATCGCTATCAGCTTCCGCAGGTTGGCTCGATAGTCTTCCAGGCTGGTTCGACCCTCCTCCAAGCCGGGGTCCAGACCCAAATGGTAGTGCAAGGTTGCCCGCTTCTGATTCGGCGTACGCTTAGTCGCAAACGGGAAAATCTTACGCAGCAGCTTCAGGGCCTGACGCACGCCATAACTGCTCAGATACGGCCCGAAATAGCGGGCACCATCATCTAAGGGCCGGCGGGTCGTCGTCACGGTCGGATAGTCGCTGTCGTAATCGATGCGAATGTACGTCATCGACTTATCGTCCCGTAGCAGAATGTTATAGCGCGGCATGTAGCGGCGGATCATTTCAGCCTCTAAGAACAGTGCCTCCATCTCGCTCTCCACCACCATCCAGTCAACGTCAGCAATCTCAGCTACCAGCGCCTCGGTCTTCGGGTCACGCGACCGTGACTTCTGGAAATACTGCCGTACGCGGTTACGCAGCACCGCGGCTTTGCCGACATAAATTATCTGCCCGTCAGCGTCCCTATGAAAGTATACGCCCGGCTCCTTCGGCAGGTCTTTTAGCTTGTTCTCAAGTCTCTTATCCACCCTTATATAGTAGCAGTTTCTACTGCTCAACTGGCCTGAGGGTTATTTCCGGAATTATCTGGTCACTGAGACCAAACCGGCTACCTGGTTCGGTTGACATGTCCTTATTTGAGTAGCCAAGATTGTCAAGTACAGGTAAGCAACTTTCGATGTCTAGCATCTCTCCAGGATTTTTTGGATCCTCTATCTGAAACCTAATGGTTGGCGCTCCGGCAATATGCACCGGCTCGTCTGCACGTGGCGGAACATATTGTTCGACATTCACTTTATTGCTTGCAACACCAAGTATTGCATCAGACTTTTGGGCTGCTCCAGCTAAGGCCACACAAGCCAAGGATTCTTGGAAATCTCCACTTTTATCTGGATCACTTATCCATTCTCGAAGCGCATTCCTTGTGTTTCTAAAAGCGTCATCGCTCCTGGTGTCGGCTGCCCCAAACACTCCAGCAGCAGACTGCCAAAATGCCCTACTCGTCTCGTCTTTATTGATTTCTGGGTCTTTAATAGTTGCCAAATCATACCCTTCGACACTTGGCAAAGTCACCTCCAGCAGCTCGTCTGAAATCATCTCAGGCTGCCAAGAACCTTTTACTATCCAATGTCCACGATATTTACCATTGTTAAATACTAAGGTTTCGTGGACCCTAGGTTCGTCAGATGGATCATCACGCTTATCAATATACTCTTGGGTGACTTCTTTTACGGTAATATCCGCACTCCCCACCGCATCACTTGATTCGGCAGCAAAATTACTCACGACTGCCTCATCAATCTTAAAGGCACCTTCTTCTTGACCTGGATTTGGGTTAATGTCGTCTATGCCTATATCACAGCTCTGTATAGCACCGACCATTAAGCTACCAGCAGCTATAGGAAGGCCTACGTACTTTCCAGTTACTTTACCGAGCCTGGCTAGCATAGGATGGCGCTCCGACCACCTAGGCTTTGGCGGCAGCATATCGGCAAAGTACGCCTCATTACCCACTGGATCTACGCTACTTTCAATGATTATTGGTCGCTGTTCTTTCATAACTTCACTCATCTCATTCTCCTTAATTAGCACTTATTGGCATCTCGCTTAAACTTACTCGAACTCTCGTAGTGCCGTCTTCACCCTGCACCCGATCAAGCCCCTCGAACCATTCATCGAAGTCCTCACGGGAGTCAAACATCTCAGAAAGCAACCCGCCTACAAACTCCTCACTAACGTAAACTCCCCGGGTCTCAATCGATTCAGCTTCTTCTTTTGGAGCCATCGCTGCGGTGTCAGTCGCTTGGACATCGGCAGGCGCCGTGGTCGTAGGCGCAGTAGGTGGCTGACTCTCGGTAACTTCAAGGCCTAGCTTACTCGCATATTCTGCGGCACGCTCATTTATACGAGTTATGTAATTTAGGGTCTCTTCTTTATCGGGCACTCCGCCAGCATCGAGCACCGTACCCATACCAGCGTTATACGCGGCTCGCGTCAAGTCTTTAACATCACCAGATATTTTACCGTCAGCAATCTGTTTGGCAGTCCATTCATACAAGTACTCCATATACCTACGGTTTGCATCAAGGTTTTCCTCGACATTAAACGGATCAGCTTGCCCGTCATCGTTCATATCCTGTCCCCACTCCTCCCAGGTAGCGTCCATAAACTGCGTGACTCCTTTGGCGCCTTGATCACTAACCGCATCAGGATTGAAGCTGCTTTCTGCTGAAATCTGGGCAAGAACTTCGGCAACAGAAAAGTGCTCTGTCGCCCGAACATGTCGTGCAATACTCCACTCGACACCAAGGATGCGCGCCTGTTCCTCTGTTAGCACCCCAGGAAGCTCAGGTGTAGCCGCTGCTTCTGGCGTAGTCTGCTCCGGCGCCTCAGGGGTTGCAGGCTCTGGCTGTGCAGCTAGTTTACGAGAAACCCATTCTTCAAAATCCGCATGCTGGGACGCGTGCTGCTCGGGCGTAATATCTTGCGCCATGCCTCCAATTCGGAGATCTTGGTCAACACTCCACGGTAAATCTCCGGCACGAACTCGCCACTGAGGCAGCGCGAGATCTTTACGCAGTTGCAGATGAAAGTGATCTTTGTGATAAGGGTCATTGTTTACCATGAGCCTTCGTCCGACCCGTTCATTGATTTCCGGCACCATTGTTTGGCCGCTTGACAGAATAATGTCAACTACCGGCTGACCACCAGAATACATTCTGGCCATTTCTTCTGCCAACCGCATGGTAAATTCTTTGTCGAACCTTTCAGAGAACTCAAAGTCCGTGAACGCCCCAGTCGAATACTGAGTAATGTCCCAGCCGTGACCACCAGACACATCAGCGTGGCGGCCATCATTATGTGTTTTGTGGCCTGGCGAGTTCAGGTCACGAACGCGCAGCATATCACCTTGCAGGTGCTTGAACTCAGACTTTATGAGGTCTTGGTATAGCTTTGCCGTAGCATACTGAACCGCAGCCATGTGGGGCGATGTATAACGTTCATTATCTGCTGTACGCTGAGCAATCGTAAAAGGCACACTAATTCCATTGGCTTCGTGTGGCAGCATGAACTTCACGTAACCCTCGGGCATATCAGACGGTCGATCTTTGTCGTTCGGCGCATATGCCGCATACATGTTCGTGACAGCCTGAACGAGCGTATCGAGATTATTATTATGACCGAGTTTAATTTCTGCTAAAGCGTTATTCACGGCCTGAACCTCAGGACTCACCTGCTCATGCTCAGGAGTCTGCGATGAAACTTCGGGCGTGGCTGGCGCCGCTGGAGCATCAGACACCTGCGGTGTAGCTGAAGTGACGAGGTCTGCAGGCTGCTCTAGCTCAGAAGGCTGCCGAGGCTCATCGTCTGGATGAAGCGCAACCGCAGCGACAAATGGCAGCGCTGCTTCGCTCAGGTGGCCAGAAATAGTGATTTTATCATCTTCAATGGTGACATCCGGCACATTGCCGTCTTCATCCATGAGTAAACCTTGTATGTCGCCAGCTGATGCCACAGGATCCTGGTTGCCAGAATTTAATCCAGGCACAGTTATAACTGTCGCGTCACTCGTGTGTTCATACATAAAGGCCGGCACGGCGCCTTCGCCCAGGGCAATTTCAGAGTTAACGTTTTTATCATTCTCTATCAAGCCATAAGCACCCATGAGCATTAACGCCGATGCCAGCCCGGTCACGCCGAGCTCACGCGGAGTTATATGATACTCCTCAATGTATGCATGCGCGGCATCAATAAGCCTCTGCTTGTCAGCTCGAGCAAGCTCGATAGCCTCTCTGCGGACCTGCGGATCACTGGCTGAATGTGCGAACGCCTTAAAAGGCTTTGCAAAAGATTTCGCACCGCCCACAAGCTCATTTTTGACACCAGTAGCGAGCGCCACGGACTCTTCCTTAGCAACCTGGACGCCGTCTGATACCTGCTTCAGTGTATTCTTAGTGATCTCACCCGCTACTTTTGCCGCCTCATCCCAAAATTCAGCGCCATGCAATTGCGCAAAAGCCTCTTTGTCCTTAGTCAACACGCCTGGTTCCGGCTCTTGGTATTCAGCCGGGCCAACATCGGTAGTCGATGCTTCCGGACCCCATTGTGGGCCTCTATTGAGCGCATCTTGTATAAAATCCCGAGAGATCGATTGAGTCATTTCTTCTAAGCGCGTATTGAGCTCCTGCTGCAGGCGGGCCAAATCATCGAGCACCTCAGGGCCGAGGTTACGTTTTTCAATCACATCATTGGCGACTATGGGGTCGCTAACAAGGCCGTGGGTACGCTCTGCGTAAGCCGGTAAAAACTCATAGCTCATGATATATAACACCTCTCCACTCGTGCCCACCCTGTTACGCGGGGTAACATAGGCGATATCGAGTCAGGTGCTACATACTACATGATTATTGCTTTTTTGTCAATAGTCTTTCGCTAATACACTTTTCGCATTTTGATTTTTTGTCGCAATTTCTGCAGACAAGGACCAATCTGTTGCATGCAACATTATCGCAGTTTATATACCGGCTGGTTGGGCCGTCGCAGTGCGTACAGGCGCCTATATCCTTGGCCTTGTCACTAAACTGCATCTGCATACGGTCATCGAAGATATGCAACTTGCCTTCCCACTGGCCGTCATCACCGTACGTCTCCCCATACTTCACAATACCGCCATCTATCTGGTACACCTCTTTGAAGCCACGGTTCTTCATCATGGCGCTAATTACCTCACAGCGCACGCCGCCCGTACAGTAGGTGACGATCGGCTTGTCCTTAATCGCCTCGTACTTCGGATCTTCGAGCTCTTTAGCAAAATCATGTGACGTATCGACATCCGGTACAATTGCGCCCTTAAACTTACCGATAGCAGCCTCGTACTTGTTCCGGCCATCAAAGAATACGACTTCGTCACCGCGCTCTTTAAGGAGCTTATGCACGTCTTTCGGCCTCAAGTGCTTGCCACCGTTTTCGATACCCTTTTCAGACACAATTATCTCGTCAGCCGCATTGAGCGCGACCAGCTCCGGCTTAACCTTGATTTTAAGCTTCGGGAACTCCTCACCGGTGCCATCACTCCACTTATAAACAATGCCCTTAAACACAACAGATTTGTTCATCTCCCGCTTGTAGCGCTTCAAGTCTTCTAGGTCGCCACCGAGCGTACCATTAATGCCGTGATCAGATATTAGAACCCGGCCCTTAAGGTTCAGGCGCGTACACAACTCACGTTGCCAGCGCATGGTCATCTCCGGATCTTTCACCGGCACGAATTTGTAATAGAGAATAACTTTTTGCATCGACGTACATTATACCGTATTATGGTTTGATTATTATGATTGGCTCATTCTTTTTGTAAGCCCAATCCTCTAAATACGCCAACGATCGGACGTGCCGATCCTATAGCGTCAAATAAAAATATTAACTCTTACGAGGAACTTGTTGTGCAAAAGGAAACTTTGCGACTATTCTGGCGCACCGCCATGCGTTATCGCATGCGCGTGCTTGGTGCAATTATCGGTGCAGCACTCGCTGTTACGGCTAGTGCATTTGCTGGTCCTTTTATTATTTCTCGGATCTTGGAGCAGCTACAAGCAGGTTCAATTACTTTATCTAGTAGCTGGACGCTTATTGCACTGTATATACTTGCGCAGCTATGGGGTGAGCTTATTGGCTGGCGTATCAATCTCTATCTCGCTTGGACATTTGAAACTGCAGCTCAACGAGATTTGTATCAAAAGATCTTCACTAAACTTACTAGTCATAGTATGAACTTTCACGCCAACCGATTTGGCGGCTCTCTTGTGTCACAGACCAATAAGCTAACTAGCGCCTTTGAGCGGTTTTGGGATACGGTCATATTCCAACTAACCCCGTCTATCACTAGCATCATCGCAGCGGTCAGTATACTAAGCTTTGTCTTCTGGCAATATGCTGTAGTACTACTGATAATTGCTGTCATTTTTATCCTAATCGTATACTTTGGCTCACGGCACATGGCCGATCTCAGTAAACAAGAATCGCAGGCTAGTACAGCGGTAACTGGCTATGTTGCCGATGTAGTCACGAATATAATGGCTGTCAAATCGCATGGCAGCGAAGCCCGTGAGCTGGAGGGCCTTACGCTACAAACTAGGACTTGGCGCGAAAAAAGCCTCAATACCATGCGCGGTTTTTTGCTTGTCAGCAGTGGCTATTCTGGCCTCATCGCCCTACTGAACACAACCGCACTCATTGCTGCTGTCTGGGCCGCAGAACACAACATCATCTCGATAGCTACCGTCTACCTGGCCGTAACCTATACGTTCACCATCGCTCGCCAACTGTGGGAGATGAATAATATTATGCGTAACTACAACCGAGTCATGGGTGATGCGTACGATATGGTTGCAATTCTGAATATGGATACTGACATTACAGATCCGGCCGTGCCAGAAAAGCCTCGGATCGTACACGGCAAGATAGAATTCAAGGATGTTACGTTTGCCTACGCCGATAAAAAGGAGGCGCCACTGTTTCGCAACATGAACTTACGGATCAAGCCTGGTGAGAAGGTAGGCCTCGTAGGTCATAGCGGCGGTGGTAAAACTACAGTCACGAAGCTCCTCATGCGCTTCACTGATATCCAGTCCGGCGAAATACTTATTGATGGCCAGAATATCACGCAACTACGACAGGCCGATCTTCGAAAACACATCGCTTACGTGCCGCAGGAGCCAATGCTGTTTCACCGAACAATTGCCGAAAACATAGCGTACGGCACCAAGGACGCAACCAAGCGGCAGATAACAGCCATTGCCAAAATGGCCCACGCCCACGAGTTCATTGCAGCGTTGCCAGACAAGTACGATACGCTCGTTGGCGAACGCGGCGTCAAGCTATCTGGCGGCCAGCGCCAGCGTGTCGCCATTGCCCGGGCGATGCTGAAAAACGCACCCATACTGGTGCTGGACGAAGCAACGTCCGCCCTGGATTCAGAGAGCGAGGTCTTAATCCAAGACGCACTATGGAAGCTCATGGAAGGACGCACTGCTATCGTCATTGCCCACCGCTTAAGCACCATCCAACAGATGGACCGCATCCTGGTCATGGACAAGGGGCAGATCGTCGAAGAAGGATCCCATAAAGAGTTACTGCGACAAGGTGGCATTTATGCCAGCTTGTGGAACCATCAATCAGGCGGCTTCCTAGAGCAGTAGCAAGCTCAAGATGAACAATGCAGCCACAATGCCCACGATAATCCAGACGTAGCTGTAACTACCCCCGGTCCGCCGCTCACGGGCAGCATGCTCCGCGATTAGCGCATCAGAAGCTGCCGCAACATCCGTGCCTGGCGATGAGCTCGCCACAGGCAGTGAATCTGGCACGGGAGCGCTGCTTACGGTATGCGTCTGCGCAGCCTGTCCTACGTCCGACTGCTGCACAAGTTGCTCACGCGTACCGACCGCCTGCTCAACCGGTCGCTGGCGTTCGCGTAGTAACCGCTCCACTCGGCCCTGACCAATCAACTGCTCGGTCACGACTGCCTGGAGGTCCTCCCGACTTAGCCGACCCTGTTCGTACAACTGCTGAGCATTCTGGCCATCAGCCTCAATCGTTGCGGCAATTTTAAGTAGCTCACTATCTGACATGCGGTTCACCGCCTCCTTGGTGAGAGCCGGACGGACCTCGGTCTGCGCTATGACGGCACTCGCTAACCTGTCATGGCGATGAACATGCAGTGATGCCGCTGTGCGCTCAGATATAACCGCTTCGTCGTATACTTTATCGGCCTGCTCCGGTTGTGCCGGCCGGACGCTGCGCGCCTCACCTGATCGGCGCCTGGCCTCTTCCTTTGCCCGGGTTTTTGCCTCGACCTTCTCGGCTACCGAGCGGCGCATATCTTCGCTGCCCCGAGCTATCTTTTCAGCAACCATTGAACGGATGACTTTTTCTCTGCTGCTAATCTTTTCATCCAGATCTCTCACCTGCTTTTCCAGTGACTGCTGGATAGGCATGAGTCGGGCCTCGGTCCTAATACGCCCACGCCGACGACCAATCAAGTAACCGACAATACCACCAACTAGCAGGTCAGCCCCCCTATACCGGGTGCGAACAGTTTCGTGCGCCGCCGAACGGGTATGCGGCAATCGCGGGCTTGTAGCGGGACCTGCGGGCATCGCACCAGTGAAAGTACGAGCAGGTACGGGGCCGCTCCCCCCTGGTCCTGGCGTCGGTGCTGAGGGACCTGGCGTCCGTGGTGGTGGCGGAGGTGGCGGTGGCACAGTAGGCGGGGCGGCAGCTGCTGCCCTGAGGGCGATAGCAGCAGGCTCATCATCAGCCGTCTCACCATCCTCAGTCACGACTTCCTCTGCAGTCGCGTGCTCAGCTCGCTCGCTCGCAAATTCACGCGCGACACTATCAACAAGCTCATCAAGCAGCTCGTCATCTATCTTCTTGCCCTGGTCGACTTCCTCCGCCAGGCTCTCAATAAAATACGCATCCCCAAGGACTTCGGCCGCTTTCGGACTGTCCGACTCAACTGACGCCAGTTCTTCCTGTAGCTGCCTGCCGTGGTCTTCGATAATCTGCTGCGCGACGAGCTGCAGCTCTTCCTCAGATAAATCTTCCGGGTTTTGCGCTACTTCAGGCTGTGCTTCGTCGTGTCCTTCGACACTGTCAGTAACTGCCTCATCCTGATGCTTGTTTGCCTCAAGCAGCGAAGAGAGATCTAGTCTACGCCCCCGCACTTCATGCCGCGTACCATCATCTTCTGACGCTTGCCGCTTCTGGTCCGGATTCTTCACCTCCGTCTCCGGTAATAAACGCTTCTTTTTCTTTTTAGCTGCTTTAGAACTTTCGGAACTATCAGCCGGGTGTTCGTCGTCTGGCAGGTTATCAAAGGGATTGCGTTCCATTATGGCCACATTTTACGCCAGACGACAGCAAAAACCCACACCAGCTACCCATTATGGCTGGTGTGGGTCAAAAGACGTTTGCTGTCTAGGCTAGCTATTTTTCGGCTGGCTGTTCTTCAGCTGGCTCAGCAGCTTCCTCAGCGGGCTGTTCTTCGGCAGGTGCTGCCTCTTGATCCTCCGCCAGGGCGGCTGCAGCAGCGTCTGCCTCGGCAATCTGATCTTTCGGCATCTCTACGACCGCCAATGAAGCATCGGGATCGGTCAGGATGGTCACGCCCTTTGGCGCCTGGATGTCCGACACGTGCAACCGGTCACCAACATCCTCCAGTTTAGTGGCATCCACCGGCAGTTCACTCGGCAGATCACGTGGCAGCGCTTCGACCTCTACCACATCAAGCTGCGGCAATACCAGTAAGCTCTTCTTTTCAGCTGGAATTTCTTCACCTGCCAGCACGACCGGAATTTCGGCAGTCGTTTTTTCATTCTGTTTGATTGCCTGGAAAACAACGTGACGCAGCTGGTGCTTGCGCGGGTCAAAGTCAGCATCTTTAATGAGGGCGAGCTGCGGTTTGCCATCCACGCTCAACTCGACCGGGTGGTGCTTACCGGCTTGCTCGTACACCTTCGTGAGCCGCAAAAAATCACCCATCACATGCAGTGAATCTTTGCCGTGGTTGTGCACTACTGCCGGCACCAGCCCCTGGGCGCGTAATTTGCCCAGCCCCTTACCGATGACGTCGCGTTTATTAAGTTCCACCCCTATGGTGTCATTTGCCATGAATCGCTTCTCCCTCCGAGTTAGCAGTCTTATCTAGCGTACACCTAGTATACCAAATACCAGCATAGGGAGACACCGGGACTCGCCTGTGTTAGAATTGCAAAAGCAAATGATAGGTATTTCCCCAGAAAAAATCGTTCAGACCGGCGGTGCACTACTCATCGGCGGCATAATTTTCGCCGAATCCGCCCTGCTCATCGGTATTCTTCTGCCGGGCGGAGATACCCTGCTCTTCATGTCTGGCTTCTTCGCCGCTCAAGGTCTGTTGCCTATTGAGTGGCTCATTGTGTCAATCGTCATCGGCGCCATCCTCGGTGACAACGTCGGCTACACAATTGGTCGACGGGCCGGGCCGCGACTATTCAGGAAAGACGACGGACTCTTTTTCCGCAAAGATCATATCCAGCGGGCTGAGGGCTTCTACAAAACACACGGCGGCAAAACTGTCACCCTCGCCCGCTTTGTGCCAGTTGTCCGGACATTTGCCCCCATGATAGCTGGCGTTGCCAAAATGGACCGCAAACGCTTCATGTTCTATAACGTACTGGGCGCCCTCATCTGGGGTATCGGCGTACCGATGCTCGGCTACTTTTTCGGCAGCCGGATTCCGAATCTCGATGCCTACCTCGGCCCGATCGTACTGGTTGCCCTGGTCGCTACCTTTATCCCACCGCTCGTGCCAATCCTGCGCGATCCGGTATCCCGGCAGAAGCTCTTCACGTTAATTGATACCAATATCAAGCGCATCTTGCGGTACATCGGCCTCAATAAGCGGATTGACTAAGCAGCTCCCTTTACGTCACCCGCCGCTGGTAAGTACCTAAAAACAGCAGCTTGCCGCTACCCGCGGGGCCGACTGGCTCTGGTGCGTCCGGTTTTAGCATGTGTGCCTGACGGATAAATTCAGCCACCCGTAACTCCCGGCTATGCGCCGTTTCATGAATTTCCGGAGCGCCACTTGGGATATGCTGAAGTGCAAATATTTCACGTCGGACGCTCCGGGTTAGGAGCTGCTGGAAGTTATGCTGGCTGCGCTCCGCGTCCGCTCCCACCGTAGCCAGCGCATCAGCCGCCAACCTGGCGGGCGGCTCATCGGTTTCGGCCGCCGCACATGCAGCGATAACCAGGTTGCCCACCAAGTGCCACGTGTTTGCCAGATCAGTTTCGTGGTGCCTGGTCTGCAGCCTGAATAAGGCTACCTCTGCCAAGTTATCACGTGCCAGCACGATTGCGCTTCGTCGGTGGGCCTCAAAGGATCGTTGCGGGTCAGCCATCACTTCAGCATCTTTGCTAGAAACTTACCGGTGTGCGAATCGCTACTTTTAGCAATCTGCTCCGGGGAGCCTTCAGCTACCACCTGACCACCGCCAGAGCCACCTTCAGGACCCATATCGATTACCCAGTCGGCATTTTTGATCACATCCAGGTTATGCTCAATGATGACCATGCTGTTACCGGTATCGACCAGGGCATGCAGCACCCCGAGCAGCCGGTTCACATCATCCATATGCAGGCCGGTCGTCGGTTCATCTAAGATGTACAACGTTCGTCCGGTGGCCCGCCGCGATAGCTCGGTGGCGAGCTTGACGCGCTGCGCCTCGCCGCCGGAGAGCGTCGTCGCTGGCTGACCGAGCTTAATGTAGCCCAAGCCCACGTCCACAAGTGTTTGCAACTTTTTCGCAATTGAAGGAATATTCTCAAAGAAGCCTAGCGCCTGCTCGCAGGTCATATCGAGTACGTCGCTAATCGTCTTGCCCTTGTAGTGGATCTCCAGCGCTTCACGGTTGTAGCGCTTACCCTTACACACTTCACACGGTACATACACATCCGGCAGGAAGTGCATTTCAATCTTAATAATACCGTCACCGGCACAGTTCTCACACCGCCCACCACGCACGTTAAAGCTAAAACGGCCCGGACCGTAGCCACGTAGCTTCGCCTCCGGCGTGCTGGCAAACAGTTCGCGAATCGGCGTGAATAAGCCGGTGTAAGTCGCTGGATTAGAGCGCGGCGTGCGGCCAATCGGTGACTGGTCAATAATGATCGCCTTGTCGAGGTGCTCAATGCCCTCAATATCTTCATGACGGCCCGGCACCGTATTGGCACGCATCAAACGAGCTGACAGCTCTTTGGCCAGGATATCGTTAATGAGGCTGGACTTGCCAGAGCCGGATACGCCGCTGACCACCACCAGCTGACCGAGCGGAATATTGACATCCACGTTTTTGAGGTTATTTTCCTTGGCACCTTTGACGAATAGGGCTTTGCCGTTGCCTTTACGGCGCTTCTTCGGCTTCGGTATCTCCTTGACTCCATTTAAGTACTTGCCGGTGATGCTTTTTTCAACTGAGGCAACCTCACGCGGTGCACCGGCAGCCACCACCTTGCCGCCGTGGATGCCAGCACCCGGACCAATGTCCAGAAGGTAGTCAGCGGTACGGATGGTATCTTCGTCGTGCTCAACGACAATCACCGTATTGCCCAAATCGCGGAGGTGCTTGAGGGTGCTGATCAGTCGTTCGTTATCGCGCTGATGCAAACCAATACTCGGCTCATCGAGCACGTACAGCACACCCTGCAGGCCGGAGCCAATCTGGGTCGCCAGCCGGATACGCTGGGCCTCACCGCCGGACAGCGTCGCGGCACTGCGCAGCAGATTCAGGTAATTCAAGCCGACGTCCTGCATGAACTTTAATCGGGCGCAAATCTCTTTGATGACCTGCTGCGCAATCTGCGACTCTTTGTCAGTCAGCTTGATGGTATTAAAAAACCGAACCGCCTCGTCAATAGAAAGCTCGCAAATATCCATGATGGAATGCTCCGCGACTGTTACGGCCAGCACTTCTGGCCGTAACCGACGCCCCTCACAGACATGACACGGCCGCTCGCGCATGAATCGTTCAATATCACGCCGCATAAAATCACTCTCAGTTTCTTTGTGCCGGCGCTCGAGGTTGGGGATGACGCCTTCATAGGTCGTCTCAAAGGTGCGGCCAATACCGAGTGAAACCTTATATTTCTCGTTACCCGTGCCGTACAAGATCTTATCCAGCTGGTCTTTTTTCAGCTCACCGGTCGGTACGTGCAGCGAAAAGCCGTAGCGATCCGCCACTGCCTGTATCTTTTTGGTGTACCAGGCATCGGTATTGATACGGTTAAATGGGCGGATTGCCCCTTCGGCAATCGTCAAGCGGCCGTTAGGAATAACCAGCTCAGGATCAACCTCGAGCCGCGAACCCAAGCCGGTACAGACCGGACAGGCACCGTGAGGGCTGTTAAAGCTAAACGTTCGCGGTTCAAGTTCGGGAATGACCACGTCGGGATGCTCGATGCAGGCATACATCAGGCTGTAATTGAACGTTTCCTCGCTATCGGCATTGACGACCTTCAGCTTACCGTCAGCAATCTCAATGGCCTGCTCGACACTCTGGGCCAATCGGCCGCGGCTATCCTCGTCATTCACCAGCCGGTCAACGACAATCTCGATACTGTGCTTATAATTCTTATCCAGTTCGGGAAATTCATCCAACGCATACACGACGCCGTCGACACGGGCCCGGGCAAAGCCGGCGCGCTGATACTGCTCGGGGATATGCTCGAAAGCCCCCTTCTTGTCTACGACTACCGGCGCCAGAATCATCAGCCGGGCCTTTTCGGGCAGAGCGGCGACTTGGTCAACGATAGCCTGGGTCGTCTGGCGCTCCACCGGCCGGCCACAGATGGGACAGTGCGGAATACCAATCCGGGCAAACAGCAGGCGCAAATAGTCATAAATCTCAGTCACCGTCGCTACCGTACTGCGTGGGTTACGACTGGTGGATTTCTGGTCAATAGATATAGCCGGGCTTAAGCCATCTATCTGATCGACATCCGGCTTCTCCATGAGCCCGAGGAACTGACGGGCGTAGGCACTCAGCGACTCGACATAGCGCCGCTGACCTTCGGCATAAATCGTGTCAAACGCCAGCGATGACTTACCGGAGCCAGACAGGCCAGTAATCACCACCAATTTATTGCGGGGCAGCTCGACGTCAATATTCTTCAGGTTGTGCTCGCGCGCACCCTTAACGACAATCTTTTCGCTCATCAATTCCTCACTCTCTAGAACGGCTAGGAATTATAGCAAAATTTCAGCACTTTTTCCACTGCGCCGGTGGGGAGATAATCAGTACTCGCCCGGGTAGAATTCGACCGGCTCCAGTACCACCCGAAGCGGCACGTGCAACATTCCCTCTTCGCTGCTACCGAGTTGCAGCGGATCCTCACTGCGCAGCTCATTCATCGCCCTGACAGCACTGCGTAGGTCTGATTTTCTGACGTGCCCATCAGCCGTGCCGCAAGTGACATGAAGCGGCACTACGTCGCGCATGGTACCCTTGATACCGATATTACCGAGCGACAACCGAATGTCGTGGTACTCTTCTTCAAGCTCCTCACTATGCACCCGATAGCCGAGATGCCGCCCCCTGAAAAGATCGGCTTCACCGAGTGTTACCTCTATCGGATGTGAAAAAGCTGACGTAATGCGCTTCTTTTCCTTGACGCTTCGTTTACCTAGCTCGTAGCCTGCCACAATGCCGCGGCTGACCTGTTTCTGTATGCTCGTCAGGGGCATTTCCGTCACATGGAGCACCTGGCGCGGTTTGAGTCGTTCGTCAATTACGCCATCATCTCGCAGCACGTTAAAAGCCTCAATGATCGGCGCAGCTGACTCATAGGCCATTCGCCGCCGTACCCCAAACGGCACGAAGCTCTCTGACTTAGCTGCCATTCTCAATTCCCGACGGGAGTGCTGCCGGTTTCGGCGGGCAGCGTTATAATTCTTCCTCACACCCCTCTCCTGAATATTGTGAGATTTCTAATATTTTAATTGTAGGCTTTGTGCTTACGCGAACACAAGCTGATTGTAAAAATGACTTATAAGTGGTAGGGTTGTCAGGGTGAAAATAGCGATTCAGGGCATCGCCGGCTCGTTCCATCACGAGGCAGCTACCAAGATGCTCGGCCCAGATATAGAACTGCTACCCTGCAATACGTTCCAGCAGGTGTTTGAAGCTGTCAAAAGTGGGCAAGCCGACCAAGGAGTGGTCGCCATTGAAAACAGCCTGCATGGTTCGATTAATACCGTTTATCGACTACTCGCCCGGCACGCACTGTGGGTCAGCCAAGAAACTACCCTACACATCAATCAGTACCTGATTGCTGCGCGCGACCGGGCAGTAGATGAAATCACCACCGTCCTATCCCAGGGACCGGCCATTGCCCAATGCGAGCTCTGGCTGGAGCAGCACATGCCGCAGGCCCACATAGAAGAAAAGCACGACACAGCCGAAAGCGTCCGTTATGTTACGCAGCATATAGATAAGCCACTCGCGGCAATCGCCGGCAAGCATGCGGCTGAACTATATGGCGGCACGATTATAGCGGGCCCCATAAACGATGACACGCACAACTACACCCGCTTTTTCCTGATAGGTAACGATGCGCGTGTGCCCGCTGACGCCACCAAGACAAGCATCATACTGGAGACTAACCACCAGCCCGCTGCGCTCTACCGGGCCCTGGGTGTGTTTGCCGATGCGAATATCAACCTGTCTAAGCTCGACAGCCATCCGATCGCCAATGACCAGCGGCACTACTCTTTCTACATCGATTTTGAGGCGCGCCTTGACGAGCGCCTAGAGCAGGAAGTCTTCACCGCCTTGCGTGCCCAGGGGTGCAGTATCACGACCCTGGGTAGCTACAAAACAGTCAACTAGTCTATAATATGCTTTATGGCTCGCGTCAAGCACTACTTACAATTGATTATTTTTGATACGCTGGCAGTCCTCTGTATGATCGGAGCACTGCTCACCGGTTGGCTACCGGGTCCCGGCGGCATCCCACTATTCATAGCTGGCCTCGGTCTGCTCGCGATTAACCACGAGTGGGCCGAACGATATATCGACCTCCTCCGTGAATACGCCGACCGATTAGGTGAATTAATCTTTCGACCTCGACTGTACCGCTTCTTCGACCTGCTGTCACCCACCCTCATCATTTGGGGCCTGTACATCATTCTCGATATCCTCTACCCTTGGACCAATGCTATGGGCGCGTTCATGATCAGCATGGGCGTCGTAGTCTTTTTCGGTAATCGCAACCGGTGGGGTCGGCTCAAAAAGAAGTTCAAGCGAAAGCGCTAGTGCTATAATATATATTTGCTTTATTAGCAATATGATATAAAATCTACCTCAACAATAGTTTTACCTAGGCGAGGTGGCAGATGTTGGAACTCATAGTCTTGGGCCAGATCCCTGGCAGCCATATTCAACTCTCTTTTGGCGGTGTCATGTTACTGTGGGCGGCATTTCTGGCGCTTATGTTCGCCGTGACACGGGGTCGTAAATACGCAAGCACGTGCATCACCGAGCTGAGTATGCTGCGCATCTATCTATCGTTGCGCCTCAGGCAGCGGTCACCCTTCGCTCGTTGGCAAAATGCTCTGGCCGTAAAGCTGAAGCTCTTCTAAGATATACTGCTGCTCGCCCGATAGCTTGTCATCCTTGGCCAGCTCAGCCAAGCGGGCAAAGTATTTAGCCGCCCGACTCGCTTCACCGCCACCCAGCAGCCGTCGCTCCCGGAACCGCTCCCACTGTGCGCGGTCCTCAGCACTCATTGACTTCGGGTAGTTACGTGCCTTATACAGCGGCAGCAGCGCCTCCAGGCGCCCATCTTTAAACGCCGGCTTCAGAGACTGCAGCGTATCAACATCCGCCGTCCGCACCGACCGCATATGGGACTTGTCCTCGTTGGCAAAAAAACTGTCATACAGCCGGGCATCGACATCACTGTCTGTCTCGAGCAACCGGGCTTGCAGCTTCTTATCCATAATCTGCAGCGCTTCCAGCACGCCTTTCGTCAGTTCAGACTGCACGCGCTGCAGTTTTTCATGATTCTGCAGATAAGTTTCAGGCACTAACTTCAAACGTTCCTGGCTGGCTTCATCGAGCACCGATAGTGGCGCTATCGCCGGACAGCGGTTGAATTTCAGCGTCTTGACGGGAAGGCGTGGCCCCGGATCGTCCTTGCGACGGCGCAGCGCTTCAGCCAGGGCAGGTGGATCAAGTTCCAGGAACGGCGTGGGGTCATAGCGCAGATCAAATACCAACGCGCCCTGACCTTGCGGATGCTCGGCGAGCGTACTGACAACGGTGGTTTTTTCGAATTCATTGGCATATTTACCCGAGGTATACACGAAGGGCTGGCCGCTCATGGCCAGCTTGGCGACTTCCTTCTTGTCCCGCATTTTGAGCAGAAAATCGAAGAGCTTCGGCTGCTTTTCCCGGATAAGGCGGGCGACGGCAATAGTCGCGTGAACATCACTGAGGGCATCATGCGCGTTGGCGTGATCCAGGCCGTTTAATGAGGACAGCAGCTCCAGACGATTCGTCGGTGCGCCTTTGGCGTCGAATGGCCACTCGATACCTTCGGGCCGCAGGGCGCGGGTCATGCGGACGACATCCAGAATATCCCAGCGGGATCGGCCGTCTTGCCACTGCCACTCATAGGGATCATAAAAGTTCCGATACAGCGTATAGCGCATGAACTCGTCGTCAAAGCGCACCGTGTTGAAACCGGCAAAAATGGTGTCCGGTGTAGCAATTTCCTCGCTGAAAATCTTAAGAAACTCGGCTTCAGGCAGGCCATCAGCAATCGTTTGCTGCGGCGTAATGCCCGTGACGAGCACCGCGTCCGGCTCGGGCAGCACATCATCGGTCATGCGGATCAGATAGTTATGCGGCTCACCAATCGGGGTGAGCTGCATATCGGTCCGTTGGCCGGCAAACTGCATAATCCGGGCATCCTTGGGGTTGAAGCCGGACGTCTCAAGATCGTAAAAGAATAGCGTTTGTGCCATACCTTACCAGTGTACCACCCCGCACTCCGTACAGGTGCACGCTAGTATTCAATCGTGTGATCGCCGATGAGGATCTTATCGCCGGGCTCAATACCCTGTCGGACCAGGCCGTGCATGATACCCATCTTTTTCATAATGTCCCGCAAGCGAGCCACGGCATGGTAATTATCAAAGTCGGTGCGCAGCGCGAACCGCTCAATCTTACGACCGGACACCCGGAAGCCCTGTTTCGTTTTTTCAATACTCCATGCGTCATCCCGCTTGATAGTCAGAACCGGCAGGTCCTTTTCCTCGTCGACGGTAGCTTTCGCCTGACGCGCCTGCGCAGCTTGCACTTCTTGCTTGACGGCCCGCAGCAGCTCCTTAACCCCTTGGCTGCTTTTCGACGAGATGGCCATCACGGACGTACCTTTCGGTACGAGCGGCTTCAGCTCATCCAAACGATCACGGACGATCTCCTCATCGAGCCCGTCGATTTTACTGAGCGCCACTATCTGCGGTTTGTCAGACATGTCAGTTTTGTAGGCTTTAAGCTCATCACGAATGGTTGTATACGCGCTCCGCAGGTTTTCCTGGTACGCATCGATAAGGTGCACTAATACCTGTGTCCGCTCGACATGGCGCAAGAACTCATCGCCCAAACCCTTACCTTCGCTAGCCCCTTCGATCAACCCGGGAATGTCGGCGAACAACAGGGCCGTATCATCGATATCGACGACGCCCAGATTCGGTGTCAGCGTCGTAAAGGGATAGTTAGCAATCTCCGGCCGGGCGTTACTGATCACACTGAGCAAGGTGGATTTGCCGGCATTCGGCAGACCGACCAACCCCACATCAGCAATCATCTTCAGCTCCAGGACTAGTTCCAGCTCTTCTCCCGGTTCGCCTTTCTCCGCGACGCGCGGTGTCTGGCGCGTGCTGCTCGTGAAGTGGGCATTACCATAACCACCCTTACCACCTTCAGCAATGAGTACTTGCTGTCCATCGTGCGTCAGATCAGCTAAAAAGGTTCCGTCCAGATTATTGACGACGGTGCCGACCGGCACTTTGACGACTAAACCCTTGCCGCTCTTACCGTGCCGCTTGCGCTTGGCACCTGCTTGGCCGCTTTCGGCGACCAGCTGCTTCTGGAAGCGAAAGGTAGCAAGCGTATTTTGGCTGCGACTGGCCTCAAAGAGCACGTCACCGCCATCGCCGCCATCGCCGCCATCAGGGCCGCCTCGATCGACGAATTTTTCCTTGCGGAAACTGACAGCCCCGTTGCCGCCATCGCCTGCTTTAACCGACACCTTCACCTTGTCTACAAACATACCCGGTCATTATAACAGAGGTGGTGTAATTCTTACAGATAGTTGGTGATAGTAAGTCGGCTACTTATCGGTAGATGAACTTCTGGAACTTGGAGTGGACTGGCACCCAGTCGCTATACCCTACAACACCCCAGCCAGCCAGTCCGTTCATATCAGAGTACTTAATCATGGTGCCATCAGCTGATACAGCCTCCACGACACCGACATGGCCCAAGCCGCCGGCATCCGTCTGAGCAACCGCTCCCGGGCGCGGCACGCTGCTCACGGTCCAGCCGCTCGCCGCCGCGTAGTTATCCCACGTATTGGCATTTCCCCAGTTGGCCGGCACCGGTACTTTATTCGCGACATACCAGGTACACCAGCCGTAATCGTAGCCGTTGTAGCCATAAATTGGGGCACTACCCCAAGCCGCCGCACCGTACCCGCCGCTATAGGACGAAGCAACGTTATAGGTGGCAGCTGCCTTTGTACCATCAGGTATCACAATCCGTCGGCCGACCACCAGCCCCAGTACTTCAGCGTCGTTAAAGGATTCGATCGCCGCTTTGCTTGCGTTGTACTCACGGGCCAGCTTATCAGCCGTGTCACCAGCCTTCACCAGGTATACGATGCCGTTGACCGGCGGAATGTAGAGCTCGCGCCCGACTGGCAGCTCAGTACCTTCAATGTCATTCGACCAGCGAATACTATCGGAGGTCACGCCAAATTTCTCAGCGACCGAAGCAATCGTATCGCCAGGTTTGACGACATATACCTGAATGTCTTTATAAGATTTCGCAGCAGTACTGACAATCTGCGGCTTAGCCACGATGCGGCTATCAGCCGACGTAATGGCCATCTGGCCGCTAATGGTGTCTGCCTGGTTTACGACAGCGGTCGATTCCGGCAAGCTGGCCATACGCGCCAAATGCACCGCGATATCCGACGATGACAGCTGGTCAAGCGGGTTAGCTGCCACCACATCGCTGGAGAGCGCGCTCTGTTTGATTGCCTGGCTCGTGTTCGGACTCTTGGTCACGAAGCCAATTACAGCAACGAGCAGAGCTGCATTGGCTGCCACTAAAGAGTATCGAATGAAGCGTTTTCGAGTCCGCTTGGATATTCGACCGATGATGCGCCGACGGGCCTTCGCTGCCGCTTTTGTGCGTGCATGCTGACCGATTGTTTGCGAGAGTATACGAATAATGTTCTCCTGATTCGCGTTATACGAAGCAGATGTCTTAACGGTTAGCACTGGCATTACTCGCCGAGCCCTAACCGCGGACGCAACTTCAGTTCATGAAAGTTGCTGCTGCAAATTATACCAAAACCACTGGCGTATTCAAGTCGCTACTGAGGTCATCAGGCGAGAACTAACTATTAGCAGTAGTTATTTACACACGGTCGTGAAGCTGCGCACACCGTGTTTTTCCTGCAGCTCTTCGTGCTCGGCCAACGTCTTCGAGAACCTGGTCACGCAGTCTTTGCCGGAGACAAAGTACAAGTAATCGGTATTCGAGGGGTAGGCAATCGCCTCTAGTGATGAAGCATTGAAGCTGCTAATCGGGCCTGGCGGCAGTCCGGCATGCAGGTACGTGTTATAGGCTGATTCATACGTCAGCAACTCGCTGCCACTGAGCGAATCATAATCACCGCTCAGCACTGCTCCATAGCCGGCTGTCGCGTCAGACTGTAGCTTCATGTCCTCCCGTAGTCGCTTGAGAAATACCTGGGCAATGCGCGGCTTTTCATCTTCCGTACCTGCCTCCTTCTCAATAATCGAGGCCAGAATGATGGCTTCGTGGATCGTCAGGCCCTGCTTAATGATATTCGCCCGCAGTGTCGGGGTGAGCACCTTATGCAGCTCATCAAGCGACGACTTGATAATAATCGTTGGCTGGGTAGTTGCTGTCTTCTGGAACGTCTCAGGGAATACGTAGCCCTCCAAGGTAGCACCGCTGGGCCTATCCACGAGAGCCGGATGATTGGGGTACTGTTTTGGATCGAGCGCCGCCTCAACATCTTCAACCCGGAAACCGGCGTTGATGAGATCCGTGCGCACCTCATCTATGCGTTTGCCCGGCAGGATGGTGACCTGATCAGTAGCTACCACCCCGTCAGTCACAATATCAGCGATCTCCTTGACTGACATATCCGGCCGCAGCGAATACGTACCGGCCTTTAAATGATCGCCGAGCTTATGTGTCCGGAAATACCACTCGAAGGCCCATGACGCCCGAATAAGACCGGCTGCCTGGAGCTCAGTGCCGACCTGCTTAACAGACGCACCCGTTGGAATGGTGAACGTTTCACTTTTTTGTGAAGCACTGACGGGCCGCAGGTTCTGGTTGTACTCCCGTCGCACCAGGAACGCAGCGGCTGCTAGGAAGACTATCAGCACAATGAGTCCGCCCAGAAGAATTTTTGGCCAATTTTTTTGCCGGCGCTTTCGCATAAATACCATAGTGACTCAGTTTTTCCGTTCGTTTAGATAATCTTCCAGTATAAAAGTTGCTGCCAGCGCGTCAACATCACCCCTGTCGTAAGGCTTGCCCCGCGCGTCCAGTTCGGCCTCGGCCCGCTTCGAGGTCAAAGCCTCATCTTGCTCTACCGCCTTGACACCTAGTCGCACTTCCAGCTCGGCAATAAACTGCCTGGTGAGTCGTGTCTGCTCAGTGTCGTTGCCATGCAAGTTCCGTGGCAATCCCACCACCACCTCCTCAACGTCATGTTCGCGTAGCAACAATTCCAGCTTCTGCCAAAAGTGTTCGTCACGAACGAGGGTTACGAACGGACTCGGCAAGCGAGCCACGCTATTAGTCATGGCAACACCAACCCGCTTGTCGCCAACATCGAGCGCAATAATATTATGGATCCCGGCTGTCTGCATCCTGGTCCGTATCATTTCCCTCTATTACTATACTGATCTTGTCGGCACTCTTTGGCGTGGACTGCACCCAGAACGGGCTATACTCGACTTCCACTTCGTTGACTCCTGGGCGCTTCTTGAGCATATCTTGGATTTCGCCGCGCTTCTTGCCGGCAATCTCCTTTTTGAGTGATTCTTCATTCAGCTCCGGCCCGGCTACGACAATGGTCTGCACAGTTAGAGTTGTTTGGCCGTTCGGGTTTGCTTGCTCAACGCGGAAATTTGCTCGGCTTAAGCCATTATCCCGGATGACCTGCGTTTCTGGATCAATCTTGTCTTTAGCGTCCGCCTCGACCAGCGATTTTAGATCATTTTCTTTGACACCGAGCATGGTAAACACCGTAGTTGACGTAACCGTTACCTCATTCGCCTCGGCACCAACTTCTGGCGAGCTCGTAACCACTGGTTCACCGGCATTAAGCGTTGAATCAATGGGCAGGTAACCCTCGTCCTGGATATCTTCGCGTAAATCCTTAGGTGCTTCATCGCCTGCGCGCTGGGTGATAGTATTCTTGGCCTTATCGACGTCTTCCTGCGTCACGACTTTGACGATTCGGTCAGATCCGCCTGACATAGATTCTTCATTGGTTGCTGATACGGCAGAGAAGCCTGCCACCGTGAAACTCCTGCCTGACCTTACATTATATTTTTCACCTGCTTGTTGAGCGACCACATCTACTTCTCTCGTAAATTTACAGTCACCGTCACTCGTATCGGGGAATGACGCTATCGTAACAGCCGATCTGGTTATAAATGTCAGATTACCGGTGCTCACACCCGTTCCAGCTGGTATGGAAGGTGTGCCGTCTCCACAATCAACAGATAGTATAACGCTGCCCGAAGCTTTAGTACCGACATTTTTCTCACCAGTGGCAGCAACCTTTTCGGTATCGGTCTTGCGGAACTCTTTGTTGATGGCCGGAATTATGCCATTCTCAATATCCAGTCGCTGAGCATTCGGATCAGCAATAACGGTCAGATTGGTGTCCAGATTACTCGTATCGGTCTTCAGCGCTACCGTGGCTTTCGGCAGCACCATAAACGCGAGGACACAACCAACAATTAAAATCAATATAGCAGCAATGCCGAGGAATAATTTACTGCGAAACTTTTCGAAATTCGGTATTTTAAACTTCTTCTTGGCAGCTGCATCCTTGCCTTTTTTGCCCTTCTTGGCGGCAGCCGCTCCCGCCGCCACACCTGCACCGCCGGCGCCGCCAGCTTCGTGAGCTGGTTCAGTGTTATCAACCTCAATTGCTTCATCGTCAGCTACACCAGCCAACGCACCGACTGATGCAGCTTTGTCTAATTCCACATCTTCATCTTGCTCCGGCGCATGCGCAGCCGCCCGGGCTGCCACAGGAGCCGGCGGAATCTCTGGTTTGCTCTGGGGCGTCCTGGCAACGTGCAGGCCAACCGCACCGGCCAGCGGCAACAGCGCTGACTCCGAGGTGATCAGGACGACATTTTTCTTTACGTTGTCTGCTGTGCGCTTGAGCAGCTTCATATTAACGATACTCTGGAAAACTGCCGCCCGCTTCGGCAGAACCAGGGCAACAATCTTCTTCTGAGAGTTTTGTACCTTATCAATAATCGCTGTTATTTCGTCATCGATATCTATATAAATGGTGTCTTTGGGATCTTTTACCATATTACTTCTCTATATCCGTAACATTCTATCAATTTTTTCCTTCACCGAACCGCTTGTGCCCATTTCCTGCTGGAGGGTGTCTAATCCAACCCTGAGCAGACCCATGGCCGTCACGAAGGTATGGTCGGTCACATTGCCGGTCTTATCGTCGATCCCCACCACTCGGTCCGGATCCAGGTGCTGAATGACCGGCTTGCGGGTAAAGGGCAGATCCTTGTACCAGCTCGCCTGGTTCAAGGAATCCATAAGTGTGTCGAGACTCGATCCACCGCCACAGAGTAAAATGCGGTGCGGCAGATTATCAAGCTTGGTAAATTCACTGAGCGCCAACTCAACACCGCTCGTCCACACGTCAACCGTCTTGCCCAGTATTTTTTCAGCCGCGGCTTTTTTGTTCTGTGGCAGGCGGTTAGTACCAAGACTCAGTTTCAGTTCTTCAGCTCGGTCAAAATCAATACCCAGCTCACGCTCCAGCGTACGCGTAAAGGCGCGGCCACCAATACCAAACATTTTCGTTCCCTGTACGCCGCCTTCATTGATAACGGCAATATCGGTCGTACCACCGCCAACGTCCATCAGGATTGCGCTCATGTTAGCGTTGGGGTCGTTACCAATAACCGAGCGGGCAACCGCGAAGGGCTCGGCAGCTACGGCGAGCAGATCAAGGTCGAGTTCCTGAGCAGTCCGCTCCAGAGCGCCAATATGCACCAGCGGCGCAAACGCCGTGTACAACTGGACAATCACATCCTTGCCCTGGAAGCCGACGGGATTGGTAACTTTATAGCCATCAATATCAATACCGACCAGGGCGCTGTTGACCAATCGAATCTCAACTTCTTTGCCGCCCATCTCCCAGGCCAGCTCCTGCTTGGCTTTTTTCTCAGCTCGCTCCTGCACCAGCCCGATGATACGCTCCAGCTCAGCCACGTCCAGCGGCTTGCCCGCGTTCTTGCGGGTACACCGTACGGTAGTCGTCGTGCCCTTCACTAGTTCGCCAGCGATACCAATTACAGCTGTCCGCGCACTAACGCCTGCCTGCTGCTCAGCTTGCGTCAGCGCGGCGTCGCAGTTGGCAACCACGGCGCCAATATCAGCAATTGCGCCAGCCTGCATATCTGCAAACCCCTGGTGCTGCCTGCCAACCCCGATAATCTCCAGCTCATCATCTCCCACCCGGGCGACGAGCGCCTTAACGTACTCAGTACCAATATCCAGGCCGACAACAAAGCGGCCCGTATCGGTCGTTTTTGCAGATTTGACCTTCTTTTTTGCTGAACGGGAAAGCCCCGAGAGTTTATCAAGCATAATCGAAATAATTATAGCATGGAGAGGAGGGATAGCGACTACTGCAGCACGGCTTTGATGCGGCGGATACCGGCTGATGAAGCTTCTTCTTTGACAATCTTAAAGCGCTTGCCATCTTCAAACAGCTGCAAGGTGTGGTCAACATGGGGGCCGCCGCAAATTTCGAAGCTGTAAGGCCGCTCTTCTGGTGGCGATTTGGGATCTTTCATGGAGTAGACTTTCACCGTATCACCGTAGCGGTCGCCAAACTGACCGAGCGCACCGAGGGGGCCAGTCGCTTCTTCGGTCGGGTACTCCGCCCAGGTGACCTGCAAGTCTTTGGCGATTTCCCGGTTCACAATCTCTTCCACCTCGGTCAGCTGTTCACGGGTGACCTTTTCGGGATGCGAAAAGTCAAAACGCAAGCGCTCTTCAGTAATGTTACTGCCGCGCTGAATAACATGATCACCTAGTACGTCGCGAAGCGCCTGGTACATCAAGTGCGTTGCCGTGTGATACTTTTTATGCTGCATCGTCTGGCCGCCCAGCCCGCCCTTGAACGTACCTTTGGCTGCCGTCTGGCTGCGCTGCCGCTGCTCTTCCATGAGCCGATCAAACTCTGCCCGCCAATCATCGGCTACCCGCACATCCTGCTTGAATGCCTCCTCCACGCTGAGCTCAACGGGGAAGCCGTAGGTGTCATAGAGCGTGAAGATCTCTTTGCCCGTCAGACCGTCAGCTGTCAGTTTATCGAACTCACGAATGCCCTTGCGTAGTGTCTGTCGGAAGGCTTTCTCTTCACGCACCAGTATCTCAATAATCTGCTGGCGTTTCTCGGCCACCTCTGGAAAGTCCGCGTGGTAGATATCAGCGATAACCGGCACAATACTCTCTAGGAAGTTCTGCTCTACACCGAGGTCAAAGGCAAACCGAATTGCCCGGCGCACCAGCCGTCGCATGACATAGCCCTGCTCCTTGTTACTGGGCTTCACCCCATCCACAGCCAAGAAGGTAGCTGCCCGTAAGTGATCAGCAATAACGCGCATGCTTTCAGTATGACTTTCATACTTTTTGCCGCTGATCGCTTGCAGCTTGTCAATAACCGGCCACATAACGCTGATTCTGAAAACGTCCGGGCTATCAATCGCTGCTGCGGCAATACGCTCCAACCCACCACCGAAGTCAACGTTCGGTTTGGCGAGCGGCTCAAAGCCGCCTTCGGTCCGGCGGTATTGCATGAACACCTGGTTGCCAATTTCCATGAAACGGCCGGAGTCGCTGGCCGGGTGCGCCTGGCCATACCCTTCAGCATGATGCTGCTCGCCAAAGTCATAAAACACTTCGCTGTCTGGCCCGCACGGGTCACCGATTGGCGTCTTATCCAATCCACCGCCCCGACTCCACCAGTTCTCGCCGTCATCATAGAAAAAGATCCGCTCACCAGGCTTGATACCGCGCTTATCGCCAGCCGCCTGACTGCCAATCTCGGCAATCTCAGCGTCAATACCCCGCTCTTTAAAGAGCTGCTGCCAGATGGCCGCTGCCTCATCATCACGCGGAATGCCGTGTTTTTGGCTGCCAATGAAGCAGGTGACGTATATCTTTTGGGGGTCAAGTCCGACCTCGTCCGTCAAAAACTCAAAGAACCAGCGTATTTGCTGCGCCTTGAAGTAATCGCCCAGGCTCCAGTTGCCGAGCATCTCAAAAAACGTCGTGTGCCGATTATCACCAATATCGCCGATATCCTGGGCGCGCAAGCAGGTTTGGCTGTTGACCAGGCGCGAGCCTTCAGGATGCGGCTCACCCAGTAAATACGGAATCAGCGGCTGCATGCCGGAACCGGTAAACAGTGTCGTCGGGTCATTGTAGGGGACCAGCAGTGCCCGGGGAATCACGCGGTGCCCGCGAGCCTCAAAAAACTCTAGGTACTTTTTCCTAATTTCCTGCGCATTCATAGGAGCCCATTGTAACAGAGGTAAATGGCCGTGTACAGGTAGTTTACAAACAGAAATAGCCGCCGGTATATTTTACCAGCGGCTATATTTTCACCTGCACCTTTAGGGCTGCAGATCCCGACCACTACCCATCGTCGCGGCGCTCTTCAGCCCCACCTTTCAGCTCACCCTTCTTCTCGGCCATGTCAGTTTTAGCATCCTGGGCCTTATCCTTGGCCGAATCCATTGCATCATCCGCTTTTTGCTTCATGTCGTTGCCGGCATTCTTCAGCTTGTCGTCCATAGCCATACGCACCTCCTCGTTAATCGCCCCTTTAGTGTAGGCGGTTTGGCCACTGCCTGGCTGTGGGATTTATTACTGCTAAGCCAGCTACCGGGGGCTGACTTTGACTAGTTTGTCCTGACCCTCTCCATTGTCAGTCGTAAAGTACAAACTCTGGTCAGGACCCATCACGACGCTGCGAATCCGTCCGTATTTATTGGTAAAGAGCAGCTCCTCGGACTCCACCGTGTTGTCCTCACCCAGCTTCAGGATCCGGACGTGCTGGTTTTTGAGCACTGCTACCGCCAGCCGCCCCTCGAGGCCTCTCCACCTGTTACCACGAATGAACGTCATGCCGGATGGGGCTATTGTGGACTCTCCCGACCGCCATACCGGCTCAACAGCATCGACATACTTGCTGGTATCCGTCATTGCCACCAGCTCGTTATACAGCGGCACTGGATTCCAGCCCATATTGCCAGGCTTTAGCGGGTTAATCTCATCATCTTTATCCGGTCCATGCTCAACACTGAAGCCGTATGAACCGTCTCGTACCTTGTCATACATGGCCAGTCCCTGCACATTACGATGCCCGTAGCTGTAGATACGATTGTCAAATTCGCCTCCAACATTGCCGGGTGCTGCCGTGCCGTCGCGGTCCACCCGCAGTATCTTGCCGCCAAGTGACTTCGGGTCCTGTGGGTTTTTGCCAATGGCCGCATCGCCCGTGCCAACCCACAGGTACCCATCAGCTCCGAAGCGCGGGCGACAACCGGAGTGCCGGCCAGGATAGAAGCTCGTATTGACCGGTATGCCGGTCACGATGTCTGACTTGCCAGTCAGGCTGCTGACCTGCTCATCTACGCGCCAGCGGCTGACACGCACGTCCTCGTCAGTCGCGTAGCAAGCATAAACAAACCGGTTTTCACGAAACTTCGGGTCAATGACGAGACCCAGTAACCCACTTTCGCCGCGTGCGTACACGTCCGGTACGGTGTGAATCGTTTCTTTTCGACCGTTTACGAGCTTGCTAATTTGCCCGGCTCGCTCCGTAAATAGCGCTGTGCCGTCCGGCAAAAAACCAATATCCCAGACATGACTCAGACCATCAAGCACCACTTCTTCCTGCAGATCAGGCACCCCGCCGCGGCCCTGCTGGACATCAGGCGCGTTATCTGGTGCGGGCGCCAGGCTGCGCTGCACGCTCATAATGACAAATATCGCAAAACCAAGCGCTACCAGGCCAATGACACCAAAAATAATAACAGCGCGTCTTTTCATAGCTCTAGCATAATACACATGGCTACCGCTCGACTAGACCACAATCCCGCCGCCTACGACGCGGTCACCATCGTAAATAACCGCTGATTGACCGGGGGTAATGGCCCGAATTTTGTCTGCAAGCGCTATATGTAGCGTAGGTACGTTATATACAGCGCTGCCTTCACCAGTCGGCCCGATCTCAAGCGTACCCTCGACGAGTGGCGCCCGATATCTGGTGCGCACCTGGTAGCTCCTTCCCATATCTGGTTGATCATTAATCCAATGCACATCTGTTAAGTGCAGATCTTGCTTCCATAGATTTTCATCGTCCAGTTTGGTCGTAACGTACACCTCGTTCTTGGCCATGTCCTTGCCAATCACGTAGTACGGCAGGCCGCCACCGACCTGCAGGCCATGCCGTTGGCCAATGGTATAAAAAATTGCACCGTCATGCTCACCAATCGTCACACCGTTCTGCTCTTTGATTGCGCCGGGCTCGGTCGTGACGTACTGGCTCAAAAACTCCCGAATGCCGACCTTACCGACAAAACAGATGCCCTGGCTGTCTTTCTTCTCCGCCGTCACCAGACCGAGCTTCTTGGCCATAGCTCGCACGTCATCCTTGGTGGCAAACTCCCCAATCGGCATCAAGCTTTTTTCCAGCGCACGATCCGTCACCCGATAGAGAAAGTACGTCTGATCCTTGGCCTTATTGGCGGCGACCAGCAGCCGTCCAGCCTCAGTGCGGGCATAGTGACCGGTAGCAATCATATCAGCACCGTCTTCCAGTGCAGCCTCCAAAAACAGCTTAAACTTCACCTCCTGGTTGCACATGACATCCGGATTCGGCGTGCGGCCAGCTTTGTACTCATCAATCATATAATCAACGACTTTTTGCCGATACTCAGTCTCAAAATCATACATTTTGAAATCGATGCCCAGCTGGACAGCAACCCGCTTGGCATCCTGGTAGTCGTCCTTCCAGGGACAGGGCATGCCTGGCAAATCCTGGCTCCAGTTTTTCATGTATACGCCCACGACCGTATAACCCTGCTCTTTTAACAGGGCTGCCGTAACCGACGAATCAACGCCGCCACTCAAACCGACGTACACAGTTTTAGCCATAACCTATCTATTTTAGCAGTTTAGCTCATGTTTTTCGAGTCCGCGCAAACTTCTGCTCCTGACGACGCTTAGACATCGAGAAATACAATGACCCTGTCTGCCTTGACGTGCATAATGCCGCGCGTAATCGTAAACTTCTCGTCACCCTGATCGGTCCGGACGATAATATCGCAGGGACTGAGCAGCGTCATAAAATTGTGGTGCTGCGGCAGAATATCGAACGGACCCGTTTCGTTCACCGCCGAAATACTGTTAGCTATACCGTTAAAATATGTCTTAAACGGTGCGTATACTTTGACGTGCATCTTGCCTTTGGGAACAGTGAGCTCCGGCTGCTGGCTATCGGTCATCGCTTCCTCGACCATAGGCTACCTAAGCGATGATTTCTTCAATTGATTGCAAGGTCTGCTCGCGCGTAAAGTAGTCACCCGGCACGCCGGTGTGCTTGGCCATAACGGTCATATTCTGTGTGAAGTTCTGGATCAGCCGTTTGGCCTTGGCGTAGTCAGCGCGGTCAGACGCGGAGAGCTCACTCTCGCCGATGATGGCGATAATGTTCTTCAGCGAGTCGTACTTCTGCAGCAGGCTCTGGACCCGTACGCTTAACACATAGTGGCGATCGCCAACGATTTCCGGTGTCAGCAGTGAAGAGGTTGTACTGCTGATATCAACAGCCGGTCGGATACCCTGTTCGGCAACTTTGCGGGACAGCACCAACACCGAGTCGAGCTCATGCTGGATCATTTGTACAGCCGGGTCGGATAAGTCGTCGGCCGGTACGTAAATAGTCTGAACAGACGTAATCGATCCCCTGTCGTTCGAGCTCAGACGATCCTGGAGGACTTTGACGTCTGAAAATACCGTCGGTTCGTAGCCGCCCTCGCTCGGCGTTTGGTCCATAATGGTCGATAGCTCGTTCCGGGCCTGAACATAGCGGTACATGTTGTCCGCGAAGAACAGGATGTCTTTCTTAGCTTCGTCCCGGAAATGCTCAGCGAGGGCAACCGAGGAGATCGCCACCAAAGAGCGCTGTACAGGATTTTCATTCATCTGGGCGAAGAACATGCAGGTATTTTTTAGCAGGTCGTTTTCACGCAAGGTATCCCACAGCTCATGCCCCTCACGTATACGCTCACCAATACCGGCAAAGAAAGACAGGCCGGACCCGGACTTGGCGATGTTGTTAATAAGCTCCATGGTCAGCACCGTCTTACCGACGCCGGCGCCACCAATGATACCGATCTTACGGCCTTTGACGAACGGGGTGAAGAAGTCAATTACCTTGATCCCGGTCTCGAGAATCTCTGGTTTCTGCTTAGTGAAAGTTGACGACCGCGCGGGCAGCTTCGTGATATCCTTCAGCACCACATCTTTGCCAGTGATGGCCGGCTGGCCATCCAGTGGATCGCCAAGCGCGTTTAAGATACGGCCCACCGTCGCATCACCGACGGGAATTTCAATGCCTTTCGTCGTCCGCTTAACTGTCATACCTTTTTGCAAACGGCGGTCAGTACGGACATTCAAACAGACTGCTAAGCCGCCGGGCTTCAGGTGATCAACGAGCAGTGCCGTGTCATGGCCATTATCCACGATAATGATCTCACCGACTTCAGGCATTTCATCATCGAACTGAGCGTAAACGACGAGGTCTTTTATGGCTGTGATATTTCCGGTACTCATAGCGGCATACTCGCAAGGTTTCGTGATTTCTTCAGTCCGTTGACAATCTCCTTCAGGCGCTCATCCTTAAGGGCGCGACGGGCACGGTTGAACTCTAGATTGAGATCATCCTTGGCCTCGACTGCCCGCTGGTTTGCTGCGGACATGGCGCGGAAACGGGAAGCGTACTGTGCGAGCTTTGACTCTAAGATAAGCTGGCTGACGGCAATCTGCATCATCGAGCGCTCCAGGTGATCCACCACATCATACGTGCTCGGCTCGAAGATGTAGTTTTTCTCGGAAATAATTTCGTCAATCTTGTCTGACTCGCTCCCTTCCGTCTGAACGGCCGTAGACAGTTCAATTTTGCGGGCCTCCTGTTGCATGAGCGAGACGTATTGCTGGTAAAACATGGTCGTGGAACGGTACTTTTGGACTTCGTTGATAATCGGCGTCACGTTGATGTTCTGATCGCGGACGGGCAGCTTATAGTACTTTTTATACGAAATGCTGCGCTGGGCGAGCTGCAACGCACCGTGATGACCGATAACGATAATTTCATTCTTATCTTTATCGTACGTCTCCATCATGAGGTGGATGAGCTTCTGGTCAATGTCACCGGAAAAGCCGCCTTCGGCAGTAATGATAATGTAGAGCTCTTTGTCTATGACTTCAAATTCCTCCTGGGATCGGCCGAAGCCGAACTGCGTACCGACCCGCAACTGGGAGTAAATCTGCCACAACTCCCGGAAAAAATTAGTCGACTGCAGTACTTGGTTCTTGATTTGGGCTATCCGCATGCTGGCAATGCCTTCAAACACGCCGGTCAGCTCCACCAGCGTCCCCATGGCGAGCTTCTCTACTTCAATTTCCTGCGGACGCCTCATTTTTTGCCCCAGCTTTCGTCTCTTTCTTGTCATCCTGCTTTGGTTTCGGGTCTGCCGCTGAAGCTTTTTGCGACTGCGTCGCAGTCGATTGGCCGCCCTTGACAGCCTGGGCCAGCAGCTCCCGATGAACAGCAGCGTAATCGTCGTCTTTCTTGACCTTACCAGCCAAGTCAGGCGCTTTCAGCTTAAGCGCCGCGAGGTCGACCAAATCCGGATTATCAGCGTTCAGGATGATATCGAGCATCAGTTGCTGCGTTATGAGTGAGTACGTCTCCATCGGTGACTGACTCACCAGTTCAAATATTTTTTTGCCCGTCGCCAGCGCCCGCTTCGCCTCGGCAGCCAGCTCGGTACCGAAGTGAGCATACTCTGCTGCCTGCCGATAGTCGGCGAGCAGCTTAAGCGTCTGGGAGGCGAGTGCCTTTTGGCGCTTATTGTGCCCGACACCGCCGGCACGGGTGACACTGAGTCCCATATTGATCGCTGGCCTAATACCGTCACGGAAAATGTTCATGTCCAGTATCCACTGGCCGTCTGTGATCGACATGATATTAGTCGGCAGGTAAGCCGTAATATCGCCGCCGGCCGCGTTGACCAGGGGAATGCTGGTGAGATGCTTGCCGCTTTTCTCCAGTCGTCCGGCACGCTCCAGAAGACTCGAATGGGCGTAGAACATATCGCCCGGATAGGAGTCCCGGCCCGGGCTGACACCAGACAGCAACGCTACCTCACGGTAGGCATGTGCATGGGAGGTCAAATCATCGTAAATCACAATCGTGTCCTGGTCGCACTTCTGCCAAAGATACTCAGCAATCGAACAGCCGACATAGGGGGCTATGTAACTCATGATGAGCGATTCGAACATCGTTGCCACCACCACGACTGCTTTCTTCATGCCACCGGACTCTTCCAGGCGAGTAATCAGCTCTTCGACATCACTGCGGCGTTTGGCAATCAGCACGTACACGACCACCTGATCAGTATTCTTCTGGTTCATCGTCAGCTGCGTGACAAGCGTACTTTTACCCGACTTACTGTCACCAAGCAGGGCCATGCGCTGACCACGGACAATTGGAAACAGGGCATCAATGGTAATCACGCCGCTCTCTAGCTGCTCGCTGAGCAGCTTGCGTTCATACAGGGGCGGCGCAGGATTAAATACCGGCCAGGTGGTATCAGCTGCAATCGGACCCTTGCCGTCAAGCGGCTCGCCAGTGACCGACACAACCCGGCCAACGAAGTTCTTACCCACTTTACACACCAGCTCCTGATGCTGCACGACGGCTATCGTGCCGACGCTCACCGGAACTTCACCTAAGTGCAGAATCACGACGTGATCATCAGCAATCTGATGCACAAAGCCCTTGCTGCCGTCCTCGAACATGACGAGTGCGTGCGTCGCACACGGCTGCAGTCCGGTAGCGCGTATCAGGAACTTTTCAACCGCAATAACTTCGCCAACTGGGTTACCAGCAGCCACCAGTTTGTCGAAGTGCTTGTTGCCGGTGCGAGAAGCAGCAGTACTTGAACGGGAACTACTCATGCGCTGCCGTCCTTTGCGGAGGCTGGCTGTGGTACTGCTTGCTCCTGCCCGTCAACTGTTGCTTCAGCTTCCGGTGCCGCGGCTGCGTCCGTCGCCGCCTGCGCTTCACCGCGCAGCTGCTCGATGAGCAGGCTGCGCTGATCACGGAAATGCTGCCGAAGACTTAAGTCAAAGTACGCACTGTTGCCGCGAACCGTACAACCAGCGCCAATACTCGGCTGCAGACCGATATGCAGCAGCAGTACGGGATGTATCTCACTGCGCAGCCAGGTCAGCAGCTTCTGTACAAAAACTGGCGCCGGATCAACCCCCAGTCCGATGTGCAGTACGGGCGCCTTAGATTTAATCGCTGTCAAGAAGCTGATGAGCCGCAGGCGGTCTTTCTTGAGCAGGAGGTTGAGCTTATTACTGGCAGCCATTTCGTCCAACAGCCGGGAGGTTTTCGGCAGCTGCAGGGCAGTGCCGGGCTTGCGGATAGCTGATTGCTGCAAGAAGTCGTCCACCTGGTCAATTTCGCGGAGTAATCGTGACACTTCGGCACGGCTGGTGACCTGGATCGGTAGCGTAATCTCACTCTGTTTTGCAGCTGCCACGCCCTTAAGCCCCCTCGGTGATATCTTTAATAATTGCCTTTTTGTTCTCTTCTAGCCCGGAAATGATAAACTCCAGCTGATCGGTCAAATCTATTTGATCACCGATCGCCGCCAGCACGTAATGGTTCACGATATCGGCCATATTTTCTTCGAAATGCTTCGTCATGCGCGCTTTTTCGCTGGCTAACTCTTCCGCTAGCTGCTGGCTCATAACCTTATGCTGCTGCTCAATAGCATCCTGGGTTTTGGTGATCGCCTCGACTGCCAAGTCTTTGGCATCGGTGATGGACTCTTCGTACTTAGCAAACTCTTCCTTGAGCTTCCGGGTGACTTCTTCTTTTAGGAATTCATTCAGCTGCGACGTCGTCAGCCGCAAGTCCTGCTGCAAAAACATGGCGTTTTCGCCAATGATCTTTTCGAAGTGCAGGCGGCCGCGGTTACGCAGCTCTTCACGAAACGTCTCACTAAAGAGGTGCTCGACTTCTTTCTCTGCCATGTCGGTGTACGGATCCTGGCCTTTTTTCTTTTTTCGACCACTCCCACCACCGTTCTGCAGCGCCATCCACACGAAAGCTGCAGTACTCGCTGTCAAGCTGCCGACAATGAGGGCCAGTTGCCAGATTTCCACGCTCTATGTGTCTCCCACCTAATATGTTTATGCTTCTAGCTTTAGCTATGACTATAGCGCAAGTGTGCTGAAATTTCAAAGCAGTGCATCCCTCAGGGCATCAAAAATAAACTGGCCCGACAGTACTCAAGTATACGAGTGCCGCCAAACAGGCAACCGCGAGAACGCGCGGGAAAGTAACCTTTTGCTTAATTTTTGTTTTCATAACTTTAGTGACTTACCTGCATTATACGGCTAGACGAGCAGCCGGGCAAGACTGTCTATGACCGTATGTACCTGCTGTACCTCAGTCGTCTGCCTGCCCATCGTGAAGCGCAGCGAGCTCTGCGCCTCAGTCTCTGACATACCGATTGCCTTAAGAACATGCGACGGCTCCTCACTACTCGCACTGCAGGCCGAACCAGCTGCCGCTTGGATACCGGCTTCATCGAGCGCCATGATCAGCCGCTCATTATCCGCCCCCGGTATAGTGAGGTGGACGTTGTTTGGCAAACGATATTTAAGCGAACCGCGGATCTGCACATGCGGTAGTTTTGCAGCTACCGCCTCGATAAACAGCTGTTGCAAAGCCTTTAGCCGGGCGCTCTCCTCAGCTCGCCGAGCTTGCACCTCATCGAGCGCGGCGGCCAAGCCGACGATACCGGGCACATTCTCAGTACCACTACGCATACCTCGCTCCTGGCCACCACCGACTACCTGCGGCTGTAGTGCGACCGATGAGCTGACGTAGAGGGCACCGCTCTGTTTTGGCCCGTACATTTTGCCGCCGTTTATAGTCATCATGTCAACGCCCAGGCGGGCTACATGCAGATCGAGGTACGGCGTCGCCTGGCAGGCATCAGTATGAAAATACAAAGGTAGCGTGTTGCCACTGTTTTTGCGACGGTTTCGCACCTCCTGCAACAGCTGGGCGACCTGCTTGAGGGGCTGTATGGTGCCAATCTCGTTATTGGCATACATAATACTGACGAGCACTGTCTGCTCGTCTATTTGCTGCCCCAAGCTATTCATATCAAGCCGGCCATCGGCCTGGACAGCCACCTCTCGACAATCATGAAGATGTGCGGGCTTCAATACCGATTCGTGCTCAATAGCACTCACCACCACGTTGGCACCAGGGAACTGCTGCATGACGCCCTGAATGGCCAGGTTATTCGCTTCCGTACCTCCAGCGGTAAAGTATACCTCCGCCGGCCGCGCCCCAAAGTGTCCCGCTACTCGGGCCCGGGCATCGGCAACATCGCGGGAGATGCGCTTGGCAGCTAGGTAGAGCGCTGAGGGGTTGTGGAACTGTTCCGTAAAATACGGCAGCATCGCCTCCGTGACAGAAGGTGCCATCGGCGTTGCCGCCGCATGATCCATATAAATCGGCTGTTTCATAGGTAGTGCGTATTCGATGAATTAAACAACAAAAGAATAGAGCTCGGTATTGACGCGCTGTCGGTACAGCTCAGCAGCATTCAGTAAATTACGTGCCTCCTGCTGCGTGACCGGGCTATAGCGGCCATTCTGAGATTTGACGATGCCACTTGGCCGCACATCATACCGGGTGGTCGCGTACTGGTGCTGCCCGTTCTGATCAATCCACTCCTCGTGCCAGACCCAGGTATGCTCGTCGAGGCAAAAGAACTCCCGGCGGCCGCCAGGACGGACCGGACCAAAGACTTCGCCCCCGATCTTGGCCTCGTGGCGCAGTAGCTTACGATATAGATCAGCTTTGCGCTGCGCGTCTTTCTGGGCCGACAGGCTGTCAATAAACTTCTTGAGTATCATGCTAGTTCAACCCTGGGAGGTTCCCGTTATAGCGCTGATCGGCAATCTGGCTGATATAGGAGACGTGATCTTGGATTTCGGATACTGGTGCTGGCGGTGTGTGTGGCGTAGCGTCGGGTACCTGGGGACTGCTATCTGGCAGGCCTTGCAACTGTTCGCGAGCACTGACACCCATCGCAGCCTGCCGCTCTTGCTCTGCCGCCTGACGGGTAATCGCCTCTGCTTCAGCGACCGGGTCATACTGTCCTGTTTCCTGAAGGTGAGCATGGCGCTGCACTTCTGGGGATTGTGGCACGACACCTATCGAGCGGTAAATGCTCTCGACACCTCGCTGAATAACCGCTTGGCGCTGACGGGCAACCTCAAAGGCACCACCCATCTCTGGGTTGGTGTCGCGTAGCGCTTCCCTGGAATCAAATCCATGCTGGTTGACTGAGCCTTGGTTACCGAGCATACTTCTCCTAAATATCAAATAAATCGCGGGCATTCTGCGTAGTTGCTGCCGCTAAGCCTTCCAACGACTCCCCTCGTAAATCGCTCAAGAACTTGGCCGTCAACACGACATGCCCTGGCTCGCACACTTTACCACGAAACGGAACAGGGGTCAAGAACGGTGCATCAGTCTCCAGAAGTAGCCGGTCAAGCGGCACTTTTTTGGCCGCCTGAAGCTGGCGCTCATCTTTCGTGAATGTCATGATACCGTTCAGGCCAATATACAGCCCGCGCTCCAGTGCTTGCGCCAGCTCTTTTTCGGTAGCTGTAAAGCTGTGCACCACGCCGCGAAGGTCAGGGTAGTCATCAACAATCGGCCACACGTCTTCAAACGCATCGCGGATATGGAAAATCACCGGCAAACCATGCTCCTTGGCGAGGTCTAGCTGAAAACGCAGCAGCTTCTGCTGGTTGTCACGACGGGAATGTTCATAGTAGTAATCCAAGCCAATCTCTCCGACAGCAACCACCTTCGGCCTGCTCGCCAAATCGCGCAGCTGCTGCAAGGCTTTATGGTCGTGCGCATACCTGTCGGCTTCGTGCGGGTGCAGGCCAATACTTGCCCAGACCCCGTCATGCCGTGCAGCGTAGGCGACGGCCGATTTACTATCGTCCAGCGTGCAGCCAACGCACATGAGCCGGGTCACACCCTGCGCGGCGGCAGCTTCCCGCGCCTCGTCTGGATCACAGCCGTAATCCGGAAAGTGTATGTGGCAGTGGGTGTCAACGAATTCCATACATAGCTCCTTACGCTGCGGGAGCATCTTTGCGCGGAAACAGTGTACCCTCGAGCGGTTGGATGACGCCACCTTCAAACACGTGGCGAATTTTGAGCGCTGTCTCCGGCATGAATGGCTGCAAAAGCTCGGCGATCTGCAGCAGGCAGCTGACCTGGTAGGCCAGCACCTCTTGCAAGTGGCCTTTGTCGCCCCGTTTATTGATTTCCCACGGCTTCTGCTCGTCAATATACCTGTTCAGGCCGCGAATCAGATCCCAGACCTCATCGAGTGCCCGATCGAACCGACACGTATCCAACGCCTCGATGTACGGCGCAATGTCATGGGTTGCCGGTGGCGTATTGCCCACCAGGCCGTTCTGGTAGGACTTGATCATTGCGGCAGTTCGCTGCACGGTGTTGCCAAGCTCATTGGCTAGCTCAGCGTTATATGCTTCGCGCAGGCGGCCCCAGCTAAACTCGCCGTCTTCGTACGACGGTATGTGCCGGAGCAAGTAGTAGCGCAGCACGTCCGCACTGTATTCAGCCAGTACGTCCTTTGGCAGCACGACATTACCAAGTGATTTGCTCATCTTGACGCCGCCCTCGGCATTGATGAAGCCATGGACATAGAGAACTTTCGGTAGCGGCAAGCCGAGCGCCAGCAACATGCCAGGCCAAATTGCCGCGTGGAAACGGATAATGTCTTTGCCGATGACTTGCACATTGGCCGGCCAGAACTTCTTGAAGTCCTCGTGCTCAGGGTAGCCGAGTACCGTCAGGTAGTTCATCAGCGCCTCAAACCACACGTACATGACCTGCGTCTTGTCACCCGGCACCGGAATACCCCACGCAATCTGCTCCTTCGGTCGGCTGATACTGATATCATCCAGACCATCATTGATAACGTTCAGAATCTCACGCTTGCGGGTAGCTGGAATGATGCGGAAACTGCCGTCGGTAATTGCCTGCTTGATTTTGTCGGCGTAAGCGCTCAGCCGGAAAAAGTAATTCTCTTCCTCAATCGTCTCGTACGGCTTGTTATGGATCGGGCAGATGCCGTTGTTTTCTTTAGCGACCGCTTCGGTTACGAATGCCTCGCAACCGGTGCAATACAGCCCACTGTAGTTGCCTTTATAGATGTCTTTCTCCAGAGCTTGCCAAATCAGCTGTGCCCGTTGTTCGTGTCCGGGATCCGTCGTCCGGATAAAACGGTCATTACTGACATTAAGCGACTTGGCCAAGTCCCGGAACTGCTGGCTGATAGTATCCGCAAACTGCTTGGGCGTTTGGTTGCTGGCTTCGGCCTTTTCAGCAATCTTGCCGCCATGCTCATCGGTACCAGTACTAAAGATTACTTTGTGGCCCCGCGCCCGGGCATTCCGCGCCAGCACGTCCGCCATGATCAGCTCCAGCGCAAATCCAATATGCGGCTCAGCATTTACATAGGGAATAGAAGTGGTGATGTAGTAGTTCATACGTTACTTAAAGTGTACCTGTTTAGCGTGATGGGGGGAAATCAAAGAGAAATGAAGTATCTATGCAGCCCGCTCGGGCATCATCAGTTGCATCATCTGGCATTGTATACTTGTCATACCGTACCAATGGTATCATTTTAGGTGAGATATGAACACCAGTAGCCGTGAGCCTAGCCGATGACACATCGCCAAGCAGAGATTGCCGACCTCTACTATCACAGCAACTCCATACAGTTCGGGGAGTTTTTACTCTCAGCACATCGCGACAACCCATCACTGCCGCCGTCACCGTGGTACATGCACTACCCGAAGCAAAATGAGCCTGGCAGTGAGCTTTTGCCAGAGCTGTATGAGTGCATCGGCGAGGAGTTCTACGAGATCTGCCAGCGAAACAACCTCAAAGCCAACCGTATTGCGGCGCTGCCCCGCGGTGCCTGGCCGCTCGGCGAGGCTCTGGCAAAGCAATACACCGACTATCCGGAGAACCTGCTGACCTTTGACAAAGTAGACGATCCCGAGCATGGCACAACCTTCACCCAGCCGGAAGGCACCTACGAAGTCGGCGATGAACTGATCGTTGTCGATGACCATACATCGGGCGGCAGAAACAAGTTCCGCTTCCTGCGGGCGAGTAGGGCTGCCGGCCTGGTTGTCAGCACCGTGTTGACGGTCGTCGATCGTCAACAAGGCGCCAGAGACAACTTACAAAAAGTGGGCGTAGGCTTTCTCTCCATACTGACCGCTGATGATTTACTTGGGCATGGCATCACTGCGGGGTACATTACGCCCGCGCAGGTCGAGGAAATACAACAGTATCGACAGCAGAATCAGCTCTAGGCACTGGCAAGGTGCCACAGTCCGCAATGTCGGCAGCGGTAAGCCTTCAGTTTTGTGCCCCGCTGGTGCTGTATCGCCAGCGCTGCAGCCGAAGCTGCCTCTTGGGTGTCAAAAGCCATTTTATCGGCGCAGGGCAGCTTGAATATCTCGTCATCGCTGCTCATACACGTATTCTTGACAGAGCCGCTCGAACACCGCGTTCGTCCAACCAAAGCCAGTCTGGGAGGGGTAGACTCCTTTTGCCGGCGGTTTTTCCGGCGATACGACGTTGTACTTTTCCAGGAAGACACCGTGTGTATTGAACCAGTCCAGGTTGGTCTTGAGCCACTTCATGGCAATCCGCCTGGCATCCTCATGATAGCCGTACCGCTGCAAGCCTTTTATAACGATGTACTGAAGCGGCGCCCAGCCGTTCGGAAACGCCCACTGCGTCGGCATAACACCTGGCGTGATGGCACCCGGTACCATCTGATTGAGCGCCTGGCCATCGGTTGTGGCCAGCCCGCCGCGGTGCTCGAAGCGCCGCAGTGCTTTAACCATTTCTTTTGCCTGCTCATCAGTTGCCATACCTGCCCACATCGTGTAATACGTCGCGAGTGAACTGACCGTACCGCGCTTTTCCTTTGCAAAATTGTAGTCGAAGTAAATTCCCCGCAGGTTGCTCCACATCAAACCATCCATGGTTTTCTTGCGGTACTTGGCAGCAACTTCCCACTTGGCGGCTGTGCGCTTGTCATCAATCAGCCGATAGTAGCGGGCAAAATCCATTTCGTACTTGTACAAAAGGGCATTTAGGTCCGCCGGCACATAATCCAGTGCCTTGCGGCCGAAACGGGTTGTCATATCCCAGCCGCTCTCGGCTTCGGCAAGGTCGTGCAAGTGGTTGATGTCATAGTAGCGGCTTAAGCCCTTGTATACCTGCCGGGCATTCGGCTTCTTGGTGCCCATCCATACCGTTTCGTACTCAGCCTGGGCAGACCTCATCATCCGCTTTAGCCAGCGCTTGTCCATGTCATACGTGTCGTATACCTCCCAGATGAATGAGGTGAGGAAGGGTGGCTGGCTGCGCCCCATCAAATACAGGCGCGAAGCGTTCGGAATCACCTTGAAGCGATCGAACATACTGACCAAGTTTTCCAATATGCCGACAACCAGATCCTTGTGCTCGGCATCCATCATGCCCTGAACCATGAAGTAGCTGTCCCAGTAGTACATTTCATTAAAATCAAATTCATGCCCCTCATCATAAGCTGGCACCAGGTACTTATTGGGGAGGCCCAGCAGGCTCTCGTCATCCTTCGGATGATAGCGCTCCAGCTTGGGCCAGTAGTCGTGGATGTAGCGCAGGGCCGGGCGAACATCGTCCGGCTGCACATCAAAATGCGTTCCCAGCGGGCTGAGCTTTTTGATAGTTGTTTTTAGTTTCTTGGTAGCACGTTCAAGCATCTTATTTTACAGAGTATAGACAGTCACGCTAGTCGTCAAACTTTTTATACGCCAACTGTACGCTTGGCGCACCCGCGGCCACACCCACTACCTTTACATGAGAATGAGCGATGCCAAACCGAGGAAAGCTAAGAAGCCCAGCACATCGGTCGCGGTGGTAATGAAAATAGATGCCGAGGTCGCCGGGTCTTTGCCGAGCCGGCTCATGACCAGCGGCACGACGGTACCGAAAAAGGCCGCCACCATCAGGTTGATGACCATTGCCAGCGCCAGCACAGCGCCCAGCCGCAGATCGCCGTTCATTACGATAGCCACGCTCGCCACAATCACCGCGATGATAATACCGTTAATAAACCCGGCCCCCAGCTCGTTACGCAGCGTCCGACCGGCAGTCCTGAGACTGATCTGTCCGAGCGAAATACCGCGCACCAGCACCGCAAACGTCTGCATAGACGCATTACCGCCCATACCGGCCACAATAGGCATGTACGCCGCCAGCAAGACGTACTGACTGAGGATTCCTTCGAACTGGCTGACTGTGAAAGCCACCAAAAAGGCAGTAAAGACGTTAACGATCAGCCAGCGGTGCCGGTTGATAACTTTGCGCCGGGTGCTGTCCGCAATACTCTCCTCCTGACGAATACCTGCAAAGTCGTACAGCGAGGAAGCTTCTTGCTCTTGCAGCAAATTGAGCACGTCATCGGAATAGATAATACCTATGACGTTGCCGGCATCGTTCTTGACCGCCACCTTGGAGTGCGGGTAGGTATGGAAGATATGGACCACCTCATCGTGCGTCGCGGCGTACGACACTGACGGCATGCGCTTAATATATTTACCGATTTTTTCCGTAGTGCGACTAAAGCCCAGTTCGTGGCCCGGCAAAAAGCCCGCCAACTTGCCATCTTCTTTCATGACCAGGATAACTGGCGGCCGACCGGTCGCTTTTTCGTGGGATTTAAACTTCTTCGCCACTTCGACGATCGTGTCTTCTGGGCTGACCTGAATGTAATCCAGGGTCATCAGACCGGCCGCGGTCTCAGCGTCGAACGCCAGCAGCGTACTCAGTGAATCCTTAAGTTCGGTACTCACCATCTGCAAAATCTTTTCGCGGCGTTTTGCCGACAGCAGCTGCAGCATATCCGTCGCCTCATCCGGATCGACCATGTGAATCAGCGACACCAGCTCCTGATCAGGTACGTGCAGCAGAATCTCCTTGCGCACGCTCGGTGTCAACGAACGCAGTAGCAGCAGCCGCTTCTGCGGCGAGAGTTCTAAAAACAGCTCTGTGCGCTTGTCTTTTTTAAACAAGACATCGCTCAAAACCTTGGGATTCAAGATATTGAGCGGCACCGTCGCCAGGCTCGAAATCGCTGGCGGCACCGCTGGCATAGTCGGTAATTTACTTTTTCGCAGGTTGAGTTTCATGTCTTTGTAATGTTTATTCGAGGCTTGCTATTGCTCGTTATAGCATAGCATGTTCTGACTAGGCAGCAGCTACCGCTTCGCCGCAGCTGGCTCTATCTCATATCGTGGACGCGGGGTCCGGCGGGTAATCTCGAGCAGGATCATGCCAGCACCCATCCACATTGCCGCCAACCACACCAGGAAGCCGAGGATCGGTATGAACAGCAGGAGCAGCACCACCAGTGCACCGAGCGCCATAATCAGCATCACGTTACGCTGGCCCGAAAGCAGCAGCCGACCGATATAGTAGCTAAAGACAGGGCCAGCCAGAAACAGTATCAGGAGCCAAATACCAAGAAGCAGCAAGGCCAGCGGAATACCCAGCACCGTAACCAGCAGCACGATAATGAGCACCGGCACTGCCAGGCTCGCCACAAAGCCTACCAGCAGCACCTTCAGCGGCTGCGCAACCGCCTGGCTCGTGACTGCATGCACAGCTCGCGGAAACAGCAGCACCAGCGCCAGTGACAATATGAGCAACGCCGCTATGGTGTAAAACACGAACGATGCGCCGGTAATGAACGGCGCCTCAAACGTGCCCTTGGTCTGCTGCGGTTCAGATCGCCGCGTCTCGCCAGCTACCTGCGCCCCTTCAGCAAGCTGCGCATCCTGACTGCTCGTGTAGTACAGCCCGCCACCGATATCTGCCTGACCATTCAATCGCAAGCTCTCAACGCTCGCATTTACGTTCCGACCAATCTGGTTATTGAGCACCGCACTTGCGCCGGCTAACGCTGCATCCCGGCCAACCTGGCCATTGAGCGCCATATCACTGCTCGCCACGCTCAGGTCACGGGCAATGCGCGCCCGGCTATCCAGCGAGAAAGCTGCCGTTGCTACTGACGCACTGCCATCCACCTGGCCGCTGACCGTTACTGACTGGCCAGCCAGCCGCACATCTCCCTCAACTTCACCCGATACTGTCACATTTTGTCCGGCACACAGCACATCACCGCGCACGGTACCGCTGACGAATATATTCATGCCCGCGCAGTACACGTCACCGTCAACTGTTCCAGCAATGTCTATCGTGCGGCCGCTGGCAAACAGCGAACTATTCACCGTTTCATTGGCGTCTACTGTCGTCGTATCACCGGAGCGGAACGTTTGCGCGTTCGCCAGCCCGACCCATGCAAACACCGGCACCACCAGCAAGAGCAGTGCACCCAGTATTGCTCGTCTATTCATACCAAACCCCTTACCTTACCCTACCCTTCTATTTTACACCTGCCGTAAGTAATAAATATTACAAACTGTTCTCTATAGGAAGTAGTGTGAGAATACTCATGGCACCGAATATCAGCCCTTGCTAAAAATGAAAAAAGCGACTTTGAAAGGAGGTACATGCATTTAATTTTCAAATCTAACTTTCAAGGAGGTACGTAGCAAGTATGTATTACTTTGTAGCAACCTGTGTAAGTGCCCTCGTCATAGGAATGGCCTACATTCCGGGTACGCGCACGAAGTACACGAACTACGATTCGTACAAAAAGCAGCACCACTCCTACCACAATAAGCATAAGAAGCATAAAAGCTCGGACCGCAAGGATAGGGATTGGAAGCATCATAAATCCAACTCATACAGCCACCAGTACAAGAAGTCACATGACTCCCATAAGTGGTGGCGACCATCGTCCAAGCACAAAAAAGACCATGACCACAAGTACAGCTGGAACCACTGGCGAAAAGACGATGACAAGAAGAAATATGTAAAGCATCACGATAACAAGTGGGAGCATAAGAAGGATTACAAAAAGGACCACAAGAAGCACGATCACAAGGAGCGCTACAGCAAAGACTACGACAGGCACGATCACAAGAAGCCCGTCAAGTACGTCTCCAAGAGGTCCTATGATCACAAGAAAAAGGACTACGATCACAAGCATAGCGACAGCCATAAAAAGAAAGACTACAAAAAAGACTATCGTGACTACGACAAAAAGTCTGAGTACAAGAAGGACTATGACAAGCACCGCTCACATAACCGGAATAAGTCATACAAGCATGTCAATTACGAGCGCAAAGACCACAAACAGCACTCAAGTCACCACCGTGCCAAGTTCGTCCGTTACGATAAATCGGATGATCACAAGCGCGGCTATGACCACAAAGACAACGACAGCCGCAAGGACAAAGACTACAAGTCGTACGAAAAGTACCACCGCGAGCGCATGGCATACGCCTACTAGCCGCTCGTCCTTCGGTAACAATTTGGGTAAAACACTTTAAGCCAAAAGACTTGCTCCGGCCGCACTTCGTGGCCGGAGCTTTTATTAACCTACCGGCTTATACCCGTTTACGCCGAAGCCATACATGGCCGGCAAAACCTAGACCGGTTGCCCCAGCAAACACTACCAGCACATGCCCCGCCCCGGCTGCCGGCAAGGCCGACGGGCTCGGCACATCCGTTCTGGTCGATGACGTCTGCGGTACAAAGCCTTCGTCAGTCGCCGCAACAGTCCCAGTAGTGCCAAACACCAAGGCCGCCACGACCACTAGCATCACAATACATGCTCTCATTCTTTTATTATATCATGTATCATAAGTTTTGTCTATGAGTATTATCGCATAGTCGAGTTGCTACTGACTCCCCGACTGGAGCTCAATAAACTCGTTGATGTCTTGTGTTAAATACTGTTTTTCAATTTTTTGTGTACGCCCAAACAAACTCTGGGGTGTGTCGTACTCGTGCACCGGAACCTCATGCAGCCGCCAAATTGGGCCTTCGTCGACTGATTCGGAAACTGCATGCACGAGACACACGCAGATTTGACGATCTTCCCGGCCATATAGGCATCCAGAACTTTCTCGGCAGCCCCGACACCGTACTCGCTTGAAGTCAGCGGCAAAGGACCGGGATGCCAGTTCAGCATCCGGCTCTGCCGTACATCACTATGCCTGCCAGCGACGAAGCCGTACCTCTCCAGTAGCAACTTACCTACGATTCTCAAGTACCCCATCATCAGGACGAGATCAATGTCATGCTTTACCAGGCTCTCGGCGATAGCCAGTGACTCACTGTCTGTTTGCCCCCTGGCATGCGCCCCATCAGGGTGCGTATGCTGGTTTATCACGATCGAATCTACTGCTAACCCATACACGTGCTCCCAGCTTTCCGCACGCCTGATTATGCCCGACGCCGGCTGATTAGATATGACCAATCCAATGTCTGCACGCAAGCTTCCATCAGCGGCTGACCGAGCGCACACTTCTGCTGTAGAGCCTTCGCCCGATCCCATGATTGCTATCCGCGGCCTACTCATATGTGCATAATACATTACAAACCAGGATTACACCGGCCGGGATACCTTATTACTGCTTGTTCTGGCGCTTGCGCTTATTGGGGTCGAGCTCTTTTTTGCGAAGTCTTAAGTTTTTCGGCGTGACCTCCAGCAGCTCGTCGTTTTCAATAAAATCCAAACATTGCTCAAGGCTAAGAATTGTCGGGGGTGTCAGTTGCACCACGCCGTCACTACCGGAAGCACGCATATTGGTCAGGTGCTTAGCCTTACACACGTTCATTTCCATGTCTTCCTGACGCTTGTTAAGACCGATAATCTGGCCGGCATAGACTTTTTCCCCGGGCCCGACGAAGATATCACCGCGCCCTTCAGCCATCTGCAGGGCGTACGGTGTCGTCGTGCCAGCTTCATAGGCTATCAGTACGCCGTTACGGATTTGCTGCAATGATGAACCGAGCGGCTGGTAGCCAATCATCAGGCTGTTCATGATGATCGTCCCCTTCGTCTTGGTCACTAAAATGTTACGGAGGCCAAGCAGTGCTCTGGTAGGCAGCTTATACACAAGCTTCGTTACGCCCTTTGGACTGGCGAACTGCTCGAGCAGCTCGGCTTTGCGGGCGCCGAGCTCCATCTGGACAGTACCGACATGTTCGGCGGCAACTTCAACGATCAACTCCTCGAGCGGCTCTTCAGTCACCCCATTAATTTCCCGCGTCACGACCTGAGGTCGGCCCACCTCGAACTCATAGCCTTCGCGGCGCATCGATTCAATCAGCACGCTTAGGTGCAGCTCGCCGCGGCCAGACACTAAAAAGCCGATACCATCTTCCTCAACGCGCAAACCAACGTTCGTCTCCAGCTCTTTTTGCAAGCGTTCACTAATTTGACGTGAGGTGCTGAACTCTCCTTCGGTGCCCTTCAAAGGGGAGGTATTCGGACCAAGATATACCTTGAGCGTCGGTGCCTCCACCTCAAGCACTGGCAAGGCTTCGGGGCTGTCAGCGTCAGCAATTGTCTCACCAATCTGCACATCGCCAATGCCCGTCAACCGGACAATATCGCCGGCGATTCCGCCGGGCACTTCGAACTTCGACACACCGTGGCTCATGCAGACGGTATCAATCTTTGCTTTTGCGAGCGAGCCGTCCTTTTTACAGACCACCACCGGCTGACCCGCCTTTACCTGGCCTCTGTTGATGCGCCCAACCGCATACTTACCCTTATATGAGTCCCATGACAGAGCCGTGACGAGCATCTGAAAGGGCTTATCAAGCTCCACCCGTGGAGCCGGAACGTGCTGAGTTATGGCGCCAAAAATTGGCGCCAGCGAAGCTTCCGCCTCTACATCATCAGGTATCGAGTCCCACGCCTTGCCGGTCCGACCAATTGCGTAGTACACCGGATAGTGCAGCTGCTCTTCGTGAACGGCCAGCTCCAGGAACAGGTCCGCCAGCTCATCTTCGACTTCTTTAATGCGACGACCGGGCTTGTCTATTTTGTTAATAATGACAATTGGCTTGAGCTCGGCCGCGAGCGCCTTGCCGAGCACGAACTTGGTCTGTGGCATGGGGCCTTCCTGGGCGTCCACGATCAGAATACAGCCGTCAGCCATATTGAGCGTCCGCTCTACTTCACCCGAAAAGTCGGCATGCCCCGGCGTATCAATAATATTAATCCGGTAGTCGCTATGCTGCACGGCCGTTACTTTGGCAGTAATCGTGATACCGCGTTCACGCTCTTGGTCACCACTGTCCATGATCAGCTCCTGGCCCATCTCCGCCTGATTGTCGCGGAAGGTATGGGACTGCTTGAGCAGCCCATCTACCATGGTCGTCTTGCCATGGTCAACGTGGGCGATAATCGCAATATTTCTGATTTTCGATGGGTCTTGGACGGCGCTATTCATACAGTATTTCTCGGCTAGTGACTTATAAACGTCAGGGCGTAACCAATGCGGCCGGCCCGGCCGGCCCGGCCGATGCGGTGCGTATAATCGTCGTAGGTCTGCGGAATGCTGTAGTTAATGACATGGGTAATGTCTTTTACGTCGATACCGCGGGCAGCGACATCGGTAGCCACGAGAATCGTCACCTCATTTTTCTTGAAGCGATTAAGCGCACGTTGGCGCTGGCCCTGATTTTTGCCGCCATGAATCGCATCAGCCTTGAAACCGCGAGCGATCAGCTCATTACTGAGCCGCTCAACGCTACGCTGCGTTTCATCAAAGACAATTATTTTCTCCACCTCTTCCCTGATGAGGATATCGTGCAGTTTGTCGATTTTTTCATGGGCGGCCGATACACGCACCACGTCCTGGTGTACGTTGTCGCTCGTATCACTGGTCTTGTGCTTGATGGCGACGGGCTCATTAGAAAAGCTCTCGATCAGCATCTGCACCTTACTGTCCATCGTCGCCGAAAAGAACAAGGACTGACGCTCTGTGGGGAGCTGCTGCATGATCGTCGTCACATCTGGCAAAAAGCCCATATCCAGCATGCGATCGACTTCATCCAACACCGCGAAGCTGAATTGATGCAGCTTGAGCGTACCGCGCTCCAGATGATCCTTGATGCGGCCAGGGGTACCGATGACAACCCGGGGGTTGAGCCGCAGGTCACGCAGCTGCGGACCGATGTTCGTGCCGCCAATCAGCAGCACACCAAATAGGCCGCTCCCTTTGGCGATCGACTTCATTTCGGCTTCGATCTGTTGGGCAAGCTCACGGGTGGGTGCAATGATCAGCGCCTTGGTATGCGGATTACACATCAATTGGTGCAAGACCGGCAGGGCAAAGGCGGCCGTCTTACCAGTGCCGGTGTTAGCAATACCAATAACGTCACTGCCGCACAAAGCGACCGGGATCGTCTGGTCCTGGATGGGCGACGGTGTCTGGTAGCCCTTAGTGGCTAGGTTTGATTTAAGTAGATCATGCAGGTCAAAATCATCAAACTGATGCGTCGCCTCATACTGCTCGGCGGCAACCGGACGGGCAGCTTTAACAAATTTAATGGGGTCGATGTACTGACCCTGGCGGCGTTTATTCTGGCGCGGTGCCGATCGGTAGGTACGACGACGGCCGCCAAAGGCCGACCGCTGGTTGGTGGTTTTTTTATATGATGAAGGCATAAAAATAGAATCCTTTTGTTTGCTGAGCCCGCATTAACGGCCCTTAGTTATTACTTCGATTGTCACTAAATGAAACCTAGAAGTAAAACTATTCCCAAACTCTGGATTCACTTTTTAGAACAATGAGAATTAATTGTAGCACGTCTGAGCGTAAGCGTCAATCTTTACGCGGCGTACAGCCCGATGAGCTCAGCCTGCTCAATGATGTGACCGTCCATGGCTTCGTAGACATCTTCACGTCTATCTTCCGGCTGCACCTCATCCAGTTTCGTATCAAGCGCGAAGAGCTTGAAGAAGTAGCGATGGGTGCCGTCCGGAGGTCGCGGTCCACCATACGCTCTGGTCTCATAGTCATTCGTCGCCTGCTCGGCACCGATAGGCAGCTCGCCCTCCATAATTTGCAGTGTAGCTGGCGAAATATTATAAAGAATCCAGTGCGTAAACGTACCGCTCGGCGCATCCGGATCCTCGACTATCAGCACCAAGCTTTTAGCCTCGGTCGGCACCTCAGAAAAGGTTAGCGGTGGATTAATATTGCGTCCGTCGTATCCATACTCTACCGGTATAAAATCATTGTCCTGAAATGCCGTACTCGTAATTGTCATAAGAACTAGTGTAGACAGAAACTTCTCACAAACTGTAAGTTTTCTCACTAACATTGCAGCACTGCACCATACAACAAGTAGCTTATTAGCCCGAACAAGCGCATACTGGTAGGAGACGAAGAGGAGAATGCGGTACCCAAGGACAAAGGTAAGAAAGAAAAAAAGAAGCCTAAGAAAATTAAGGAGTAGTTAAGTTATGACTGAAGAAGAGATTATCGCAGCTCTGGAGGCTATGGAAAGAAATCCAGCACTTGTAACCAAGTCTGCCTTTCGAGCCAATACCGATAAGTGGCCAGAGAATAGAATTTCATTCGTCGACAATCACCTGAGTTATCTCAAGCTGCGCCCGAAGACAGACCCTCAGCAGTACCTGTCAAACTTACGCCTCATGCTTCGTAAAACTCCCTAGCCAGCCAGCGCGTCGGCTTCAAAGCACCAAAGCTCATTAGTTTCGCTATCGCGGATGTAGTAACGCGGTACTAAACTTTTTCCCATACCCTCTCCTTCCATAAAGAATTCTAAATGGGAAAAGATAGTTTATATGTAAAATTATTATCTTTATGTACTATTGTCGATGCTTTTCTTACACGGCAGACTAGATAACTTATTTGCCATCAGTATAGATGTCTGTAATTTTTTCACCTTCCGGAGCGACAAAATGCAGAGTAATCTCGGCTTCACCGCCTGGTGCTAGAGAAAGTGTCGATTCACCTTTAAAGTCGTCAGGATGAATGGTTGCCGGGGAAATTAAAACACCCTTTGCGGTTCTCGCCTGGATCGCCCCGCCGTCATTGTGCTGCCATGAGGTATTGTTTTTGATTCGTACGATGAACTCCTCGACGCTTTTTGTCTCATACTGCGGGGTGCCTTCCATGCTATAAATGGTCTCTACACGTAGCTGCTTCGTACTGCGGGAAGCTACCTTGATATCAACAACCTCATCCGCACCCTCTTCGTTATATGCATACGTTTCGTTTACTCTGTTCTCTACAGTTGTGACTCGTGATTTCAGCCCCTTTATTTGCATAAAGCCGTAAGCTGCGATGCCAATAATCATCAAAAAGAGGGCGACGAGGGCAATGACTCGCACTTTAGGGAATTTCCGCTTTTTTCTTGCATGTTGTTTCCTGTTTAGTTGATGAACTAAGTATACGGCCTACTTATATTTTTCACAACAATAAGGCACTGGAACCACCCTGAGTACTTTTCATACTATCCCTTTAATAGTCTTAATTTATATATAGTAAAACAACTTAATAAGCAGTACTGGTTAGAATCGGGTTGTCAACCAGGCTCCCTAGATAGGAAACGATAGCTTACATGTAAAAGTATCCGCACTAGCAACTAGGCAACTGCTGCTAACTCGTGACCATATAAAATTGAACTTCCTTCAGCTGCTTGGTGCTGCTCATCGGTGTTTCAATAGTAACCCAAGCGCCTTGCGGTACCATGTTCCGACAAAGCACCGGATCCATAGTTCCTTCTCCAAAATTTATATGCTGCTCATTGTAGCCCGGCAACACTACTGCCGAGAGGTCTGTGTCGGTAATATGAAAATGGCTCGGGTTTAATTTTAAAAATTCCTCGACTTCCGATGGACCCTTGCCGCTAAACTCTAGGAATTCGAAGGCGTGCGCGAAATCGAAACAGAATTTTACACCAAGCAAATCTAGCAAAGCTTCGATTTCGGGTGGGCTCGCAGCGAAATGCTCAAATCCCTCTGACGAAAATGGCATATTTTCTAGATGCAGCCTTTCATCATAATGATTCGTAATAAAGTTCGCCAATACGTCTACGGAGCAGTCGTCATCTTCTTTGAGCTCGGGATGAAAGATGATTTTTTTCGCACTGAATTTATCAGCTAAGACAAGGGCATGCCGAAAGGCCGCTTCATTGATCTCTCTTCGCCTTGGGTTAGCAAAATTTACCTCACTGGCGAAATGTGCGATATGGATAGTGATGGGTTTATTGATACCTGCGAGAAACGCATAGTCGACTTGGGGGCTTGCGTACAATTCAAAGAAATCAACGTAGTCCACAACCTCTTCGACATATTGGGGCTAGCATTTTCCCCCAATTTCAACCCAACGTAAATGTTTCGAGCATTATTGAGCATAGAAGTAGGTTACCATAGACCAAACGAGGTGTCAGAAGGCAAACAAAAAAGCACCAGATTTCTCTGATGCTCTTGTGGTGGAGCTGGCGGGTACTGCCCCCGCGTCCGCTAGTTTAACTAAGTTAGTCTATCCTACAGGCATAGTCCGTTTACGTTCACCTCTTCAGCATAAAAACGAACAAAAGGCTGAAGAGACTGTTCCAAAAGTCTTTCCATACGCTATGGAACACTTGCGTATGGGCATCCAGAAAATATGATATCTAATGATCCTATCTGGCGTCGGACCAAAGATAGCTTCCGTTCTTAGGCGAAAGCGAGTGCTTCACGGCGACCGAGAACACGGTCAACCATGTCGCTAAGAGATACTTTTTCTGCATCTACTAAATGGTGTCTATAACGCTGACAAGCGGCCTGCTGATCTAACTGTTAAAGTCCAACGTCGAGCTTAAATTCAGCCCCATAATTACTACTCCCCTTATGCAGAGGACACTAGTATTATACCGTATAAAAGCGCTTATGTCTAGTATTAATGCGGCCGGTACGTACTGCGCTGGATTTGCACGTTCGGTGCTGCCACGTAACTCAGCACAAAGTCGTTGCAGGTACCTTCACACTCCGTAGGCAGTGCCGTGTAGACCAGGGAGCGGCTAGCGAAAGCCGTCTGGGTCGTCAGGGTCAAATCTCCCATGTTGCTGCTCGCCATGTCACGAAATTCATTGGGCCCGGGGTACCGCTTGTTCTGCAGATTGTACTTCTCTATCTCATAGGTCAGGTCGTGCAGGCCCCGCAGGCCGTCAATAGCGGCACCGGTAACCGGTACCATGGCGCCGGTCGTTGAACGCAGCGAAACAGTCTTTGCCGGCGTATACTGACGCGGTGTCGATAGTGTCGTACAGAAGTAGCCCGAATCTCGGGCACTGGGGTATTCATAGGCTGGGTCTTCGCGCAGGAAGCGGTACCCGTCCTGGACGGTACGGGTAATTATCGGGTCGGTGCGGCACAGGCTGTAGGCCAACCCGAACTGATTGCGCCGCTCGATATACGATGCGTTGGCGCCGGTCAGTTCAGCGGGAGCGGTACTCAAGGCTGTCAACTCAAAGTGCAGCTTGCCGCCAAACGGCGTGTTCTCATCGGGCGGAGCGACCTCCAGGTAGCTCACCCCCTCTTCTTGCCAGTAGGTAAACTTTGGGCTTGTAGTAATATTTTGCTTTAGGCCATCAACAAACTTTTTGAGCGCAGCCGAAGGCTTATAGTTAAGGTCATAGCAGCTATCGAAGAATGTCCGGACCGCCTTGTCGATGCTCTGTCTGGTGGCAAAGCTGATCTCGGCCTGCCGCTTGTTAACACCCATGTCACGGATATCAAACATCAGGCTAGTGGTATGCATGTTTAGCTTTTGCTTAACGTCAGCCAGTGCACTGTCACAGGCAGTTGTGAGTGTGAATCGCTTATCAGTGCTGCTCGCCGCTTTGGCAGCGTCCACTTCAGGGATAAAGCCGCTCATGGCACCGCCATTCTGATCATAGAGATAGTGATACCCCGCCATCGAAGCAAAGTCGTACGAAAAATTGCTCGTCACGCCGTGCTTAGCTGCGTCAAAGGTGGCCTTATTGCCCTGACGACGGTCATACAGCTGCTTGACCAGCTCGTTAACCCGCTTTTCGTCGGCGACCATGGCGAAGTGCAGCTTGCCATCCTTGACCGCAAACACACCCTCACGCCGGAAATTACCATCACCGACATAACTGGCCTGAAGCTTAAATTTGCCGGACTTAATATCAGCCGACTGCATACCCGGCAGCAGGCCGACCGGAGAATCGTAGCTGCGGATGAAATCATCACCAGCGGATGAACCGTCTTTTGGCAGGTTCAAAAATACCGCGACACCGATCGTTATGAGCAGCAGAACGGCCATGGCGATCACCGCCCAGATGAGCTTCCGATTATTTTTAGGTGGTGCCTGCTGCGGCACACCGCCGCCTTGCGGGAACGGGCTAAACTGCTGCGGACCATAGACGTGCGGCCCGGGTGCCTGTTGATTGTACGGCTGGCCCTGATATGGAGGCTGCTGTCCCGGCACGGGGCCGGGATGGCCGCCGGGGTTTTGGTTTTCGGGGTTCATATATAGAATAGAGTACCGAAACAGAGAGAAAATGTAAAAGCCATAAGCATTTTTTCTACCACAGGCACGAGGGGGCTATATGACTCCGAGACGGCGCGCTGCTACGTACAAACTGTGCCACTCCGCGAGCGACAGGGCCTGTGGGCGCAACCCGGGCTCAATGCCTGCCTCGGCTAGTAACCGATGAGCCTGCTGCTTATTAATGCGCAAGCCGGCACTGAGTGAGTTGAGCAAGGTCTTACGGCGCGATGCGAAGCCAGCCTTTACTACCTGGAAAAATGTTTGAATATCAGCGCCCGGAAAGAGCGGCTCACGACGTTTTTTCAACACCAGGATCTGCGAATCAACCTTAGGTGGCGGCGTGAACAGCTCAGCTGGTACTACCTGACCAGTACTCACCTCCCAGTAGAACTGTGCGCTCACGCTCAGCAACGACATATCCCCTGGCGCCGCCGCGACCCGCTCAGCGACTTCCTTTTGCACCAGCAGCGCAGCAATGGATGGTGGGTTTATTGACTCACTGATCACTCGGATAAGATTGCTCGTCAAATAATACGGGATATTGGCGACGACTTTGTAGTCCTTTGGCAGCATCGTCAGATCAAATGTCAAGATATCCTGTTGGTGCGTCACCAGATTGCCGGCGCCTACCCGACCCGGCAGCGCATCAGCCAGGGCCTGGTCAAACTCGACGGCAACGACGGTCTTTGCCTGCTTGGTGAGCACCTCGGTCAAGGTGCCGAGCCCAGGACCAATCTCTAAAACGGTATCCTGTTTACCCACCTCGGCAGCTTCGCACATGGCCGCCAATGCGTGCCTATCATGCAGCCAGTGTTGGCCAAGCGATTTTTTCGGGAGGGGGCTGCTACTGCTCATACCCTACTAGTGTACCTCAACAGCACAGCCAAAGCCGCTTACCACCAATGTTGTCGCTGCCAGGCCGCATAGGCGTTCGCCCAGCCGCCATATCTTGACTGCGCGTACCCGTCGCACCACTTAAGCTGCGTGATGGGGTTGACTTCCCAGTCGGCGCCCGCTGAGGTCATCTTGCTGCCCGGCAATGCCTGGCATAGCCCGTAGGCACCAGAGCTAGCATTGCGGGCGTTCGGATTCCAGCCTGATTCCTTTTGGATAATGTAGTCCACGTACTGGTGATCGGACGGCTGAATGCCTGCCGCGCTAAGTAGCGATGACTTATCAGACGGAATGTATACCGCCTTACCCTTGGCGATGACCTGCTTGACGGGCTTGACGGCAACGACTTCCTGAATCCGCTTGCGGCCGATTTCTTTGCCGTTCTCCATTTCCACCTGGTAGGTCACCACTCGCTTTCCTGGGGAGCCTTCCTGGCGCACGACCTGGACACCAAACGACAGGCGCGGATCCTCGACAACTTCTTCCGGCATTGGAATCTCTTCCTCGGCAGTGACCAGCTTGGTGCCAGGCCGCACCACGAATATCTGAATACCCTGCTTGATCGGCGTATCTGGTGACGGCCGCACCTCATCATTGTCTGCAACCTTAATATTCTTCTCCTCCAGTAATTCACCGACCGTCCGCGCATGCGTTCGCACCGGCACATGCGAGCCGTAGAGGTTAATGTCAGCCGGCGTTGACCGCTCAATAATCACTTTTTCACCCAGCACCCCTTCTTTGAGGAAATTGTCTGGCAGCTTTGACTCCACCTTATCTTCCGGATGAACTTCGACGCCGGCCTGCCGCACCACACTGCGGGGCGTCGTGGCTGCACTGTAGGCAAACTTACGCTCTTGGCCAGACTCGACAATAGTGATAGGCCGCGCCCGGTACACATTAATATGAAACTTTTCGTCATCAATACGGGTATCGACACTCGGCTCAACGATGTCATTCTCTCCCAGGGTGACATCGATTTTACTCAAAAACTCACCGACGGTCTTGGCCCGCGTCGGGACTGAGCGGCGCTCTCGCTCAATAGAAAACTCCACGATATGTGAATCGCTGGGTGGGTTGCCCTGAGCGTTAAAGCCAATAAAGCTTGCAATCGATAAGAAGAAAAGAACCAGAAATGTCGTCACCGGCAAAACGTAGGGATGGTTGTGAAACCTGTCCAAATAGGGCCTGTACTGCGTACCTGTACTATATTTCTTGCTCATAAGTAGTTTGGAGATGGCTGTCTCGCCCCTTCTCCACCGAAGTCATGCATAGCATTAAACAGGCTCAATTGTAGCAAATTTCACTCCTGAAAAAAAGCGTCCAGCACACGCCGGATATCAGCGTCCCTTGACTGCTCAGTCCGCAAGGTGCGCCAGTTCATCCATGCCAGCTGGGTAATTTCAAACCTTTGCCGCCGGAGCTGCGGCTTTTTGTCCAGCTTAACCGCAAAAGCATACAGCCTGAATGACAGGCTACTTTGCTGAATCGGTTCATCAGATATGAGTGGCTGCAATTCTGTCGCATTTACTGCGAGCCCGGTCTCTTCCTCAAGCTCCCGGCTAGCTCCTTCGGCCGGCCGTTCATGCCGGTGTAAGCCGCCGCCCGGCAGCAGCCAGCGACCGCTGCCCAGCCAGCCACGGACCACCAGCACCTCGTCGCCATGAACCACCAGTACCCGGGTGCGCTTGCTGCCATGTAGATACACATACAGCAGTGGCCACGCTACCCAGTAGGTCAACCGGCCAACTCGTAACCAGAGCCGCCACATCATAACTTTTGCAGGGGCGCAAACGACACGTTCAGCTTCTTGGCGCCCTTTCCCTTAAAGTACACTACGACATTATCGCCATCGACTTCCATGACCGTCCCCTGGCCAAACACATCGTGCTTTACGGTGTCGCCTTCATGTAGCTCGGGTACATATTGCGGCTCATCGACTACCGTGGTCGGCAAGTCGTCATAGCTTTCCTGTTCAAAGATATTCTGCCACATCCCGCCACCCAGGCTGATGCTGTCGGTCTGTAGTTGGGAGTCAAATTCGCTCAAGAAGCGCGACGGCGGGTTGTGCTGCACACCGCCATAAAGCATGCGTGAGGTTGCGTAGCTCATGTAGAGCTCTTCGCGGGCACGGGTCATCGCCACGTAGCACAACCGACGCTCCTCCTCCATCTCCGCCTGATCGTACAGGGCACGGGAGTGCGGGAAAATCGTTTCCTCCATGCCGATCATAAATACCACCGGGAACTCTAGGCCTTTGGCAGCATGAATCGTCATGAGTGTTACGGCATTGTTGCTGAATTCAGCTGAGTCGATGTCGCTGATCAGGGCCATCTCCTCCAGGAAGCCATCCAATCCCAGGCCCTGGTAACTTTGGGTGACGCTCACCAATTCTCGCACGTTCTCGGCACGTGATTCGCCCTGCGGCGTGCCATCGTCAATGTAGGCAAAGTAGTCGATCCGCCGCAGCAGGCTATCGAGCAACGCTGGCAGCGGAGTATCCGTCGATAGCTCGCGCAGAGACTGTAGCATGTCCCCCAGCTCCTGCAGACCCTTCCGGGCCTTGCCGGTCAAGTTCGGGTGATCACGCACCGTTTCCAGTGCCTGCTGCAGGCCCAGATTATTCGCGTCCTTCCAGGTAAAGAAGTTCTGCACCGACTTGGCACCGATACCGCGCGTCGGCACGTTTACAATCCGCTCAAAACTTATCCGGTCCTCGGGTTGGTAAATAAGGCGTAAATACGCCATGACATCTTTAATTTCCTTACGGTCATAGAAGCGCTGACCGCCCACGATGCGATACGGCACACCGTAACGAATGAATGTCTCTTCAATGCTGCGTGATTGGGCATTGGTCCGATACAGTACCGCAAAGTCACGGTAGTTTCGGAACCGAGCATCCACCGCGTTCTTAACCCGCCTGGTTATGGCTTCGCCTTCAGCACGCTCGTTGGCGACCTGCAATACACTCACTGGGCTTCCAGCCCCGTTGTCTGTCCAGAGCTTCTTATCTGATCTTTCTTTATTCTTAGTAATAACCTGATGAGCTGCGTTCAGGATAGCTTGCGTACTTCTGTAGTTCTGCTCCAGCTTGATAATAGTTGCATTGGGATAGTCTTTTTCAAAGTTCAGAATATTGCGGAAATCTGCGCCCCTCCATGAATATATCGACTGGAAATCATCGCCTACTACTACAATATTATTATTAATGTTTGTCAATAATTTCACGAGCTTGTACTGCGCAGCATTGGTGTCCTGGTATTCATCAATCATGATGTACTTGAATTGCTCCTGCCACTTGCGGCGGATTGTCGTCTGCGCTTGCAGCAAGTTGACGGTGCGGGAAATCAAATCATCGAAGTCCAGTGCGTTGTTGTCTTTGAGTGTTTTTTGATACAGTGGGAAAATTTGCGCCGCCGCACGCTGCGTCGGACCGCTAGCCACCCCTAAGTAATCCTGCGGCGTTAATAATTCATTCTTAGCGTTGCTGATAATGCTCGCCAGTGTTCGCGGCGGGTAGCTCTTCTCATCAATCATGGCCGTTTTGCAAGCCTGCTTCACAGCCGCCAGGCGGTCTGCCTCGTCAAAAATCACGAAGTTCTTCGGGATGCCGATATGCTCCCCATCCTGCCGCAGCAGTCGTACGCAGATAGAGTGGAACGTCCCCATAAAGGGCATGAATGAACGGTTATCAGCACTCTGGCCGAGCAGCTGTGCGACGCGCTCACGCATTTCCCGGGCGGCCTTGTTGGTAAACGTCACCGCTAGAATGTTATAGGGTGTGGCCTTCCCGGTCGCAATGATGTACGCAATGCGGTGCGTGAGCGTCTTCGTCTTGCCAGAACCAGCGCCAGCCAGAATAAGCAGCGGCCCCTCGGTGCACTCCACCGCCCGCTGCTGCTCCGTATTCAAACCCACCAAGAGATCATGTTGCATCATCCCATTGTAGCAATTTTATGAAGCTAACGCCGTTGTGATTATTCGTTCAGAGAATTGATAACGTAAAAGCCATCCGCGGCATCGGGATCGCTCGCATTCTCCAATTGCGCCCTCAGCGTAAATGATCGCCCATCCGACTCGTACGTGTAGGCATCACCTCGTGGCCCGGTGATTTCATCATTCGTTGCGTTAATTGACGTTGCCCAACCTGCGCCGGTCGGATACGCGCCGCGATCATTGAAATAGGCTTCGAGTTTTTGCTGCAGATTCTTGAGCTCGATCTTTCGTTCCGTATCGCGAGCGCTTATTTGGGCTGGCATCTGTCCGTCTACAGATTCCGCATCTTGGCCATTAGCTGGCTCTTTAGACTCTTCATCTGTAGATTCTGCCTTCTGGGCATTGTCATTATCGCCAGATACGGGAAGTGGTGCTGGCGTGGCTCGTTCTTCTTCCTTGAAAAATTCATACGGCAGCTGAATATCGTTCTTTATAACTTGTGCGTCAATGGCGAGGTACGCACCGACAAGCAGCAAAATCACAAGCAACAGGGCTGCCCAGCGGGTCTTACGCTGCTTTTTAGCAACCTGAGAGGTTTGGACGAAGTACTTCTTTTCTTCAATTAACTTCTCGACCTCGGCCTGGCGCTTTTCTAGCTCCGCCTGCTTCTTGTCGCCCTTTTTATCCTTATTCTTGGAAGCCTGGTCAACCACTGCATCAACAATTGATGAGCTTTTGCCACCTGAATTCTTATCGCTGCCCGAGCCGGATGCGCTACCACCCCCATCCGAACTTCCCGGCTGCTCGCTGGCTGGTTCAGTCGCCGGTACCGGTGGCGCTTCTACTGGCGTTTGCTCAGCCTGGTCTGCATTGGTCGAGGTATCGGTATCATTCTCAGCGGCTCTTTTTTCTGCGTCAGAGAGCGGTGCGATGACCTGAGGGGCGCTTCGCCTGACAGCAACCGGCTGCTCGCCAGCTTGCACGTTCTGCTTATCATTAACCATCGGATCCTGCACCGTTGGCTTGTTGCCAACAATAACCGGGCGGGACGAGGCACTGGGCGCCGACCGGCCAGGCTGGGCCACATCAATCATCCTGGACTTCTTAGGTGTTTTGGGTTTTTCGGCCATTAGTCTTCTCCGTCCTTATAACGTAATCTGTAGGCCACATCAACGATGCCTGCGAACTTCTGGTAGTTGGTGCTGGCACCACCGACCAATACACCATCGCAGCCGTCGATAGACAGATAGCCCGCCGCGATGTCGTGGTCAATGCTGCCACCGTACAGTACGCGTACACGCTCGGACGCCCGCTTGCCGTATAGATCTGCAACCTGTCGACGGATGAAATCCATGCGCTTCTTGACTTCGTCCGGCTTTGCCAGCTCGCCGCCGAAGGTACTGATTGCCCAGACTGGCTCATACGCGATCACGACTTTTTTCATATCAGTCGACGTCAAATTAGCCAGTGCCGTCGTAATCTGGTCGTGCAGTACCTGGTTGGTCTCGCCAGCCCGCTTTTCTTCGATCGTTTCGCCCACACACAGGATGGGTGAGATGCCGTTTCGTATCGCCGAGGCCACCTTCTCGCGGACCATCTCCAATGATTCACTAAAGTGGATGCGGCGCTCGGAGTGACCGATGATAGTGTAGTGCACCAGATCCTGCAGCATGGCAAAGCTCACTTCGCCGGTGTAGGCTCCGGTGTCTTTATGAAAGGCATTTTGGGCAGCCAAGCGGAACTTGCGGCGATCAATCTGCAAGCTCAGGGGCTGTAACACCAGCATACTTGGTGCTAGCACGACCTCTATATCACGGTAAATCTTGATACGCTCCTGCAGACGGTGGAGCAGCAAGCTGGCCTGAGAAGTATTAAGGTGCAGTTTCCAGTTGCCGACAACGAGTGTTCTTTTTTGTGTGCTTGCCATACTATTTATGCTTTATTATCTGTTGTGTAGTATACCACTATTTATCAAGTAATGCCTCGACACCCGGCAATTGCTTGCCGCTCATCAGTTCCATGCTGGCACCACCCCCTGTTGAGACGTGCCCGAAATTATCGACCAGCATACGCTCTTCCAGGTAGCCAACCGTGTCGCCGCCGCCCACAACCGTGAACGGCTTGTGGCCGTATTCGCCGAGCATAGCGTCAACAATCATATCCGTACCGTGCGCGAACGGCCCCACTGGCCCTTGCAGTCCATCAGTTTCTGTTACGCCCATCGTCCCGTTCCACACGACTGTCTTCGCCAGCTGCATGCCGCCGGCGATAAACGCCCCGGAAAATGGCCCGATATCCAAAATCATCTCATCATCGTCAACCTGACCAGAATCTCGCGGCGGACGCTTCGGGTAATTCTGGATACTGGCGATAACGTGGGCATCCCAGTCAACGATACGCGTCTTCGTGTGGCTGTCGATCTTTTTTGCCACCACACCGTCTTGGGGAATGTAGAAGGTGAACGGCTGTTTTTTGGACTTGGCGTGCGCCTTTTCAATGATATCGTCAGCCAGGTCAATTTCATCCTTTTCAGCCAAGCTCTTACCAACTTCAATACCGGCGGCTAAGAGGAAGGTATTAGACATCGCGCCGCCAACTGCTACGAAGTCAGCGATATCGACGAAGCGCTCCAGGATATGAATCTTGTCCGAAATTTTGGAACCGCCAATGATAGCCATAAGTGGTCGCTCAGGGTTCTTGATAACCTCAGTAATGGTAGTCACCTCTTTTTCAACCAACAAGCCAGCAACGCTCGGTAGGTGCCTGGTTATAGCGTCGGTCGAAGCATGGACGCGGTGCACCACACCGAATGCCTCCTGCACGAAGACCTCCGCGAGACTAGCCAGCTCCTGGGCAAACGTGTCATCATTTGCCTCTTCCGCTTCGTGATAGCGTAAGTTCTCAAGCAGCAGAATTTCACCTGCTTTGAGTTCTTTCGCCGCTGCTTGTGCCTTGGGCCCGATACAGTCCTCGCTAAAGCGCACTCGCTGGTCCAGCAGCGCGCCTAAGCGCTCAGCGCATGGCTGTAGCGATGCGTTCTTGTCGGTTGGGGACTTAGGGCGGCCCAGGTGTGAACAGAGGATGATTTTGCACTTTTGTTGCAACAAGTACTGAATGGTTGGTAGCGACTTCTTAATCCGGTAATCATCGCTGATTTTACCGTGCTCGAATGGCACGTTATAGTCGACCCGTACCAGCACTGACTTGCCCTGCAGGTCAATATCACGGATGGTCTTTTTGCGTAAGCTCATATGGTTTTTGTTTGCCCCTCGTTGGTTTTCTCTATTCCAGAATTCGAACCTTGATGGTGTCTGTCGTACCGACCACACCAGGATACTGGCCAGATGCTGACACTACCATATCACCCACATGTAACACCTTTGTCTTCAGCAGCCAGTCGGTGAGCTTGGTGGCGGCATACCTACTATCCGGGCGCACGTAACTCTTGGTCCCATAGCTGAGCGCTAATTGCTGGGCCACGCGTGTTTCAGATGTCACGGCGATAACCGGGCGGTCCGGTCGCCGGGCAGAAATCTGTAGCGCCGTTGCACCCGACTTGGTTTCAGCGACGATAGCCTTTGCCTGAACATCCTCAGCCAGTCGTATTATTGCCGTACAGATTGCCTCCTGGCGGGTTATGGTCTTATCGTCACCTTCCGGAAACAGAGCGATAACTGGCATGTTCTCTTGCGTATAGAGAATGATCTCTTTCATGACCTTGACTGCTTCGATAGGGTACTGGCCATTTGCCGTTTCATCACTCAGCATCACACCATCCGCGCCAACAATGACGGCGGTCGCCACATCAGAAACTTCCGCTCGCGTCGGCTCCGGCATCTCAGTCATACTCGCGAGCATTTGCGTCGCAACGACGGATGGCTTGGCGTACTTCAGTCCCAGGCCAATTGCTTTGCGCTGGACGATCGGTACCGATTCTGGCAGAGTCTCAACCGCCAAATCACCGCGCGCAACCATCACACCATCAGCCTCCTGGATAATGTCCTCCAGATTCTCAACAGCTGCCTTGGTTTCGATTTTCGCCATAATTTTGGCATCGCTACCGAGGTTTCGCAGCATGCGGCGCAGCACGCGTACGTCATCAGCCGTCTGAACAAAGCTCATCGCCACCCAATCAATATCGTGCTCGGCACCAAAGGCTATATCCTTCTTGTCTTTCTCCGTGATCACATCGCCACCAAAGTCAGTGTCCGGCAAATTCATGCCTTTGCGCTTGATAAGTATACCGTTGTTTTCCGCCCGTGCATGCACGACACCATCAATTACGCTGACAATGGTCGTCCGGACCTTGCCGTCATATAAATACAGACGCTCCCCCCGCTTGACCTTCTTGCTCAAGTCATACTGGGTCGGAATAAAACCAGACTGCTCGTAATTAGCGTTAAATTTAAACCGTAAGCTTTGGCCAGATCGGACGTTAACTATACCGTCGAAATCACCTAGGCGAATCTTCGGCCCTTGCAGGTCCTGAATGATAGCGACCGGCTTACCGTACTCCTGGCTCGCTTTACGAATCCATTTGATCTGTTCAGCCTTCTCCTGCTGGCTGCCATGGCTGAAGTTCAGCCGAATACCATTCGCACCAGCCTTGATCAGGCGCAGCACGTAACTGTACTGCATCGTCGACGGACCAATTGTGGCGATAATCTTCGTCCGTTTGAATTTGGTAACTGGCACATTTGGCGCCCTATCGGTTGTCTTGCTCATAGTCTGCTACTAGTGTAACTGCTTGTGCTTTTTAATAGCAAGAGCCAAGCGAGATGGTAGCCTGGCTCCTGCTGGTAGTACCTACGCGCTTAAACGGTAGTGAATTACTTTTCTGATGCGAGCAACCACCAGGGTGAGGCCCAGTACCGCTGCAGCTCCTAGCATCAGTATTCGCTGATTGACGCCCGTTGCTGCCAGCTCGCCGTCTTTAACCACTGAATCTGTCCCGCCATCTGCTGCCGCACCCAATGTGAAGGTTACGTCACTAGTGGCAGTACTTGGCTCATCGAACGAAACCACGCCAGCGAGACCTGTGCTAGTTGTGTCAATTGAGGTGACGATATCACCAGTAGCAGTGCTAATGACGTCTATATTCTCCATATCGAAGCCAGCGCCTTGCGTCGCTGCATAGAGATACTGCCCATCTGGTGTTAGGCTGCTAGCAATAGCCGCACCGGAAAGCGTGACGGACTTATTAACTGTGCCTGTTGCGGCGTCTACGATAGCCACCTTGTTGCCGTTTGCTTCCATAAGCATCCCAGAGACGTACAGCGTCTTGCTATCCGGCGAGAGGAACATAGAGCTAATCATCCCATGCGTCGCGCTAATGTCTAACGTGTCCAGCACTGAGCCATCCTGTAAACGCAGCTTCAGAATAAGACCATCTTGAGCACAGGCGACGTAGAAATAGTCCTCACCACTAGGGAAAGCCATAAAGCCGAGACTGCCAGGCGTAACACACCCCGTAATAGTATGGGTGGCCACGACCGTGTCAGTATTGGTATCAATAACTGATATGGTTGAGTCATCGGTGTTGCCAACATAAAACCTTCCGTCAGACCCCAAGATACCTGTTTGAGGAGTGCCACCGACCGCAATAGTGCCTACCTGGGTGTTGGTCGCAACATCAACGACTGACACGTTATCAAGGGCGCTGTTAACGCCGTACCACTTTGTGCCATCCAGACTAAAGCCACCACCCGACAAACCAGGACTGGCAGGGTACCCGCTCACGTCAGCAAAATCAGCAGGATTACTCTTGTCAAACTTACCTGGCAGCGCAGCCGCGCCTCCTGGCATATAGTGATAGTCGACCGTAGATCCTGATGATACAGCTGTTGGCACTAGCCGGGCACCACTCGTCGCAACTGGCCAATCGCCACCGGGGTTAAGAACATTATCGGACAAACGCAGCCTGTTCATGGCGCTCGAAGCGCCGTTTGTGGAGCTGAAATAGCCATAACCATCATTACCGATAACCTTAGCGGTCAATGTATGTGATCCGTTACCGAGGCTGGCCACGTCGACACGCCACTGCCCTGACCCGTCAGCCCTCGTCATGGCTAGCGGCCTCGCCCCTTTGTACACCACAACCGTCCGTCCAGCTGTAGCGGTACCGGCAATCTGAACTGGCCCACCAGCTACACTCTGGCCCGCAACTGGGCTATCGATACTAATCGATACCGCCGCACTGGCTGTCATAGGGGCAGTAGCTATGCTCAAAGTGAGCACAGTTGCCGTTAATACGTACAGCCATATTTTTGGCATCACGAAACTTCTGGTTTTCATTTTTGTCTTCCCTCTTTTGTTCTCTTTTTTTAAAGTAGTTTCCGTTATGTTAGCATATGCACTATACTTTGCATAGACCACTTAAGTAAAAAATCCAAACAAAAAAGTGAAAAAAATACTCATCATATGTGCCATTGCTATCGGAGGCCTTGGGCTCTCCGGGCTAGCCCTTTCGCTGCGCAACCAGACCTCGGAGCCATCATCAACCCCCGCTCCGCAATCCACCCCGGCCACCACTCCAGATAATAACGCATCCGACATCCTGGTCACCGACCAGGATGCACAAGCAGCCAGCCAGCCCAGCGACAGTACAAGCGCCGCCCCAGCAAGCACCCCTGCCGCCTATACGGAGCCTCAGCACAAGCCGAGCGGTAATCTCATCACGAAGGTTATTGACGCTATCAAAAAGCTAGTACCTGGCGGCAAAAAAGAAGACCCTCGCCCAGCACCTGACAACAAACCTGAGCCGCTGCACCCGGCTGGTCGCTTCAGAAACCCAGTCTTTAATGCAGTGCAATCACACAAAGATCTCACCTTTGAGTCGACATTCGAAACACAAATTGTCACCGACCAGGATGGCTTTAAGTCACTCCGGTTTAATGAACAATCTCCCAAGGATCTCAAGCTAAATATCTACCAGCCTGTCGGGGACACAGCGGCGAAACGGCCGCTGCTAATCTTTGTGTACGGTGGCGGCTGGGTTCTCGGCGATCGCTACCAGCAGGAAGCAGCAGCCGAGTACTACGCCCGGCTGGGCTACGTAACCGCCACCATCGACTACACCATGATGCCGCCCGATAACCACGAAAACCCTGTCATGAACCCTGATGACCAACCGGCAATGGACGTCTACACAACGATTTTTTATGAGAGCGCCCAGGATATCTATGCAGCCTACCAGTACCTCGAAGCTCATCAGAGTTATTACAAAATCGACCCAACCCGTGTCGGCCTAGCTGGCTGGTCAGCTGGGGGGCAAATCAGTAATACCCTGGCTCACTTCTCCCCTATGCCCTCTATCCCGGGACTGAGGGGTGTCGTTGGCTCCTCTAGCATCCTCATGGATCATCTGGCATTCACCGAACCTTTTAATGGCTACAAAACGTTCACGAGCGCGTATCGACCGATTTCATTATTTGCAAGCTACGATAATGACACGGGGTTTGCTGGACAGCCCAACGATCACGCCGCAGACTGCGACCGACTAGATAAAATGGGACACCCGTGCATCACCGTTACCTTTCCGGGATACGGCCATGATCTGTTCTTTGAGCAGGCACCACTGAAAGACCACACCGTCGACTTCCTGGCTACTCATGTCGCTGGTCACTGACGAGAGGCACCCCACTTCGAACAGCACGCACGCGCGGTACTTCAAAACAGTTAGTAAGCACAAAAATTACCCTGAGCTGGCCAGGGCATTTTATGTGATGATACTAGCGCCGCTCTAAGGACGCCATTACATCCACAAAAGGCTGTGCAAAGTCAGGCTTTTCGTTCCTACAGGCGGCCGCTCGATCATCCTTGCGTTTGTCCAGAACCCTCTTAGCGTCACCAAATACTACATAAAAGCTGTCGCCAGCTTTGTAGTAGTTTCTACCAGCATCAGGGTCCGTAATAGTAATTACTGTCCGCTGCCTTGGTAGAAACCGTATAGCCACTCGTGGTGCACCCACAGATAGTTTCGCCTGCCATGCTCTCAGGCAGCGCGAGCGTCACAGTCCAATTTAGAAACACTTCACCTTAGCATGATCGACTATCGTCCACTCATGCAGCGGCATGCCGCTTTTTAAGGCTCTGGTCACTTTTTCCAGCTCGGCCTACAGTCTCATCACACCAAAGCAAAAGCCCCGCTGTAGGCGGGGCTTTTACTTTGGTGACCTCACGGGGAATCGAACCCCGATTGCCAGGATGAAAACCTGGTGTCCTAACCGTTAGACGATGAGGCCATCTGCGA
>CAZWRS010000001.1:0-76711 GCA_964636435.1 uncultured Candidatus Saccharibacteria bacterium | reverse complement strand
GGTCTGCGGGCACGTGATGTGATCGTTGAGATTAACGGTGAGTCAGCCTATGACTTAAGTGTCACTGAGGCAGTAGAGAAGATTCGGGGCGAGGCTGGCACCGAAGTCAAGCTCACGGTGGTGCGTGACAATCGTGAGCAGCTGGACTTTGAGATTACCCGCCAGACGATAACCATTCCAAGCGTTGAGTCAGAAATTTTGGACGGGAATGTCGGCTATATGCAGGTGGCACGATTCGATGAAACGACCGGCCAGCTGGCTCGTGACGCTGCGCAGAAATTTAAAGATGCCAAGGTCAAGGGTGTGGTGTTGGACATGCGCAACAATCCTGGCGGATTGCTTGAGGCAGCTGTCTCGCTATCTGGTATCTGGTTGCCGCAGGGCAAGGAGGTGTTAGAGGAAAAACGTGACGGTGTTACGATCAAGACGTACGATTCAAGCGGCCCGGCAATTTTAGACGGCATGCCGACTGTCGTGCTTGTCAATGAAGGTAGCGCGAGCGCGTCCGAGATTACTGCCGGTGCGCTCAAAGACAACGGTGCGGCGACGCTAATAGGCAAAAAGACTTTCGGTAAGGGCTCGGTGCAGACACTGGAGCGGTTGCCAAACGGTGGCGTGCTCAAGGTAACGATAGCCCGATGGTACACGCCAAATGGCAAGAATATTGACAAAGAGGGAATCGAGCCAGACAAAAAAGTTGAGCGTAGCGTAGAGGATATCCAGAACAATCGTGATCCGCAAAAAGACGCCGCAGTTGAACAGCTGAGAAAGTAAATCTGTAATGTAGCTGGCCAGGTAAGTCGGGGCTGGGAAAGTAGTGCTGATTTTAGATATTTTCAGCTTTATACCAGTTGTGGTAGTATTGAGACATTAAGTTTGGCAGGGGAATCTCGTAAAGTGGCAAAAAAGCCTACTAAATTTGTGTTTGTGACAGGTGGTGTGCTTTCTGGGCTCGGGAAGGGTATCACGGCCGCCTCAATTGGCAACCTTCTAAAAGCCCGGGGTCTCAAAGTCAACATCCAAAAGTGTGATCCTTACCTGAACGTCGACGCTGGCACGCTCAACCCTGTGGAGCACGGCGAATGCTTCGTGACTAAAGATGGTGCCGAGACTGACCTGGATCTGGGGCATTACGAGCGGTTTCTAGACGAAGAATTGACGCAGTCCAGCAGCCTCATGAGTGGCCGTGTGCTGCAAAAGGTGATCACCGATGAGCGCGCCGGCAAATACCTGGGCAAGACAGTTCAGTACATCCCACATGTGGTGAAGGCAATGCAAGAGGAAATCCTGGCAGCTTCTGAGGGCTATGACGTGCATATCGTGGAAGTTGGCGGTACGGTTGGTGACTACGAGGGGCTAAGCTTCATTGAAGCCATTCGTGAGCTGGGCTTTCGCGTGGGGCGCGAGAACTCGCTCTACGTGCATGTTGTTTATATGCCATACTTGGGGGCAAGCCAGGAGTTCAAGACCAAACCGGCACAGAACGCAGTGCGTGATTTGCGCGGCTATGGTGTCGTGCCGGATGTGCTGGTGGCCCGTTCTGAGCGTGCAGCACCAGAGAGCGTTGTCAGGAAGCTCAGCTTGTTTTCCGGCGTACCACAAGAAGCTATTGCGCTACTGCCGAACGCACAGAGTATATATGAGGTGCCATTAACGCTGGAGGACACCGGTATTGCCGATGTTATCAGCAGACGGCTGTCATTGAAGGTTAGTAAGCCGCATCTGAAGGAGTGGCGCGAAGTCGTCAAGCGGGCGACGAATGGCTTTTCGGCGCAGGCGACAATTGGTGTGGTTGCCAAATACATGGACAACACCGATACCTACATGTCGGTGTTCGAGGCGCTGCGAGCGGCTGCTTGGTCACAGGATACCAAGCTGGACATTCGTTGGATTGACGCTGAAGCACTCGATGAGCCGAGTGCGGATGTTGGTAAGGCTCTGGAGGGGTTAGATGGTATTGTGGTGCCGGGCGGTTTTGGAACGCGCGGCGTCGAAGGTAAAATTAGAACTGCTCAGTACGCTCTGGCGCACAAGTTGCCATACCTCGGCCTATGCTTGGGGCTGCAGATGGCGGTGATTGCGGCAGCGCGTTCTGCGGGGATTGCTGACGCCAGCTCGGCAGAAGTGCAGCCAGACGGCAGGCACCTGGTTATTGACACTATGGATGGCCAAAAGGGTAAAGAAAACACTGGTGGAACCATGCGGCTCGGCAATTATCCGTGTAAGCTTGAGAGGGGCAGCCTAGCAGCCAAAGTATATGGCGAGAAAGAGATCCAGGAGCGTCATCGCCATCGTTATGAGTGCAGCAACGAGTATCGTGATCAGTACGAAGCGTGGGGCATCCGCGCCTCTGGCACCAGTCCCGACGGTACACTCGTCGAGATTATCGAGGGCATCGACCACCCGTTCTTCCTGGCCAGTCAGTTCCATCCGGAATTCAAGTCCCGGCCAAACCGACCGCACCCGATGTTTCGCGGTTTTGTCCAGGCAGTATTGCAATCAGATAAGTAACGGGGTAGCATAAGCATATGAACGATCAACCAAACCCAACTCCTGCCGCCAACGCAAAAGCTAAAAAAATCCTCCTTGTTGAAGACGACGATACGCTCGCAAACGTGTATAAAACCCGTTTGCATGCTGAAGGGTTTGATCTCAAGCGTGTGCCTAATGGTGAAGAGGCCCTGGCTGCAGCACTAGAGTATAAGCCTGATCTCATTTTGCTCGATATCATGATGCCAAAAGTCAGTGGCTTTGACGTACTCGACATTTTGCGCAACACACCGGAAACGACCAACGCCAAAATCATCATGCTGACCGCACTGAGCCAGGACTCTGACCGCCAGCGCGCTGAAGAGATGGGCGTGGACGATTACTTAGTCAAATCGCAGGTCGTGATTGCTGACGTCGTAGAACGCATCAAGCACCACCTAGGCATTTCTTAAAGCTAACGCTTAGCAGGGCAAAGAACCTTTCTACGGGAAGGTTCTTTTTGTATACGACAAGCAAATTGACCAAATATAAATCTTATGCTATAATCTATAAGAGTTAACTAAACTAAAAACAAAAATGACCGGTATCGAAAAAGCACCCCAGCAAAATATTGAACATCTTGATGCTCAGCTTACAGGTAAGCGCTTCCAGGAGGGCCTAGACGTTGCCGCCGAGCTTGCTGTCGATATGGTTACTGCCCCAATGGGCCTAGGTACTGTTGAGCTGCCGGAAACAGAAGCAGAGGACAGGGGCCTTGGGTCGACAGAGGTCGGAGCTGGTACTGCACAAAGTAGGCAGGAGAGTGACCACCCTCGTGAAAAATTAAGTTTGGGTGAGCTACAGTCTATGCTCGGGGAGTATGGGCTTGGCGGCGAGACGCCACGGGCACGGGTTGAAGCCCTAAAAAAGCAGCCGAAAGAAACATTTGCGACATTCCTGACCGATCTCAACCGACGCCTACAGGGATCGAATGATACGCTCATTCATGACGACACTGTGAAAATAGGTGATAAAGCAACTGTGGCGCCCGAGGAGAGGTATGACTTGTTCACTTCTATTTACGAGAAGATACAAAATTCAGATGAGTCGATAAATCCCGCACGCATAGGTGATGCACTAGCTTTGACGACGGTAATGTTACATCCTTTTAAAGACGGCAATGGTCGCACAGCTCGTATGATTGGTTATATCTACCGGGCAGATTTTAGCAAAAGCGAGGAGAGGGCAGACTTTGACCAGCTTGCTGAACCGCGAGATGAAGCGAGGGAGCGTGGCGGATTTGTTATTAATGGCTATGTTCCACGCTTGGGCGAGGAGGCTAATCAGTCAGACCCCGCAGTCATAGATGAGTATATTAGTCGTGTTCTACATGAAGAAGCAGATGACCTTTATACAGGTCCATATGGGCAAGCTCCCTTGCAGGGTGAGGGCTAGCGAGGTTTACCTATACATGGCTGCAAAATAAAACGTACTGCGCCATGCATGGGGCAGTACGTTTGAATATCTCGTTGATATTGTTTATTCGACCGTGACTTCAGTGCGCTGGACGGTTTTGCCGGTAAAGAGGCGGACACGCCGCTTCTGGAATTTTACGATACCATCTTTGGCGGCATGAATTGTGTAATTGCGGCTGAAGTAGGTGCCATCACCAGCACGCTTGGTCAGACCGGTCTGTCGGACGATGACTTGGCCGTTCTTGACCTTTTGGCCACCAAAAAGTTTGACGCCCAGTCGCTGGCCGGGACTGTCGTGAACGTTTTTACTACTACCACCTGCTTTAACTTTTGCCATAACTTACTTCCTTATTAGTACTACCAGTTCACGGGCAACTATCTGGTCTTCGCGATGATAGATGAGATCCTCATGGCTCACGTGAACAAAACTTACACGAGTATACCCTAGTTCCTCGAGAGAATCAAGGGTTTTAAGGTGCTGGAAGCCATTTTTGGTCTTCCAGGCCGGAACGGCAATACACATTCGGAAACCAGGGTCAGTTTGTTTGGCGACGTTTCGGAGAAACTTTTTATGAATAGTGTCGACATCCTGTATGACTTTTTTTAGTACCGGTGGGGTGGGCGGACCAGAGAATGGCCGGCCGAGATAGGTTTCGCACGCGATGAAACGAATCGCTTTCGGGTTATGCCACTGAAAATCGGTGGCATCACCTATCTCGAGTCGGTAATAATTTGCTGCGACTTCGTGCGTGTCGTGCAGCCATGCGAGGTTTTCCTGACTGTACTCAATCATGCGCGGCTCCAAATCGGTGCCGTACGCATCAAAGCCCATCAACTGTGCTTCTTGGAGGACAACGCCTGTTCCGCAAAAAGGATCGAGCAGGATGGCGCCATGATGGGGGTCAGTGGTGGTGGTTGCCAGATTAATGATGGTTTGCGCGAGTTTTGGCGGTAGCATGCCGACGCGGGCATCACGCTTGGGGCGCTGCTGATCACGAGCAGCGTAGGCCTCGATATCCTGAACGGCAAATGTTTGCGCGAGAATAGTTTTGGCGCCGTTTTTTATGAGTATGAGGTCAAAGCCGGTCGGGCCAGTCAGCTGGTTGTGAATAACCTGGGCGGTGTTAAGTTCAGGGGCATTGTTGGGTACGACGCGCACAGAGCGACCTTCACCTTCGGGTGGGTGCTTCACGACTTTCTTGAGTGTCAGACCGGTGGCGTTAAGTCGTTTTACCGATACCTTAAATCCATACGCGTTGAGGCCTAGGCGAATTTTGCCGGGCGGTCGACAGCAGGTGTGTTTAGGTAACTCTTGGACTAAAAATTCTTCTATTTTATCCCAGTCGGTGTAGGGAAGTTCTGTTAGATAACGGGCAGCCTTCATGGTGCCGCCAAGCCTCGCCATCGGAAAATTATCTGGCTCGAGTTCGACCAGAGCTGCCGTACCACTTTCAAGTGGTCGGACTGTGTCTGCGCCAAGTAAGCTCTCAAGCTCTGCGAGCCCGAGTGTGGGCTGTCTTCCCAGAATCGCTACAATCATACGTTGATAGTATACGCTATAATACCTTATCAGTGACTGAGAAACTCCGATCGCGGCGATGGAAGCTCGCCATAAATATCGTTACCATTCTGGCACTTGTGGTGCTGGCTTACGCGCTGCGTGACCAGCTGTACGAGACGTTCGACAACCTGCACCACGTGAATTTGTGGCTGGTGGTGCTGATTGTCCCGGCACAAGTCCTGAGCTATACCGCTCACGCAAATATGTACCAGAGTCTGTTCCGTGCTGTCGGTGATCGGTTTCGTTTCAAGCCGATGCTGCGACTCGTGGCCGAGTTGAACTTCGTGAACACGGTGTTTCCGAGCGGTGGCGTGAGTGGCTTTTCATATATTGCCTTGCGGCTCAAAGATGAAAAAGTCTCAACGGCCAAGGCGACGCTTATCCAGATGATGCGCTTCATTATGATCTTTATAGCCATGCAGATCTGGCTGTTCCTGGGTCTGATTGCGCTGGCGATCGGTGGGCAGGCAAATGACTTTGCGATCTTGCTGGCTGGTATATTTGGCACGCTCATCACAGTCGGTACATTGCTTCTAACCTATATTATTGGCAGTAAAACGCGTATCAACATGTTCTTCACGAGCATTACGCGGCTGATCAACGGTTTGATTCGTATTGTTCGACCGCGGCGGCCGGAGGCGATCAATATATCCAAAGCCAAGCTGGCCTTTACTGAGCTGCACGAAAACTTCCAGGTGCTCAAAAAAGACTTGAGCCTGCTGCGACGGCCACTCATTTTTGCGTTGCTGTTTGTGGCTGGCGAGGTGCTGACGATTTATGCAGTCTACGCGGCGTTTGGTCAGTTCGTGAATATTGGTGCGGTGATTATGGCGTATGCAGTGGCGAACTTTGCGGGCATGGTGTCGATTTTGCCGGGCGGCATTGGTATTTACGAAGCGCTCATGACTGCCGTGTTGTCGGCTGGTGGCATCCCGGCGGCCGTCAGTCTGCCGGTGACCGTCATGTACCGCGTGCTCGTTATGTCGATGCAGTTGCCGCTCGGGTATTTCTTCTACCATAAGACATTACATGCCAAGCCGGCGCTGAGTGAGCAGTTGGAAAAAGAGGCAGAGAAGCATGAGCGATCTGGTCTTTAGTGTCTCAGATTTTGTCGCTGTTTTTAATCAGACGATTGAATACGCGTATCCCTCGGTGAGTGTGGTGGGTGAACTGGCGAATTTTCGGGTGAGCAAAAACCGCTGGGTGTACTTTGACCTCAAGGACGAGAGCGCCAGCGTGAAATTATTTGGTACGGTTTACCAGTTGCCGGGGCCGCTCGAGGACGGGCTGATGGTGCAGGTGACAGGCACGCCGCGGCTGCATCCGCTGTATGGATTTAGCATTACCGTGCAGTCCATGCAGCCCGTCGGTGAGGGGTCGCTCAGACGGGCTGCCGCTCTGCTGGAAGAGAAGTTACGCAAGGAAGGGCTATTTGATGAGTCACGGAAACGGCCGCTGCCGAATCCGCCGGAGCGCATTGGGCGGATTACATCTGGTGAATCAGCGGCATACCATGACTTTATGAAGATTTTGAACGAGCGCTGGGGTGGGGTGGATATCGCGCTGGCGGACGTGCAGGTGCAGGGTGAACGAGCGCCTGGCCAGCTGATTGCCGCTCTTGATTACTTCAACACGCATGAAAATCCGGTGGATGTGCTGGTCATGACGAGGGGTGGTGGCAGCGCAGAGGATTTGGCAGCGTTCAATCACGAGCAGTTAACGCGGGCTATCGCTGCTAGCCGCATCCCAACTATCGTGGCGATTGGCCACGAGGTGGATGTCAGTCTGGCAGAACTGGCAGCTGATCAGCGGGCGAGTACGCCAAGCAACGCCGCGCAGTTGCTTGTCCCTGACAAGCAGGCGCTGCTGCAAAACGTCCAAAACTCCCAGGTTGCCCTTGGTAATTATCTACAGGCAAGTGTCGGTGACGCGCAAAAAAGTTTGCAGGCAAAGGTTACGGAGCTTACGCAAACTACAAGTCAGTATTTGCGCGACGTACGACACGAATTACAGCTGTGGCAGCAAGTTCTGGCGGCACTCAGTCCGACCGACGCGCTGCGTCGCGGCTATGCCGTACTGCGCTCTGGCGGCAAGATCGTGACATCAACGAAAGCTGTATCCATCGGTGGCGAAATTGACATTGAGCTGCAGGACGGTCATTTACGAGCAAGCATAACTAGCATCAACAATTAGCAATAAGCTATAACAAGAATAAGAAAGAGGATTGATGTGAAACTTTTTGGCCGTGAATCATTACGCCGTGCACATGCGGAAACGAAGGCAGCTTATGCAGAAAAAGCCAATGAGCAGAAATTGCGTGAAGTAGCTGCAAGAAAAACTAAACTCGCCCGTGTGCTGTTCCATGAAACTGTTGCAGAGATGGAGTACACACATAACGGCCTTGACCTCAGACCTGTGGATGACGCTAAGCAAAGGAAAAGATTTATACGATCTATGGAGCTGGAAGGGGATTTTGAGATTGACAGACTTTGGTTGCGAGCCAGAGGCGATAAAATATCTGGCTGGATGGAATATGGCCTTCAGCATGCTCATGTTACTACCGGAAAGGCGAACTCCTACGGGTCTATAAGTGAATTTAGAGCACAAGAGCGCGCATATGCATTAAGCGCAGACTTGCCTGATTCTGAAACGTTTTTATGGCAATGCACCACAGGCGCCTCGCCGATACATTTTGAGTCTGAGGAGCATGAATTCGTAAGAAACATTGCGGGACTGTTTTTGCCGCGGGTCATTAGCGAGTTGGAAAAAGAAGGCTTATAATGGAAGCATATGGCAAGTCAAAAAACTGATTACAAAACACTCAGTAGTGAGCTGGATGAGATTTTAGGTAAGCTGCAGTCAGCGGAGTTGAACGTTGACGAAGCGGTTGATTTGTATGAGCGCGGCATGAAGATTGCCAAGGAGCTCGAGGCGTACTTACAGGAAGCGGAGAACAAGGTAGCCAGGGTCAAGGCCGATTGGGAATCAAGGGCTCAGGCTTAGTATGTGGGTTTTTATTTTCCTTGCTGTTGTTTGGCTGGTCTTGCTATTTGGTTTCGTGGTGTTCTTTGGCGCCCCGTATCTGCCCACGCTGAGCAAGCAGAAAGCAGCTGCGTTGGACCTGCTCGACCTAGAGCCGGGGCAGACCCTTCTTGAGCTTGGTAGCGGTGACGGTGCTATGTTAAAAGCTGCAGCCGAGAAGGGGCTGAAGGTAGTTGGCTACGAGTTGAATCCGCTGCTCGTCATCATTAGTTACGTACGTACGTGGAAGTACCGGGATAGCGTTACTATCCACTGGGCGAATTATTGGTGGCATATGTGGCCACGGACAGACGGCATTTATGTCTTTTTGCTGGACAGATATATGGAAAAGTTGGATAAAAAGATTATTCAGAATTATCCCGAACAAAAAGTCAAACTCGCAAGCTTTGCATTCAAAATTCCTGGCAAGGATATCGCTAAAGAGAAAAACGGCGTGTACCTCTATACCTACTTGCCGAGCAAGAAAAGTTAAGATAGCATAAGCTATATGAATCCTGATAATCCCTATCAGCAGCCCCCGACGGGTCCTGCTCAGGCTATGCCGCCTAGTCCGGCATTACCGCCCGCTGGTCAACCGCTACAACCACCACAGATGCCGGTCCAGCAGTCCTATCCCCAAGCGGGCGTATCGATGTCCGAGCAAAAAAAGCAAAAGCCATGGGGATTAATTATTGCGCTCGTGGTATTCGTGCTTGCGTTCCTCGGCTCGAGCGGCTTTGCCTTTTGGGCGTACGCCGAGATGCAGGACTATAAGAACAATTCTGATCAAAAGGTCGCTGCGGCGGTAGATGCAGCTATCGAAGAAACCAAAAAAGTTGAGGAGCAGAAGTACGCCGAGCAATCCAAAAGTCCCTATCTGAAGTATTCCGGTCCGGACACGTTTGGGCGTGTTCGGTTTGACTACCCCAAGACCTGGAGCGCTACTGTCGATGAGTCTAGTGGCAGTACGCCAGTGAATGGATATTTTCACCGCGGCGTTGTGCCGGGGCCAAGATCCGGAGCTGCGTTTGCGCTCCGACTCGAGGTGCTGGAACAGCCGTACGATAGGGTATTAGGGAGTTATGAGAGTAGCGCAAAACGCGGCACCGTGCGTGTCTCGCCGTTTAAGGCTGAGCGGGTGCCAGCTGTGCTAGGTGCACGCATAGATGGCGAAGTCGAGCGCGAAAAGCAGGGCAGTGCGGTCGTATTGCCACTACGTGATAAAACAATACGCATCAGCACGCTATCCGGACAGAGCTTCGGCAAGGATTTCAACGACGTTGTGCTGAAAACGCTCGAATTCACTCCGTAAAAATTACTGCAGTTTACTGCACAATCGAACAAACTTAGTATCCAAATGATGGTATAATTGCTTTCATTGAAAGAGGGTATGAGGTGTGGCAGGCACGACCACCGATGACAGATTACTACGCGCAATCGCTGAGCAGCTAAAGTTACCCTTGCTACAGATTGCCCGCCTGTCAGAGCTGAGGCAGGCATCACCGCAAACCGCGGATTTACAGAGCATCTCCTACGTCGCCGAAACGGCGCTGCGGATTCTGGACAGCTTCCTGCTGAGTGCTGACCGGCAGGCACAAGAGGTTTTCCAATTGGAACCTGTGTCCGTTGCCTCGGTATTGCATGAAACAGCACACCAGCTGGCGCCACTGGCCCGGCAGAATGACTGTGACCTGGAATTAAGCCTGTCTGGCAGGTATGGCCCGGTTATGGCGCATCGCCAGAGCCTGGAGTCGGCACTGCTGCTGCTGGGGTACGGCATGATAGAAACCCGCACGGCTGAAAGTGCACGACACCGCGTGGTTCTGGCCGCGCACAGAAGCGCTCACGGCCTGGTGGCTGGTGTTTTTGATAACCAACCCGGATTGAGCACGGACATGCTGCGCCGCGGCAGGGCACTCTTTGGCGGGGCGAAGCAGGCAATGCCGACGGCTACCGGTTCGAACGGTGCGAGTGTATTTGTAGCCGATGCTTTGTTTAAGACGATGGAGTCCTCTCTTAGGGTCGCGAGACATAATAAATTTACCGGGCTGGCGGCTACGCTCCACCCCAGCGCCCAGTTGAGCCTCGTATGAGCGTCCTACTGATAGAGCCGGACGCCCTGCTGGGGGATGTGTACGGGACGGCGTTGGAGCGGGCAGGGCATACTGTCGCATGGGCGCGGGGCGGCCAGCAGGCAGTAATGCTTGCTGACTCAACTACGCCAGACGTCGTCGTGCTCGAGCTGCAACTGCCCGGGCATGGCGGGGTAGAGTTCTTGTATGAATTCCGTTCGTACCAGGAATGGCAGAAAGTCCCCATCATACTCCACACGCTGGCGTTTGACCAGCACCTGACCATAACTCCTGAGCTCGGAGTGGTGGCGTATCTGTACAAACCGGCAACCAACCTGCAGCAGCTAATACGTACGGTCAACGAAGCCACGTTAGTGCAGGCATGAAAAATCAGATAATCACGACAGGTATTGTCCTGGCGCGCACCGATTTTCGTGAAGCAGATCGGATTCTGACCCTCCTGACGCCTGACCAGGGTAAGCTCAAGGTTATAGCCAAAGGGGTGCGTCGTCCACGCTCCAAGCTAGCCGGTGGCATTGAGCTGCTCAGTGTCAGTAGTCTCACGGTCTTGCCGGGCAGGGGCGATATGGGCACGCTGGTATCCTCGCGACTGATCAGGCATTTCGGCAATATCGTACAAGACATCAATAGGACGATGCTGTCGTATGAATTTATGAAGCGGATGAATCATGTGACCGAGGACGCGGCTGGCGAGGAGTACTTTCTGATTCTACAGCGGACGTTGGAGGCGCTGGATGACTTGGAGTTTTCGCCCGACCTGACAGAACTATGGTTCAGTATGCAGCTACTCAATGTCACGGGACATATGCCCAATTTACAGACGGACACGGCGGGGCATAAACTGCAGCCGGAGGAGCAATATTTGTTCGATTTTGAGCATATGGCGTTTCGCGCGCAGAAAGGTGCACCGTTTGTCGCTAATCATATTAAGTTGCTGCGCCTGGCTTATGCCACCGATCAGCCGCTGGTCCTCAAGCAGGTTACGGACGCTGCTGCATGCGCACCCGACGCACTTAAGCTCGCCACCAATCTGCTTCGTCAGCAGGTCCGGATTTAGCTTGCGACCGCCACAAATATCTTCTATTGTTTGCTTATAACTAACCGCTAATGTGAAGTATGGCCATATCCAAACCGTCTCTGAGCAAAGGTGAACGGAAGTTCAATGCAAGGCTGCATAAGGCGGTTGCTGATCATGAAAAGAAATTGCTTAATGATCAGCTGTCGCTGCCCAGTAAGCTTGGCAGACTGGTTATTGTAGTCTCGAACATACCGAGTTCTGACAGCGAGCATCCTTCTACAGAGCAACTACATGCCTTTCATCGTGAGGCAGAAGAAATTGCTCAATTGAGAAAGGGTTACTATGGCGGTGTAGATATCAGGCGACAGGCTACGCAAGATCAAGTCTATGCCGACTTGGGGGACAAAGAAGTGTCTGACATGGTGCTCATCAGCCACGGTAACATAGGCTCTTTTTGGCTGGATACGGGTGGTTATTTACAGTGGTCGGACATGGCTACGCAGACCAAGTTCTTAAAGCAAGGCAGCATAGAGCAGCGTATGTGTGGTTATTTCACGAGGTATAGCACCGTCCCACTCGGTACTTTTGCACTCAAGGACCAGCGCCAACTCTTTGCCCCTGTTGGAGAGGGGATCGATGACCTGAATCCGGACGAGTCGTTGTTCGATTCGGTGTACGACAAGCCGGTAAACACTCCCGGCGATATCATAAAGCTTATTGCGCGGCACGGTTTTCCTCAAACAGATATGGCGTCCGAGTACCCACCAGAACAGAGTGCGTAGTAGGAAGATTATGGTGCCACCCGTCAGCATGGCCAAGAAGCTCATTGCTGGACCAAATATAACAAATATGATATAATAATGACATGAGTATTGCTCTCGAGCAGAGCCAGCCATGGCTGTATCCTTCGCACCAGGTCTTATATGACGGAATAGCGGCGTGCTTCGGGGTGGGCGAATTTGAGGCGCGGCGACACGTGCCAGTGCATATTGGCAGGCTGGTGCTTAACAACACCGATGAACTCACCGGTGTTGATAAAGGGCAGACGGCGCTGCTGCAGATAGCAGTGGACCAGTCATCAGCGACGGCGACCTTGAGTGAGGTGCGCCGTGATGATACGAATGAGGAAAGTGTACTGTCGGGTATAGTCATGGCGACCGGTAGGCGGGATGAGTTCGCTATTCTGGCGCATGCAGCCAAGGCGGCAACGGGCTATAGAATGACAGTGCTGCAGGGGCAACCTTACCAGCTGCAGGTTCTGAACGAAGATGGTGGCACGATAGAGATGGAGCTGCCTGATTATCGAATTGCCGAGAATTTTATTGATGCCGTAGCCATAGCGGTTAAAGGCCAGCAGCGCTAAGCCAGCTAGCTGATCAGCTGAAGGCGGGTCTTCGGGTTCTTGAATTTCACCAGCCTATTGAGTATAAATAACATTTATGTCTAGAGAGAAAGAGCTCGGGACCAGTCAGCCCTCGCGCCTGTCATTGGTGGCTGCGGCAGCCATTGGTGGCGTGTGTGGCGCTTTCGTCGGTACTTTGTATGGCGGGGTCGCGGACGTGTTGATGCAGCCCGTGGATAGGGTGAAGATAGAAGCTGCCCAGCCCGAGCTTGCAGAATTGGTGACGGAGCGCAGTGATACGTCTAGTGAATCGCCCGATGGAACGCTTGCGGGCATAAGATTCGGTATGCTAGCAGGTGCGGTTGGTGGCTCTATATTGGGCATGGCGGAGGTACAGAGACATCATAATCACAAACGAAAGGCGCCTAGGCTGAAGCTGCCGCCGCGGCCCGGTGAAAGTTCCGGCGGCAGCTGGCAGTCTTTCTAATCTGTTATAATACTGAGCATCATGAAAGAATCTGTAAAAATGGAAGATATTGTCAGCCTGTGCAAGCGCCGAGGGTTTGTTTTTCAGGCGTCAGAAATATATGGCGGCTTGGCTGGTTTTTGGGATTATGGTCCGCTCGGCGTTGAGCTGGTTAATAAAATCAAAGCTGAATGGTGGAAGGCTATGGTTACCGAAAGTGAGAATATTTTCGGTGTCGACGGCGCTATTATCCAAAATCCCCGGCTTTGGGAAGCAAGTGGCCACGTGGCTGGTTTTACGGATCCATTGGTGGACTGCAAAAATTGTGGCGCACGGCACCGCGCCGACCATTTAGCTGGCACAGATTCTACCGACCTAAAAGAGCTGGCAGGTCTGCTCAAAGATAAGGCCTGTCCGACTTGCGGCAAGAAAGCGCTGACTGAGCCACGGACATATAACATGATGATGAAAACCTGGGTGGGCCCAGTAGAGGATGAGTCATCAATCGCGTATTTGCGCCCAGAGACAGCTGGCTCAATCTTTACTAACTATGAAAATGTTCGTGAGACTATGCGGGCTAAATTACCATTTGGTGTTGCTCAGATAGGTAAGGCGTTTCGTAACGAAATCAGCCCGCGTGATTTTATCTTTCGCGTTCGTGAGCTCGAGCAGATGGAGATGCAGTATTTCATCCGCCCAGAAGACCAAGGGAAGGCGTATGAAGACTGGCGTGAGTTTGCATGGGAGTTCTTGACTGATCGCCTTGGTATTGATGAGCAGAATTTGCAGTGGCATGAGCATGCAGAGAATGAGCGAGCTCATTATGCGGCAGCTGCACATGATATTTACTTCAATTTTCCTCAGGGTTTTAAGGAACTGTGGGGTACGCATAATCGAACTGACTTTGACCTCGGAAATCATCAGCGGGTCAGTGGTAAAGATCTACAGTACTTTGATGATGCTACGCGTGAGCGATTCCTGCCATACGTTATCGAATCATCAGTTGGAGTCGGCCGTATGTTCCTAGCTGTCCTGACAGATGCATATCATGAAGAAGAGGTACACGGGGAAAAACGCGTGGTACTTAAGCTCAAGCCGGAGTTGGCGCCATACCGCATAGCCGTATCACCGCTGCTTAAAAACAAGCCGGAGTTGGTAGAAAAAGCCCGCGAAGTATACACTATGCTAAAGAAAGACGTCGGTAATGTCATGTGGGACGACAACGGCAATATCGGTAAACGCTATCGCCGCCAGGACGAAATCGGTACACCATACTGTGTTGTCATAGATTTCGACACGCTGGAGGATGGCGCGGTAACCATTCGTGATCGTGACACAACTGAGCAAGAGCGAGTAGGTATCGAAAAGCTTATAGACAGCGTACAAGGTTAGGGGTTAGGCATATTACTCCGCATATTATTTTGGATTTCAGTAGCAGCAAGACAGTGGCTGATGAAGTCCTATGAAGCTAGTAGAGCATAATGATGAAGGTGCTTACGCGAACTCAGTTTGGAAACCCTGTCCTTCGTGAGGTGGCCAGACAGCTTACAGCGTCAGAGGTTAGGTCTGCCAAGATTCAGCAGCTCATCCTGAATATGCGCTACACTCTAACAGAAGAGCAGCTTGGCATTGGGCTAGCCGCGCCACAGGTTGGTGAGGGTATAGCGCTTGCTGTTATTGTAATTCGTCCGACAAAACTACGGCCAGGCATTGAGCCGTTTGAGCTCGTAATGATTAACCCTAAAATTGTCGAGACAAAAGGTCGGCGCAAGAAAATGTGGGAAGGATGCATAAGTGCTGGCAGCAATGTCAGGGCGGATTTATTTGCGCAAGTACTTAGGTACAGTGACGTGACGGTGAAGTACTTAGACAAAAATGGCCATACGCAAACGAAAACATTGACTGGCCTGAACGCACAGGTCGTACAGCACGAGGTAGACCACCTGAACGGAGTCCTTTTCGTGGATCGTGTAAAGGATCCAAAAACTTACATGACCTATCAAGAATACCTGAAGAGGGTTAAGAGAGCCACAGAGCAGACATAGGGTGGGCTTACTGGTTCTACAGAATGCAAATGCTGAATTGATTAGCTTAGAGCGAATGGTACTTACTAAATCAGCTGGCACCGTCTTCAGTATTAGTCTTTACGCTCATTCGTAAGCCTTGGCAGAGAAACATGACTAGCTGCTACAATGCGTGCATTATGAGTGAATTTATGGCTGACTCACCGGATGTGCGGTGGGAGCGGGCAGTTATGCATGCGCCGATTGATCACGATACTGCCAGTATACTATCTGAATACATAGACGATATCATCTCGGCTAAATTAGATGACCGCTCAGCTTTATGTAGTGCGGCTGTGGTTAATGAGTGGTTCGAAGCAGAAGTATTGACTGCAGGCGACAGCGGAGAGATTGCGTATGTGCGGCCACTAAGGCTGCGTATAACGGTGAATCGTACTCACGAGAGAGGTGAGCAGGCATACGGCGAATTATATAATATGGCCATGGAGTGGTCGACTCTCAAGGGCGGCTTGGTGAATTCTGGGTACATGCAGCACTATGCGTTAATACTGCCGAATGATTCCGAGCAGGAAGGCCCTTTACTGCTAGTGGGTCAGCAGCAATTAGACTTGCTAGAAGGTGTGTCGGATGCGCAAATTGCGCAGGGTGCGGCAGGCTCAAATTTCCCTGAAGCAAATTTACTATTAAAAAATAATTCATTTTACGATGACATGAGTCTTGGAACACAGTATGACGCAGAGCAGCTTTTTGAAGAGTTGAGTTTGCTCTGGGGTGCATTGCATGCGATACATCGTGGAAGTGACTAGTGGGTTTGTCTAGAGCAATTGTAGCTAAGAGACTTAAGCTTGCTGTGGATAGGCGCAGAGCAAGAGCAGGATATTACAGGGCTTACTGATATAGTTAAGAGCATATGAAGCTGGGTGTATTTGGCGGAGACTTGTCACAGAGTTTTTCTGAAGAGCTGCATACGTATTTTGGAAAGACCACTGGAAGGGAGGTGGACTTCCATAGAATCCAGGTTAGCGCAGAAGGCTTTGAGGAGGCATTTCGGTCTTTTTTTGCTAGCGGTGGACACGGTGCGAGCATAACAGCCCCATTCAAAGAGCAGGTGGCAGAACTGCTGGATGAGGTGCGTGGTCTGGCCCGTCGAGTGAGCTCAGTTAACTGCGTACATAATGATAATGGGCAGCTCATTGGGTATAACACTGATGGTCCTGGTGTCGTTTCGGCTCTGCATAACTATCATGGGCTTGATGTGCGTGACAGGCGCGTTATTGTGCTGGGTACAGGTGGTGTGGCAGCTGGAATTATTGGCGAGCTTCAGACGATGGGAGCCCAAGGAGCAGCAGTCTGGGGAAGGAGCAGAGAGAGTGTGCGACGTTTTACTAAAGCATTAGGCGCTACAGATCAAGTGGAGGGCTTTTATGATCTTGTTGTGCACGCTACTTCCGCACCAGATCCATTTGATGTTAGCTGGCTGGAGGATTTCGTCCAGCCAACTTCGTTTGTCTACGATGTTCAATACATTCGGTCGGGTAGGCCGACGTGGTTTTGTGAATGGGCAAGCTCGAAAGGGCTTCAAAGTGCCAGTGGGTTAAGCATGCTCATTGAGCAGGGTGCATTAGCGTTTGAGATTTGGACGGGTGAACTAGTTGAGCTGACGATTCGAAAGAATTTCTAGAACAGCATAGGAGCTACAGAAATGTAGTATCATTATTAATAAGGTAAAGAGATTGTCTGGAGTATGGAGGTCCTGAGGTGAGGAAGTTTATTGCTGGCGCTGCGATGACTATAGGCGCAGCGGGAATTGTTGGCGGCATTGGATACGGTGGCTACGAACTGGGAGAGCGTTTGAACAGTGCCACACCCCAGGAGGTTGAGGCGGCCCAAGAGCGCTACTTGCAGCAGCAGGCTGGCTATATTGCGCTTGCAGGTAGTGACTGTGGGCGAGGGGTGCTATCGGGGCTATCGGTTGCCAGCGAAAACTATTATGCTGCACCGAAATCGGCCAAAAAAACAGAAGAGGCGCTGAGGCAGGTGTGTGATGATGGGCCTGGCGTGTTTCATGCAGAGCTTGCCAAACAAGCGGCCAACGAGTTTAAGTCTGTAGATACTGCTCGGTCAGAATTCGAAAAGATTAAAGACCAGTCGGAGTATGACTGGGTAGAGAAGGCTGTAGCTACTATGATGCCCTTCTTTGCTTTGCATATAGTCGCAACCGGCTTGTCGGCGGCTGCTAAGGCCAAGCAGGCGAGAAGAATAGCAAAGCATCAGAAGCAAGGTGGCGTGATAACCACTGCAAAGCTCAAGGCTACGAGGCACTAGCAAAGCGCATTAATAATAGACAAGCTTGTTTCCGTTCTGCTTAAAAATCTTCATCCGGGGTGTCTGATGGTTTTTTGCCCCAGCGCCAGCGCGGCGCAGGGCCTTTGGCGTAGCCTATAGCTAGCAGGGCGACTGTCAATCCTAAGAGAATGGCTAAAAAGCTCACCAACTCGCTGGTTGCCGGCTGCTGAGGCTTTGGCGGCAGTAAGCGGGCAGCGCTGAGTGACAGCGCCAAAAACACTGCGACCGTCAGCCAGCCCTGCCACGTTACTGGCAGCCAGCCCCAGCCGTAGCGACGGCGTTTGAACCAGTACTTTTTCTGCTTTGACACGGGTTATATTATACCGAACTACAGTTATTTTGATGTGGGTATTTGCGGTGGTCATAATGACTGATTTCGTGTTCGTGTAATATTGCATTAAAGTAGCGTACAGAGAAAGATATGCACGATCGAGTAGGTGAGAAAATCCGTCAATACATGTGTGGAGATACTCAGGCAATGCAGCTAGCAACGGTTGCCGGTAATCAGCCTTGGGTATGTACGGTATATTTCGTAGCCGATGACGAGCTAAATTTATACTGGCTCAGCTGGCCTACGCGGCGGCATAGCAAGGAGTTGATGGGTAACAGTAAGGTCGCTGCGGCTATTGCCATTAAGCAAGATCAGCCTATTATCGGAGTACAAATCGAGGGCATTGCTGAGGAGGTCGAGGATGCGGGAGTTGTCGAGAGTGTAGTGCAAAAGTATGTGTCCAAGTATGGCGTAGGTAGAGAGTTTTATAAAAATTTTATCATCGGAGCGAACCACCATCGAATGTATCGACTGACGCCGAGCTTATTTGTACTTATGGACGAGGTCAACTTCAGAAAAGATGGTCGCATAGAGTGGCGTCCCTTTAGAAAATAAGCCTTGCGGATTTTACACCATTTATTTGAGACAGAATCAGGTAGAATAGGGTTCGTTGATTGCGTAACTATTCATCACGACATTTAAATACGACAAAACGGAGATAAACAGTGGAAGAACCTTCAGTAGCAGTTGAACAAACAAAATCTGCAGAAGCCCAGGAGGTAGAGGCGGAGCGCTACGAAACATCGGATGTGTTTCTGTGGGCGAATAATCTCGTGCCAATTAAAGAAGAGCTGCGTATTGAAGTGTTTCTGTTCAACAAGAACTACGTGGTGTACAGGACAAACGTTAGTAAGGATTTGCGCCGAACTCTAGAGCCGCTGCTCATCGATAATTTACTGGAGTACGTTTTGACAGGTGCAGAAGAGGGGATGATCGTGCGCGAGTTTGAGGAGGGTGAGGCCGAGGGTAAGGTGCTGCAGCGCACCCGGCTCAAAAATGTCGACAGCGCCCGGGTGCTGCTTAGCTGGCTCAAGACGCAAGAGGCAGAGATTGAACCGTTTGTAGAAGAGGAGCATGACTTCAAGCGGATTAAGGGGGTGCTGGTGCGCTGCAGTCATCCAGAGCTGAAAAAGCCGTTCTACATCATTAAAGGTCTGCCTGGTTCGTCGCTCATGAAAGGCAGTACGGCGTGGCTCATGAAGGACGGTAAATTCGTGCCATTCGATGCTGACGGTAGCCTGCAGATTCCGGCGGACAATCAGCTGCTAGTGCTCGATCAAGACATCTATGCCTTTAACCCTGCCAAGTTAGATAGTCTGTTTGGCTACAATGCCAAGAAGTACGGTATTGCGGTGCAGAAGATGAAAATGATCAGCGAGATCTTCAAGCTGAGCTATGAGGAAGAGTCGCTCGAAGCGATAGTGAAGGGCAAGAAGGCACTCGTCAACAAGTTGCAAAAAGTCGATCCGACGGCCACCACGCAGGAGAAGTTGCTAGAGCATGCTGACGATATCGGTATCGAGCTGATGTTGGATGATCAGGGCGCAATCATTTTAATGGATGACAAAGATCTAAATAAATTTGTGAACTTGCTCAACGATGATTATATGGAGTCGCCGCTAACGGGGCTGCGCTACGAAATCAAGAGCAAGAAACTCATCAAAGAGGCAGACGAAGAAGAGCTGCTGAAGCAGGTCTTGTAGTACCCGCCGCTTACCTGGGTGTCAGTACGGTCAGCTATACTAGATAGACTATGGATCAGACTTTAGCACTCGAAATCATGGGGGCAGGCGAAAGTGTGCTGCTAACTGGACCAGCCGGGTCTGGTAAGACGTATGTGCTCAATGAGTTTATCCGACGAGCCAAGCAGGAAGGCAGGCACGTGTCAGTCACCGCCACGACCGGTCTGGCGGCGACACACCTGAATGGTAATACGATCCATGCCTGGAGCGGCATCGGTATTCACGACGAGTTACCCCGCAACTTTCATGAACACCTGCTCAAGGGTCGACGGGAGACGATCCGGAAAACAGATGTACTGATTATCGATGAAGTATCAATGCTGCACGATTATCGGCTAGATATGGTCGATGAAATTGCCCGTAAAGTCCGTGAGGTAGACGCGCCGTTCGGTGGCCTCCAAGTGGTGCTGTGTGGAGACTTTTTTCAACTGCCACCGGTGACTCGAAATGATAGCCGGCCAGGCAGTTTTATAATCAATGCCAACGTTTGGCAAGAGCTCGACCCGGTCGTGTGCTACTTAACTGAGCAGCATCGGCAAAACGACAATGCGTTCCTGGAAATTCTCAATGCTATGCGCGCCGGTGATATTCGCCGCCGTCACGCTGAAGCGCTGCTGGCGCGGCGCGGTGCGTATGATCCTTTTGAGGAGGCTACCGAGTTGCATACCACTAATGTGGACGTGGACGCCATTAACCAGGAGCGGTTGCGCCAATTGGACGGAGATGTTCATGTTTACACCATGAGCACGAGCGGCAAGTCCAGTTATGTTGAAACGCTCAAGCGGTCGTGTCTGGCGCAGGAGGAGGTGGTGCTGAAGGAAGGTGCGCTCGTTATGTGTATTCGCAACAATCCTGAGAAGAAGTACGTCAACGGCTCGCTCGGGGTTGTTGCTGGCTTCGAAAAAGAAACAGGCTATCCAATAATTGAGCTCAAAGATGGACGAAAAATAACTATTGCGCCCGAGGCGTGGGAACTTCGCGACGGTGACAAAAAACGCGCAGCACTCAGTCAGATTCCGCTGCGGCTGGCTTGGGCGATCACTGTCCATAAAAGCCAAGGTATGACGCTAGATGCTGCACGAATAGACCTCAGGAAAGCATTTGTTGAGGGTATGGGTTACGTGGCACTCAGTCGCGTACGTAGCCTGGAGACATTGAGCTTGGCTGGTATCAACCAGATGGCACTGCGAGTCAGTTCCGAGGCGCTGGCAATTGATGAAGACTTACGTAGTCGGGCGGCCAGGGACGCCGTACGGTTCGAGTATTTGCGTGACCAAGCAGCTGAACGAGCACGAAAACGTGAAGAGACCGCCGTAACATCCAACTCGTGGACTGATAAGCTCGATAAAATGCGGAAAAAATACCCGAACGCCTATAAGCCATGGAGTGAGGCTGATGACAGGCGCCTCGTTGAGCTTTTTAGCGACGGGAGGGAGGTAACCGTCAGGGAACTGACGGAAGTTTTTGGCCGACATCCCGGCTCAATTCGGGCTCGGATAAAGAAGCATTTCGGTGAGGACGCGCTGACAGGCCAACCAGCAGATTAAAATTTTGTCAGCCTCAGAGAAAAAATTAGCTGGCAGGATTGATAAATAAGTGTATTATTGACAATAGGCCACCGCTAATGGCTCACACTCGAGGAATCAGCTTATGCTGAGCGACATACCGCTGTACGCAACCATTCCCGTCAAGGACTTGAAAAAGTCGATAGATTTTTATGGCAGAACGCTCGGCATGGATATTATTGACGAAGATGAGAATGGTGTATGGTATCGTGCCGGCAACACACGGTTTGCACTGTATCAATCAGATCTTGCTGGTACGAGTAAAACTCCAGCGGCAATCTGGATCGTCCATCAGCCAGAAAGGTTATTTCAGACTCTCGAAGCGCGGGGGCTGCAGTTTGAGAGGCACGATAATGCCCCGATGAGAATTGCCAAGAAAGCCAAGCAGTCTTTGAGCACTAAGCGCAGGGCTGCTTGGTTTAAGGACCCGAGCGGCAACGTGATTTGTATTACGGGCCATAGGTGAAGAAGTGATACACTGGGGATATGAGACGTCGCCGTAGGCAAAAGCAAGTATACGCTTTTATTGACAGCCAGAATTTGAATATTAGCGTGCAGCGCCTCGGTTGGAAAATCGATTGGCGGAAGTTTCGCGAGCATCTGTCCGAAAAGTACGGAGTAACCAAGGCTTTCATGTTTATCGGTTATGTGCCGGAATTTGAAGATATGTACGTACAGCTTCACGAAGCAGGATACATGGTAGTGCTGAAGCCAACGTTCGATATGACCCGGCCGCGCCCCGAACACGTCGAAAAAACCGACGGTGACGGCAAGCCAGAAAACGAAGAAGATAAAAAACAAACTAAGGGTAATATTGACGCCGATTTGGTGCTATGGGCTATGAAAGAGCTCAAGAATTACCATAAAGCCGTCATCGTGTCTGGCGATGGGGATTTCTATTCGCTGGTTGAATACTTAGAGCAGCAGGGCAAGCTGCTGAAAATCCTTGCTCCCACCGGTCACTATTCTAGCCTGTATAACGCATTTGATTCGTATATCGACCGTATCGATCAGCAAAAGCGTGAGTTGGCCTACTACGACCGCCGCAGGCGGAAGTCCGCAAAGCCGGGCGATAGTTAACTTCTCGGTGATTTAGTGGTTTATTTAACTTACGTGGACCTCTTTGTGGCCTAGACTGTGGCTGGGTAAGTGGGGGTTTAAGACTTGTGCAACTGACCGTTGAAGACACACATGTCCGGCTAAATACGGGGCTGCTACTGCCGAGGATTGGATTTGGTACGTGGCGGCTTGAAAATGGCAATGAAGCTTTGCAAGCCACCAAGGCTGCACTAGCGACTGGCTATCGACTTATTGATACCGCAGCAATTTACATGAACGAAGAGAGTGTTGGCGCAGCGGTGCGCTCGACCGGGGTGCCGCGAGAAGAGATTATTATTACGACCAAGGTGTGGCGGACCGATCTTGGGTTGATGCGAACACGAGCTGCTTATGAAAATTCGTTAGAGCGCTTGGGGCTTGACTATGTCGATTTGTATCTCATTCACTGGCCAGCTCATGAAGCCTGGAAAGAATCCTGGCAAGAGATGGAAGAACTCTATCGTGAGGAGCGAGTGCGTAATATCGGCGTGTCGAACTTCTCAGTGAAACACCTCATGGAGCTAAAAGAGTTTGCGCATCTCGTGCCGGCCGTAAATCAGATTGAGCTACACCCGTTCAATTACCGTCAGCAAAGGCCGGTACTCGATTATTGCGCCGAGGAAGGAATAATCATCGAAGCGTATAGTCCGCTCGCACAAATGGCGTGGGGCGACGATGTGACCATTGGGCGGCTTGCGAAGACTTACCAGAAAACGCCGGCACAGATTTTGCTGCGCTGGAGTATACAGCACGACGCCGTTCCGATACCAAAAGCAACCAGCTATGAACGCATCACAAGTAATTTCCAGGTATTTGACCTTGAACTAACGGAAGCAGATATGACAGCACTGAATAGGCTGAGCCAATAGTTAATGCGGAGGAGGTGAGGCGCTATGGCAGAAGATACGCGGGATTACGCTGACCTAACAGCACTGTTTTTTAACTGTACGCTCAAAAGATCGCCGGAGCAAAGCCATACCGATGGCTTAGTGGAGGCTAGCCGGAAGATCATGGAGAAGCAGGGAGTAAGAGCGACAGTGGTTCGGTCGATTGATCGGGATATCGCTACCGGGGTGTATCCGGATATGCGCGAGAAAGGCTGGGCGACAGATGAGTGGCCTGAAATCTACCAGCAAGTACTCGATGCAAACATAGTCGTCATAGCTGGTCCGATCTGGCTGGGCGACAATAGTTCACAGACCAAGAAGGTTATCGAGCGACTGTATGGTAGTTTTGGCGAGCAAAATGAGGCTGGTCAGAGTATTTTTTATGGCAGAGTTGGCGGCGCGCTTATTACTGGTAACGAGGATGGTGCTAAGCACTGCGCCATGGATATTCTCTATAGCTTGCAGCACATTGGCTTTACTGTTCCGCCGCAAGCTGATGCGTATTGGGTCGGCGAAGCTGGCCCGGGCCCCAGCTATCTGGATGAAGGCTCCGGTGGCCCGGAGAATGACTTTACGAATCGCAATATTACATTTATGTCCTGGAATCTCATGCATATGGCGAAGCTGCTCCAGATGAGCGGTGGCATTCCTGCGTACGGCAATCAGAATAGTGAATGGAAGGCTGGTACGCGCTTCGACTTTGAGAATCCTGAGTATCGCTCGTAACATCTGTCTCGGTCCGGTAGGCAGGACGAAGTGTTATAATCGAAGCCAATGGAAGACAAAACCAACAATTATTTCCCGAAGCATTTTTTTTGGGGAGCGAGTACGGCAGCACATCAGGTCGAGGGAGGTAATGTAAATCAGTGGTCAGTCTGGGAGTTAGCGAACGCAAAGGAGTTTTCGCAGCTGGCGCACACACGTATTAGCGGCTTGCCCAAGTGGGATGACATCAAGATCCAGGCGGAATTACCCGAAAATTACATTTCTGGGCGCGGGGTCGATCACTTTAAGCGGTATAAAGAAGACTTTGATATTCTCCAGCAGCTTAACTTGAATGCTTTTCGTTTCGGCATTGAATGGTCGCGTATCGAGCCCGAGGAAGGGAAGTGGGATGAGGTGGCGATTGAACACTACCGGAAATACATCCGTGAGCTGCGTACTCGTCGTATTGAGCCATTTGCCAACCTCTGGCATTGGACCGTACCGACGTGGTTTGCCGAAAAAGGTGGGTTCAAGCAGCGGAGCAACGTACGGTACTTCTCCCGATTCATACAAAAGGTTGCCGACGAGCTAGTGGATGATTTGACATATATCATTACTCTGAACGAGCCGAATGTTTACACGACCTTTAGCTATATAGTGGGCGAGTGGCCACCGGAAGAGAAAAACGTCTGGACCGGTATTACTGTCTACCGCAATCTGCTTCGGGCACACAAAGAGGCGTATCATATCCTTAAGCGGCAAAAACCACAGCTACAGATTGGTCTCGCAGCACAGCTAGCCAACATCCAGGCCAAGCGGCCGCATAATATTATCGACACGATCGCTACGAAGTGGATGCGCTACTACTGGAATTGGTGGTTTTTGAACCGCTGCCGGAACGAGCAGGACTTTATTGGCTTCAATTACTATTTCAGTGACTATTACCGCGGTTTTCGGCGCGATAATCCGAAGGTGCCTCTTAATGATCTGGGATGGTACATGGAACCGGAGGGGCTGCATCCGTTGCTGCTGCGGGTCTGGTCGCATTACAAAAAACCGATATTTATTACCGAAAACGGCCTCGCTGATGCCAGCGATGACTATCGACGCTGGTGGCTTGAAGAGACGATCGTGGCTATGGAGAAGGCGATTAGTGAGGGTGTAGACGTGCGCGGCTATCTGCACTGGAGTTTGCTCGATAACTTCGAATGGAAGTATGGCTGGTGGCCAAAGTTCGGTCTGGTGGAGATTGACCGTCAGAATGGTATGCAGCGCAAAGTTCGACCCAGCGCCAAGTGGTTTGCGCAGCGCATAAAGCAAATCAACCGAGGATAGGCTATTTTGGCTGAGCTGGTACATCCTCGAATTGTAGTCATCGGTGGCGGGACGGGCAGCTTTACCATACTGCAGGCACTCAAAAAGCACACCAAGAATATTACCGCGCTGGTCAATATGGCCGACGACGGTGGCTCAACTGGGCAGCTCCGTGATGAGTTTGGGGTGTTGCCGCCGGGCGACATTCGGCAGTGCTTGGTGGCGCTTAGTGAAGCCTCGGAAGAACTACGGACTCTTTTTAATTACCGTTATCCAAAAGGAACGAAATGGGAAGGTCACTCATTCGGCAATCTTTTCTTAAGTACGGTCGAAATGACGACCAACGACTTCGGCGAAGCCGTCAAGCTAGCTAGTAAAGTGTTAAACATTCGCGGTAAGGTTGTGCCGATGACCCTCATGAACTGCAAGCTAGCGATGGCGGTGCGAGGAAAGACCATCATAGGCCAATACGCTATCGAAAAAACGATATTTAACGCCAGGCAGCATCCGCCGCATATGTGGCTCGAGCCAGACTCACTCATCAATCCGGAGGCGCGGCAGGCGCTCGCAAGAGCCGATCTTATTGTTATTGCACCTGGTAATCTGTACGCATCGTTGATGCCGGCACTATTGGTAAATGGCGTTCGAGAGGCGCTGGCAGCGGCTAGCGCGCCCGTAGTGTATGTGTGTAATCTGGTGAATAAACCTAATCATACGACTGATTTTGCAGTGCATGATTATGTCGCTGAACTTGAGCGCTTTATTGGCTCGGAGGTCGTTGGCGCCGTATTTTATAACACCGATCAGCCAACGAGACAGCAGCTGGACCAGTACGCACTTGATGGCGAGTTTCCCGTGGTGGTAGATGAGTCAGTGCTGCGGCAGGCACGATACCAGGCAATTGGCGGAAGATTCCTCGCACAAGAAGGTGCTGTTCGTGACGATAACGATACTTTTATATATAGATCCCTCATTCGTCATGACGCAGAAGCTATCGCTCGGCAGCTCATGGAGTTCGTCAGCGGGGCCGATGCCTCTTCATAGCGTGCTGGTGACGAGCAGTCACGCTACATATTGTGGATAGTTAGCAAACTATAGCAAAACTGTGGATAACAGCTGAAAATCAGCTGTTATTTATCAAGAAAAGGCTTGCAAGTGGGTAGTGGTGGGTTGTACACTCTTGGTAGTGGGTAAATGTGGGTAGTCCAAAACAGACTACTCATCCAAAAAATAAAAACCACTAGTAATTTAAACGGGACGTAAGCGTGGCAGTAGACTATTTCGAGAGGAAGCTTGACGATAAGCGTCGGTTGACGATTCCAACTGAGCTGAGAGCCGAGTTCGCTTCCGGAGTAGTGTTGACACGTGGATTCCAAAACTATCTGCACCTGTACCCGAAGTCCGTTTGGGATGAGCTAATGGAGCCAGAGCTCCAAGGCAACATTCTTGACGAGCGGACAGCGGACCTGAACGTCAAGTTCAGGGCAGGCAAGACCGAGGCTGAGCTTGATCAAAAGCAGGGTCGCGTGGTCATCGAGCAGCACCTTTTGGAATACGCGGGTATAAACCGCGACGTCACTGCAGTACGAGCAGGAAAGTATTGGCGCATCACAGCCGCTTAAAATAATTTCCCCGGCAGTACCTTAACAATTCGATCAGTCGTCAGATAATCGACTTCCTGCGCTTCTTCAGTGGGAAAAGCAGTCGGTGCGGCGGGTTTACTCCCACGTACCGTGCGATGAGAAGCCTTAAAAAAGGGCGCCTCACGGAAGGTTAGCTATCTGGCAGTCAGCATATGGGCTGAAGGTAACCATACAAAAAACCTTAGCACCTTACATCAAAACACCTCCCAAAACTCCACCTCACACATAAGTCTCTCAAAAAGTGATTTTGCTATTTGGAACGTCGCAGGTTATACATAATAACCCGCAAAAATGTTCCAAGTATTAATCAAAATCACACCACAAAAACAAAAACATTCACAAAAAACAAAAAGCTAACTGCTAGATAGGTGACCTTGCAAAAATTTCCTTATATAATACTCATATAAGGACAAAAACAAACATTTGCATGAAAGACACCAACTCAAACAACCAAAATCAAACCAACACACATTTTCCAGTGTTGCTGGAGCAAGTTCTCGACTATCTTCAACCAAAAGAAGGGGATAGATATCTCGACTTAACGGCCGGATACGGAGGGCATGCTAGCAAAGTACTGGAACGTACCTTACAACCAAGCACTTCTACCTTAGTAGATCGCGATCACAATGCAATTGCACAGCTGCAGGCAAAGTTCGCGGACAGTGGCGTCCAGATAATCCACCAGGATTTTTTGGGGGCAAGCCAAGAACTATTGAAGGCAGACAGGCAATTCGATTTGATTTTGGCCGATTTGGGTGTTTCGTCACCGCACCTTGACAATGCAAGCAGAGGTTTTAGTTTGAAGACTGAAGGGCCACTGGACATGCGCATGGATCAGACACAAAGCGTAACGGCTGAAACTATAGTTAACAGCTATAGTGAAGTGGAGTTACGTGACCTAATTCGTGAGTACGGCGAAGAGCCGCGGGCAGTAAAAATAGCCCGTTTGATAGTGAACAATCGTCCGATTGCGACAACCACGCAGCTTGCAAAAATAGTTGCCCAAGCTTGGCCGGGGCATAGTAAGGTACATCCGGCAACGCGAACGTTTCAAGCGCTTCGTATTGCAGTGAATAGTGAACTTGACCAAATCAAGCAAGCTATACCTCTGTGGGTAGATCTTCTTGCCCCGGGAGGGCGAATAGTGGTTATCAGTTTCCATAGTCTGGAAGACCGGATCGTTAAGCAAGGTTTTAACGAACTGGCTGGTAATCGCTACGACGCCGTCCTAACGTTGCTGACAAAGCAACCAGTTATGGCCGACACAGAAGAATTAGTTTTTAATCCGCGAGCCAGGAGCGCAAAGCTTCGGGCCGCAGCAAAACAAAAATAAGCTTTCATCCTGAAATACGGGTGGGCATCAAAAGAAAGGAAGAGGCATGCCAATTCAGGTAAAAAACCTCTCCCGCGCGTACAAGGTTAAAGTTCGGGTTGTTTAATCCGATCTAGCACAATCATTGTACGAATGGTACTCCCCGGCGTACTTCGCCTCCGTGCAGTACGCCGGTGGAGAAAAAATAAAAATAAACACAAAAAACAACTATGACATATTCATCATCATTGGCGGTTGGCCGGCAGCGCTATGCCGCGCGCAGCCAGAACACCACGAGCTTTCGTGAGAAGGGTAGAGCAGTCGGACCTATCAGCAACACGATTATTCTGATCGTGCTGGCATGCCTGGTTGGCTTGCTGTATCTTACACAGGTGACCAAGACCAACGCCTATAGCTACAAGATCAATGATCTCAAGGACCGACAGGCAGGTTTGCGCGAAGAACATGATCAGCTGGCGGTCGACTCGGCCCGTCTGCAGGCGCAGGAGCGTATCAAAAATAGCGATACGGCCAAGCAGCTCGTCAGCGTTGCGCCTTCCGGCGTCGTACAGAATTAATTTATACAATAAGGAGTTACTCCTATTTCAGACGACACTTTTCTGAGTCCTCTGCAGCGTATCCGTGTATGGCACGCGCTGTTGCTTTTCGTCTGCGCTGTATTCGTTATCCGGCTTTTTTATTTGCAAGTTATTCGGCACGATCACTACCAGAAGGCAGCACTGAGCAGTCAGCTCAAAGAGTACGAAATCCCAGCCGAGCGTGGCATTATTGAGGCGCATAATGGTGACACCACGATTCCGATTGTACTCAACGAAAAGCTATACACGTTATATGCCGATCCGGTGTATGTTAAGGACGCCCGCAAGTCTGCAGATGAGATTGCCCGCGCGATAGGTGGCAGTGCCACCGATTACCAGAAGGCTCTCGAAGCCAAGGATACCCGATACGTTATCCTGGCAAAAAAGCTGTCAAAAGAGCAAAGTGAAAAGATCACGCAGCTCGACCTCAAAGGAATCGGCACCAGGGAAGTACCGTACCGAACTTATCCGCAGGGTAGCCTGGCGGCTCAGGTGCTCGGGTTCGTGAACGATGAGGGTGAGGGCAAGTACGGTATTGAGCAGGCTTTGGAGAATGAACTGAAGGGCCGACCGGGACAGCTCAAAGCTATAACAGATGCCTCTGGCGTGCCGTTGGCTGCTAATGAAGACAATATCAACATCGAGCCAGAAGCTGGCAAACGAGTGGTGACGACCATTGATATAGGCATGCAAAAGCAGCTTGAAGATCTGTTGCAGACAGGCCTGCAGCGCGTCAGGGCAGAATCCGGTGGTGCGCTCATTCTCGACGCCAAGACTGGTGCCATAAAAGCGATGGCCAATTACCCGACCTTTAATCCGGCTGAGTTTTACAAGGTTGAAGATGCCAGTCGTTTTACGAACGCCTCCGTCAGTTCGCCACTCGAGATAGGCTCCATCATGAAACCGCTCACCGCGGCCGCCGCACTCGATATGGGTGTGGTGCATAAAGATCAGACGTACTATGACCCCAGTCAATATAAGATTGATGATGCGGTGGTGAGTAATATTGAAGAGGATGGTGGCGCCGGCACGCGTAGCGTCCGGGATATCTTGCAGCTATCGCTCAACACCGGCGCTTCCTGGCTGCTGATGCAGATGGGCGGCGGTGAGATTAATAAGCAGGCGCGGGAACGATGGCATGACTATATGGTCAATCACTTTCTGCTTGGTAAGCCGACTGGCGTAGAGCAGGGATACGAAGCGGCGGGGGTGATCCCGGATCCGAATGATGGGTTCGGCTTAAATATCCGTTACGCGAATACCAGCTTCGGGCAAGGCATGTCAGCTACCTCATTACAGATGGGGGCCGCGCTGGCCAGTGTCATTAACGGTGGTACGTACTACAAGCCGCACCTCGTTGAGAAAATGATTGATACTGCAGGCAAGGAGTACAAAGACAATCCCAAGATCGTCCGGGAAAACGTCGTCAGCCAGGATGTCGGCAGATCCATCAAAGAAATGATGGAATATACCATCGAGAAAAATGCTGGCCTCTACGGCTTTAAGCGTGATCATGCGGCCTATAGCATCGGCGGCAAGACCGGTACAGCTGAGGTCGCAAAACCTGAGGGTGGCTACCATACGGATGTCTTTAATGGAATGTTCATGGGCTTTGTCGGCGGAGATGAACCGCAGTACGTCATTGTGGTTCGCGTTGATAAGCCCAGGATCCCCGGCTATGCCGGCTCGGAAGCGGCCGCGCCACTCTTTGTCAATCTTACGGAAATGCTGATAGATAATTTTGGTGTCACACCTAAATCCAGATGAAAATTAGAGTATAATGTAGAGAATCAATCATGACAGACACGATTAATCTTGTCGTGCAGACAAGCACCCTGATACAGATTTTGACGCTAGCGTTCTTGACGTTTGCCGTCAGTATGGTGTTGACGCCATTTTATACGACGATAGCGTACAAGTACGAGTGGTGGAAAAAACAGCGCAGCGATTCTTGGTCTGGCGGCAAAGCAACCGTCTATGCCAAGCTCCATGCTGCTAAGCACAAGCGAAACATCCCCAACATGGCAGGTATTATTTTTATAGTTTCCGTCGGGCTGGTAACCGTACTGGCTAACCTCGACAGAGGACAGACCTGGCTGCCACTAGCGGGAATGGTGGGTGCAGGCCTCATTGGCTTCGTCGATGATTGGATGAATATCCGGGGCAGCAGCGCAATTGCCGGCATGCGTGCCAAAATAAAATTCTTTTTACATAGTCTGGTTGCGCTGGTGGGGGGCTGGTGGTTTTATGACAAGCTGGACGTTACCAGTCTGAACTTCGGCTTTGGTCAAGTTGCACTCGGTGCGCTCGTTATTGTGGTGTTTTGGTTCGTGGTGATTGCTACGGCCAACGCCGTCAATATCACCGATGGTCTGGATGGCCTGGCGGGCGGTCTCTTGGTGTCGTCATTTACTGTTTACACAATCATTGCGGCTTCGCAGGGCAAGTATGCGCTGGCGGGATTTTGCCTGTCAATCGTGGGCGCGCTGCTTAGTTATACCTGGTTCAACATCCACCCGGCCAGGTTCTTTATGGGTGATGTCGGTTCGTTTGCGCTCGGTACGGCACTTGGTATTATTGCGCTGCAGACGGACACGATTTATGTGCTGCCGGTCGTTGGCGCGGTGTATGTGGCTGAAACCGGGTCTGTGATCATTAACCGTATATCTAAGAAGCTGCGAAACGGAAAAAAGGTCTTCTTGTCGTCGCCGATACACCACCATTTCGAAGCTATTGGTTGGCCGGAAACTAAGGTGACGATGCGTTTTTGGATATTGGGACAGGTTGCAGGCGTGCTCGGGCTGATACTTTACTTGCTTGGGAGCAAGTGATGAGCTATCGAGCCACACGACGTCCATTGATCGCAAATCGCCATGGCCAGCGGGGTGCTAGTACTATTCGCAAGCACAAACCAGATTATATTCTGATACTGCTTAGCATTGCACTGCTGGTGGTCGGCCTCATCGTCGTGTATGCCATTAGTCCCGGGCTGAGCGCCCAAAGGGACGTTGGCGAAAATTACTTTGTGACCAAGCAGCTGACAGCAATCGGCTTGGGGTTAGTGGCGTTTTCGGCCGTAGCGTTTGTGCCTTTCACGAAGTGGCGCCAGTTCCAGCGACCCCTGATTATCGCTGCCATCATCGCGACATTAATTGCGCTTGTGACGCCCGTCAGTCCCGAGTACCCCGCGCATAGGTGGATTCGTTTTGGCGGCTTGTCACTGCAATCAGTGGAGATTGTGAAGCTGGCGATTATCATTGGCCTGGCAGCATTCTTAGAGGAGCGTATCCGGCGCAGTGAGTTGCACGACGACCGTAAGTCGCTCCGGCCCATAGGGATTGCGCTTGGCGTAACCGGTGTCCTGGTAGCGGTACTGCAGAAAGATCTCGGCTCCATGGCCGTTATCGTTGCAATTATGGCGGTAATGGCCTTTGTTGCTGGCCTGCCGCTGATGCGTGTGGCACAGATCGGTGCTGTAGTTACGATTGCCCTCGTTCTGTTCATCCTGCCATTTAGCTATCGCCGCGACCGCATCGCGACCTTTATGAATCCGGAGCGAGATTGCCAGAACGCGGGCTATCAGGCCTGTCAGGCGCTCATTGCGGTCGGTTCGGGCGGGCTGTTTGGCATTGGGCTACAAAACAGTGGTCAGGCTTTTGGATACTTACCAGAGGCAGCTAATGACTCTATATTTGCAATCGTAGCTGAAAAATTTGGCTTTGTGGGCGCGACGTTCCTGGTGTGTTTGTTCGGCGTTTTCTTTACGCGCATCAAAAACATTTTGGAGCGAGCACCAGATGATTTCTCGCGTCTGATAGTTGTCGGCGTGCTAGCCTGGCTAAGTACGCAAGCAATCATTAATATCGGTGCGATGCTCGGGTTGCTGCCACTTAAGGGAATTACCTTGCCGCTCATTAGCTACGGAGGCACCAGTATTATTTTCGTCATGGCGGCAATCGGACTGGTATTCAATGTATCCCGCTACACATCGTACGCCGTGAATCAGGAGATCGGCTCATCTGGTAGACTAAGTGCAGAAAGGAAGTCGCATGAAGGTAGTGCTGACTGGCGGCGGAACCGGCGGGCATATAACACCGCTTCTGGCCGTCGCGCATGAACTGAAGCGTCTCAATCCAGCTGTCACGATCATATATATTGGTGAACGCGGTGGACAGTTTGCGGCCATGACGGCTGATAATCCTGATATCGACATGGTTCATACGGTCTTTGCTGGCAAGTTCCGACGCTATCATGGCGAAACTTGGCTACAGCGGCTACTGGATGTTAAGACCAATATCCTGAACCTGCGCGATTTTTTTTACTTTGGGGTAGGTACGCTGCAGAGTATGGTCCTTATGCGACGATTAAAGCCGGATGTAGTGCTCCTGAAGGGCGGTTTTGTCGGAGTACCAGTGGGACTGGCGTGTGCCTGGTGGCGCTTTCCGTTTGTGACGCATGACTCAGATGCCGTGCCTGGTCTGGCTAATCGGCTAGTGGCTAAGTGGGCGCGCTACCATGCGACGGCGATGCCAGCTGACTACTATGCGTACGCACCAGCGAGTGTCAAGCATGTCGGCGTGCTGGTTAGCAATGACCACACAGCCGTTTCGCCAAAGCAGCAGGCGGTGTACAAAAAGCGAGTCGACGTACCTGAAGGGCACAAGTTGTTGCTCGTGACCGGGGGTAGTAGCGGTGCGGCGAATATCAATCAAGCCATGCGAGCTATTGTGGGGGATTTATTGGATGAACACGAGGACCTTACCATCGTGCACCAAACAGGCAGGGGCAAGGCAGGCATCTACCAGGACTTCGCACACGAGCGACTACGCGTAGAAGAATTACTCTTTCCCCTCTATGAGTTTACAGGGGCGAGCGATCTGGTGGTCAGCAGGGCAGGGGCGAATACAATCGCCGAGCTTGGCGTGCAGGGCAGGGCCTGTATCCTGATACCAAATCCGTTGCTCGCTGGCGGTCATCAGCTCAAGAATGCCGAGTACTATCAGGAGCAGGGGGCGGTTAGAATTGTAAATGACACTACAATCAAGAAAGACCCCACGCCGTTACGCGTGGCAATAGATGAACTTCTGCGTGATGATAATCAGCGACGCGAGCTCGGGTCTCGCCTGCAGCACGCCACAATTCCTGACGCAGCGAAGAAGCTGACGATGTTATTATTAGAGGTAGCTAAAGAACAGTAAGTTAGTGCCAGGATGCGCCGAAAAAAACAAATACCAGAGCAAAAAGTCCGCCAGGTTCGGCCACAACAGTCGGCAAATGTATTTTCGTACTACGCGAATCGTTCGACCGGCGAAAATGTCCGCACCAGGCGTGGTATGCATCAGGCGGCCGCGCCAACAGACCGTAAAAAGCCCAAGCTTAGGCCAGATCGGGCATGGCTACCACTTGTGCCATCGTTTATTGCGGGGGCTGTTCTGGCCGGCTGTTTGCTGTATATATCGAGTCTAAGCAGTGATCCCAAGCTGCAGATAGCTGGCAATACGAAGCTTGGCATCACACATGATGTTACTGAATACGAGGCGGGCATACGCAAAATCTTGGATAGCTCAATCACTAATAAAAGTAAATTGCTCATAAATAGCAACGAGATAGCCGGTAGGATAGCTGACGAATATCCGGAGCTGGGCGACGTATCTGTCGTGCTGCCACTGATTGGGCGGCGGCCAGTCGTCCAAGCTGAGCCAGCAGCGCCGAAGTTGGTACTGACTACAGTCGACGGTGGGTTTGTGCTCGATGAAAATGGCCGGATTATGGCCGAGGCTGCGGACATCGAGAGCTCTGTTCGTGATGCGCTGCCGGTGTTACGCGATGAGAGCGGCCTCTCACTTGAACTTGGTCGTTATGCCTTATCTAAGGAGTCGGTTAATTTCGTGGCAGCAGTCGCAGCGCAACTTCAGCGTAAAGATATGACTATACAATCAATGATATTGCCTACCGTCCCGAACGAAATGCACGTTCGCATGGCTGGTAAGCCGTATTATGTAAAATTTAACCTGCGCGACGAGAGTAGGGTGCAGGCAGGGACGTACCTGGCAACACACAAGAAGCTGTCCCAGGATAATGTCGAGCCGCGTGAATATATTGATGTACGTGTGCCCGGCAAGGTCTACTATAAGTAAAAGCCCCCTGGACCGCTCTACCCTGAATGTTCGCAAAATGTTCATGTACTTGCTAACTAGGTAGCGTTCAAAAAACTATACAAACATATCACAAAGCAAAAAAGTCAAATATTTCACGAAACAGGGAAAGAACAGGGGAATACTATATAAAACAAACAAAACAACAAAAAAGCAAATATTTTCACAGCGATTCTGTGGAAAAGTCAAACATGGTTGCTCGGCACGTGTCATTGCCAGATCGATGGCTGAGGCTGGGCCCAAAGCTTGGCAAGCACGGCTACTGCAAAGGCTCCCTCAGGGGCAGCCACACAGTCTAGTGAAGACCGGATTGCGAGAAGAAATGTGGCTGCAAATGCCTTAGGCACTGGTTTAGTCCCCTGCAAAAGGTGTACCGTGAACCATCTGTAATCACCATAGGCATGTCGCAAAATATGCATTGTACGACATCGTGTGTATGTTTGCTTTTGGTTCACTGTTTGATGGTCTGCTGCTTCTTTTTGCCGCTGAGTTTACTTACAGACTATTTGTAGCATGCTCTACGGCTACCCTTTTGCTCTGGTAAAAATAAAGGGTTTCCTCAGTGTCCTTGTCGTGCGCGCCAAGTTCATTGTGAACGTCTTTCTGTTATATCAAATGTTCGCAAATTGTTCATGGAATATCCAGGTGCTGCAAATCAGGCAAATGTTCGTAAAAGGTTCATGTATTCGTATTTAAGTGTTCTAGCCGCATCGAGCGCCGACACCATACATAAACTGCCTATGTAATGATGTAGCACTTGCCGGAATAACATCATAGGAATATGCATCATCATACCAGTCTCCGCGAATGGCAGAAATGTTACGTAGGCCAGCCATCTTTAATATTTCTCCTGCAAGTTTTAGCGTCATACCACTACAAACAAACTGGTCTACAACACACACATGCTCAGCGCCCTGCAGACTATCCCGTAGTCTGTCGGCTTCCTGTAGTACAGTTTCTTCGGCGAATTCTTTGTCATCCGTTCTGTCGAGTAGCTCGTAGTAGCCTTCGGACAGGTCTCGGTTAGACTCTACTACCTCAATGAGTGGACGCTCGAGCCCTATAGCATCAAAAAACCCTCTTACACAATCAGCAACAGGTACGGCAGACTTTAGGGTGAAAACAAAGGCATCGGGCGGCGTCGTAAACTGCTCTCCAAGAGTAGTCGGCTCATATGTCACCGATTGTACCTGGCGAATAAAGCTCGTATCACTTTCTGACGTTGAAGGTGCTGCGCCCAATCGGTTTATATCACATGCAGCTGAGGGCAGCTCAGTCTGATTACAAAGCATCTTATTTGCAACATACTGATATGAGTTCGGTTGTAGGTCTACTCCTGCCAGATACGTAGAAAATACCTCTGTCTTTGTCATGGCGACGAGTCGCTCATCTTCTCTGAGTTTCATGATGAGGATTATGAATAACAGGCTCTACTCAGCTAGGGCGTAGGTAGCTTTGGCGACACGCTTGAACTGTGGTTTGCCCTGGAGGTTTAAAAGGATGGTCGTTTCTTTGACGTGACGGCTCTTGAGTACTTGTTTGACGATTTCGTCGCGGTGTAATGGCTCGCCTGCCTTCTTCAGTACCTCAGCAATGATATCGGCGACGGTGCCTCGGCTGTAGCCCCATTCTTTGAGGGCGTAGATGCCGCGACCAATCAGGACGAAGCGCTTGTCCTTGATGAGTTCGTTATGGATTGCCTGAGTGGTGACATCTTTGCGCTTAAAATCAGACTTTTTGATGGCTTCGGCAATTTCACTGAAGTGCATGTGCTTCCCTGTTTCCTGCAGGATGACGTAGATTTTGTCGCGAATGTTCTTCGGGTTGACGGTTGGCCACTTGACGAGGCCCCATTTGTCGTTTAGGGTTGCCAGACTCTTGGAGGTGCTGGCGAGAGCGGCGGCATGCTCAGGGCTATCGATCTTGGCTTCTTTGGCAACTTTATCAATGGTGGTTGGTTCGCCGATTTTCTTGATGGCATCAATCGTCTTGCCGGTAAGTTCTTTGATCTGCTTTTCATTGTGTACATCGGCAATGCCGACAGAGTGATAGAAGTGGTCATTTTCGTCAACGACAGCAATCTCGGGGCTCAACGCGGCGAGGAAGGAGATACGGGCTTGATCGATACGGGTGTTTTCCTTGGTCAGGCGAGCACTCAGATTGGCTACACGGGCGACTTTGCCCATAGCGTTGACTTCGTCCAGCAGAACGCTCTGAACTTCCTGGATGTGCGGTAGCTGGCCATCGTCGGCCTGCGCCTTCAGGCGTGCCATAACGGCTTTCTCTAATTGGCGGACACGTTCACGGGTGATGCCGAGCAGCTCTCCGATTTGCTCCAGTGTTTCCTTGCGGTCAAAGAGGCCGTAGCGACGAGCGATAATCTCTCGTTCCCTTTCGCGGTCGATGGTGCCGAGAATATCGGTGATTATGCTCTCGATCTGGAGCTGCTTTGAAGGCGTTTCAGTCATTTCCCTTGTTCCTTACTGTATAATTTTTTAACGTAATTAATATTATTCTAAAACATATGAAGCACAAAGTCAACACATAATGTGCGGGAATTTGCAGGTGCGAGCTTGCGACGACCTTCTGTCGTGCCCTTCCCCCTATCAAGCTTGTGGCTATATTGTAGCACTAAATGGACTAAGGTGCATAAACTATTACATAGAAAGCTATGATAAGATAAGTTGCTTCTCTGTAAAATTGTGGAAAAATAGTCCAAATTACTACGTTTTTGGCTTATTCCGTTGCAAAAAGCTGTTCCCTTGCCGCTTTCAATAGCGCGAGGCTGCGTGCCCCAAGGTTTTGCGGTTGGATTGCTCTGTTTTCTAAGATGTCGCACAGGTTCTCAAAACGATCGGCTCGCAAGCCGAGCACCGACTTACTGTCTGCGCTGAGTTCATAGTAGCCTTCATACGGGTGCGGGTAGTTTTCCCAGGTAGCGTAGCGAGTGAGCGCAGTAAAAGAGCGTTGGGCTAAACCGTGGCTACCAAAGGTTTCTCGTTCAAAGTTGTCGAGCTGCTTCTTGGTGATGACAGGTACTTGTTGTGCTGAGTTGCTGGTTGTGGCCCATGTAACCAGGTCCGGATTGTATTGAGGCGCAGCTTCTTCGGTGGAAGGCCAAGCTTCGATCGTGTCCGGATCGACTGAAATGACATCTATATTGTGCTTAGCGACTACGTCACCAATGGCTGCCCAGAATTCAGGTATCACTGCTTCCGGTACGGAAACTCTAAATTCGCGCATGCGCTCAGGTGACGGATTATCGGATGACATAACTAAATTATACCATATAATGAAGAAATAAACAATACAGCGCTATTTCTTGGCAACCTTGCGGCGGGCGAAGCGTTTTTTAGCAGCTGGCGCTTCAGCAATAAGTTTCTTTGCCTGCTCATGTGTGATTGATTCGGGATCGGTGTCTTTCGGAATCTTGGCGTTTTTCTTGCCGTCGGTAATGTACGGCCCGTAGCGACCCCTTAGGACCTTAATGCCATCGCCAAAGTCAGCGATGTTTTTCTCGGCCTCACTCTTTAGCTTGGCTGCGTAAAGCTCCTTGGCTTCATCAAGGGTAATGGTGTGCGGATCGAGTGGCTTGATTGACACAAACAGCTTTCCGACCTGAATGTAGGGTCCGAAGCGGCCGATGTTGGCCTTTATTTCTTGACCGTCGTCGGTCTGGCCGACAACGCGCGGCAGTTCGAATGCTTTGAGTGCCTGCTCCAGCGTGACGGTCTCGATTTTGGTGCCGCGCGGCAAAGGGGCAAACTGCGGTTTATCATCTTTATCTTCGGTAGCGCCTAGTTGTAGTATTGGGCCAAAGCGGCCGAAGCGAGCATAAACGGCTTTGCCCGTCTTCGGGTCAGTGCCGACCTCCCTGGCCTGGGCTACTTCGCTGCGGTCAATGCCGCCAGACTTTTCGATGAGCTCCTGGAACGGCGTATAGAATTCCTGCAGCATTTTATTGCGGTCGAGTTTGCCCTCGGCTATTTCGTCAAAGTCTTCCTCGACATTGGCGGTAAAACCATAATCAACGATTGGGTTAAAATGGTTGTCGAGGAAATCACTCATTACCATGCCACGGGCTGTCGGCACGAGCTTGCCTTTGTCGGAGCCGGTTTTTTCCTGGATGATATCTCTGTTGACCTGGTTGCCCTCAAGGTTCAGCGTGATGATATCACGTGGCTTTCCTTCAGATTCGCCCTTGACGGCGTAGCCGCGTGCCTGGATCGTGTTGATAATCGTGGCGTAGGTGCTTGGCCGGCCAATGCCAAGCTCTTCGAGCTTCTTGACCAGACTTCCTTCGGTGTAGCGAGCCGGCGGCTTGGCGAACATCTGCCTGGCCTGGGCAGTTTGCAGGTCTAATGGATCGCTGGTGCTGAGAGCGGGCAGCGTATCGGCCTCTTTTTTGCTGCCGCCATAGACTTTAAGGAATCCATCAAAGACAATAACTTCACCCTTGGCCTCGAAAACCTCCTGGCTGGTCGAGATGGTAATGGTAGCAGTTGTTTTCTCCAGCTTGGCCGGCGCCATCTGGCTGGCGAGCGTCCGGCGGCGGATGAGGTCGTAGAGCTTCTGGTTGTATTCGTCACTACTGACCTTTTCAGCGCGGACGTCGGTCGGACGGATGGCTTCGTGGGCTTCTTGGGCGCTGGAGCTCTTAGTCTTGAACGTTCGCACCTGGTGATACTCGCTGCCGAACGTCGACTTAATGTAGTCCGTCATTTGAGCTAATGCTTGGCCGCTCAGGTTGACCGAGTCGGTTCGCATGTAGGTGATTTTACCTTCCTGGTAGAGCTTCTGGGCGGCAGCCATGGTCGCTTTGGTGCTAAAGCCGAGTTTGCTGTTAGCATCCTGTTGCAGGGTGCTGGTGGTAAATGGTGCGCTTGGATTACGGGTGGCGGGGCTCTTTTTGACATCACTGACGGTGAAGGTGGCGTCTCGCAGGCTCTCCAGGAACGCTCGGGCTTCTTCTTCGGTGTCGAAGCGCCTCGGCAGCTCAGCCCTGAACGTATCGCCATGTGCCTCGAACTCCGCGGTGATGCGGAATTTGAACGAACTCTCGAACGCGTCTATCTCACGCTCGCGCTCGACGAGCAGTTTCACGCCCGGTGATTGCACACGGCCGGCACTGATGCCGCCAGGCACCTTTTTACGGACGACGTCAGACAGGTCAAAGCCAACGATTCGGTCGAGGATCTGCCGAGCTTGCTGAGCGCGCACGAGGTCCATGTCCACGGTACGCGGGTTCTTGATAGCTTCTTCAATAGCACCTTTAGTAATTTCGTGAAAGACGATGCGCTTAGTCTTGCTTGGGTCCAGCTTCAGTACCTCGCACAAATGCCAGGCAATAGCCTCTCCTTCGCGGTCTTCATCAGTCGCCAGCCAGACGTCATCGGCTGCTTTTACAGCCTTCCTGAGCTCAGTGATGACCTTTTTCTTCTCCGGATCAACCTCGTAGGTGGTCGCAAAGCCGTTTTTAATATCTATGGCATCACCACCGTCTTTGGCTTTCTTGGCAATCGAGCGGATGTGGCCGACGGAGGAAAGCACCTTGAAGTCGCTGCCGAGGTATTTCTCGATAGTCTTGGCTTTGGCCGGGCTCTCAACGATTACTAAATTTTTAGGCATAAGTATTATTGTAGTGTAGCGGTAAAACGCGCCACAGCCAATAACAGTACTTTAAGAAAATAGATTATGCAAGCAGAGATAGGAGTTTCAACACGTACTTGAGCGGCACAAATGGCTGGCCGTCGTCTCTGCAGGCTGTGTGCATCTTAAAAGTGATGCTCAACAGTTATGCTTATGAATAAAGTTGGAAAAAAGTAAAATAGGTGTTGACAAAGATAATAAATTTGCTAAAATAGCAATCTGTAACCCTCGCATAAGAGGTTTACGTACCTTATACCCCTATTCTAACATCCCGTTATTCGGGATATACGTTAGATTGTTTTAGAACGGCTATATAAGTTGTTACCCTCCACTTATGCTAGCGGTGCCCCACCTTATAAGGGGGCAACGTTCTAAAACAAACTAACCCCTTTAACTAGCCCAATACGGCCCTGGCTGTATTGGTCCCCGATTCAAAGCGAGTCCTAAAAGATTCCGCCCGTATGGGTGGAGGCACGCCACTTTTTGGAGTTTTGGTGCGCGGTGCTTCGCTGGGGTGGGTTGAAGGGTATTGGGAATAATTTTCGGATTATTCCCTGAAATCAGGTCTTCGAGCGGTGCCCACCCCCTCTCGGAGGCCTGTTTTTATTTATATCAGGAAGTTACGGGTGTCATTGGCGAGCTGGCCGGAGAAGACATACTCGGTAAGAATGCTGGTTACTTCGCGGGTGAGCGCTGGGAGATGCGCCTGCTCGTCCTTGGTGAATTTAGCCAGGACATAGTCAGCGCTATCCATACTTGCTGGCTTATCGCCATCGATGCCGACACGAATTCGTCCAAAATCCGCGCCAATGTGCGTCATCAGTGACTTGACCCCATTATTCCCTGCATCAGAGCCGCCAGTGCGTGTGCGAATCTGACCAAACTTGATAGCCAGCTCGTCGTGCACGGCAACGATGTGATCACGGTGAATCTTATAAAAATGCGCGACTTTTTGTGCCGCTTCACCGCTTAAGTTCATGAAAGTCGTGGGCTTGCAGAGTATCACGCGGGTATCTCCGAGCGTCTTCATAGTCATGTGGCACTTTAGGTCTTTCTTTTCGATCCAGTCATCGAACTCATGCGCTTCGGCAAATGCATCCAGGCAAGCGAAGCCAATATTATGCCGAGTCTGGTCATATTCCTTGCCGATGTTACCGAGGCCGATGATCAGCGCAGTCTTGTTCATGCCGGCGGAAAATAGCGGTTGATGCTGTCGGTCGCTATGGGGATTTTTCTGAAACAGAGCCATATGAATAGCATATAAAATTTTTGACAGGCTCGCTAGGATTGGGTGCGTTCGCGGCGACGGATTTCCTTGTTCTTCTCTTTGGTGGGGCTTTGGCCGTGCTTGTGGGTTTCATGCTTTTCAAAGAACCAGAACCGCACGGGCGTGCCTTCAAAGCCGAACTCTTCGCGCAGCCGTCTGTCCATGAATCGCTTGTAACTCCAGTGCAGAAGCTTGGTGTGGGCACCGTAAACCTTGAAGTTGGTCGGTTCTTCATCCTCCTGGACAATGTAGTTGAGCTTCGGCGTGCGGTTTTTGAGCCCAGCTGGCGGGTGCTCTTCAGTGATCTGGCGCAGCCACTTGTTGAGCGTGGTAGTGCGGATACGGGTATGGCGCTTTTGGTCGATATCGAGTACGAGGTCGAAGATCTTGGTGACGTTCTGTCCGGTGACAGCACTGGTAAAGATGAGCGGCGCCCAGGGAACGAAATCATAGTTGGCGGCGATCTGCGGTGCCATATGGTCACGGGTGTAGGCGTCTTTGTCGGCTGAGTCCCATTTGCTGACGACGAGTATCAGTCCCTTGCCAGCTTCTTTGATCATGCCAGCTATTTTTTGATCCAGTTGAACATTTAATTCGTTAGCATCCATGAGCAGCAAGCAGACATCGGCCTGTTCGATGGCTGCAAGTGAGCGGATGACGCTAAAACGCTCAATCCCCTGTCCGATTTTGCCTGAACGGCGAATGCCGGCCGTGTCCATGAGCTCAATCTCGCGGTTGTTGTAGCGGACGACCGCACGATTGATATCCCGGGTTGTGCCAGCGCGGTCAGCGACAATTGCCTGCTGTTTTTTGGCTAGCGTATTAAATAGCGCCGATTTGCCGACGTTCGGCCGTCCCAGCAGTGCCACGTGGATGCGGTCCTCGGCTTCTTTGAGGGTAGCTTTGGGGATATTAGCGACAAGGGTATCAAGTAGCGCGTCAATGCCTCTGTGCTGCGTTGTGCTGGTCAGCATGATGGGCTTGATGCCGAGCTTCTGAAAATCTGCTGGGTCAGCTTTGGGCTTCTTGTCAATTTTGTTGACGATCAGCATGACTGGTTTGCGGCTTTTGAGCGCCAGCTTGGCGACACGGCGGTCTTCTTCAGTAATGATAGTGCTTGCTTCGATGACGACGAGGATGACATCAGCACTGTCAGCGGCCTGAGTAATTTGCTCCTGGATGGTGAACTCGAACTCATCTTCGGCATCTTTCATACCCGCGGTATCGACAAGCCAGAAGTCCTGACCATTGTAGGAAGCTTTAGCCATGATACTGTCACGGGTCGTACCGGCCTCGCGAGCGACGATAGCTTCGCGGCGCTCCAGGATGGCATTAAACAAGCTGGATTTCCCAACGTTGGCCCGCCCTACAATTGCAACGATCGGTAGTTTTTTCACTCTATTATTCTAACAGAGGTTATGATCAAATATAAGCAAATTGACTATGGCTGGGTCCGAGACGCAAAAAAACAGAGAATGTGGTTACATTCTCTGTTTTTTGTATTATTGATAGTTCGCTACTGTCTGTGAAGAGACATGAGTCCGATAAGAGCGCTGTGGTTGCCCGTATTTGTTATTTTGAAGCGTAATTTATCGCGACCAAATCCAGTGAAGTACGTTGTACAGACTTGCTTAAAGTTCTTTGCGCTCTGGGTGTGTCTTGTCCATGAAGCATTGAGGCCACCACCAACAGTCAGTCTTGCTCCCATAAGCTGTTGGGCTTGCATGCGTAGCCCTGGGTAGCCACCTTCGCCCCGGGCGATAGCGCAAAGCATGTACCTGCTTCGATTGCTCATGCGATTCCCCGGAATATCCCATTGAATGCTTTGGCCAGGGCGTAGTCGCTTGACAACTTGTCCACGCTTATTGTCGGAGTATACGTCCGTTACGTTACTACCTCCACCTAGTGTCGAGGCCATTCTACTTTCTATAGCAGTGGCTGCCGAGGATTTATAAACATAGTACCCGCCGCCGATGACGCCGAATATGAGCACTACCAGTAGTAGCTGGACCTTCTTAGATCCCCAGTTTATTTTGCTAAAAATAGAACTCTTCTTAGTTTGCTTTGAGGATTTTGAAGTCTTTGATGACTTAGAAGACCTGGTATTTTTTTGGTCGTTGTTTTGGCTATATTGTTAACCTGTTTATTTTATATGTCTAAGCATAAACATAATACACTTGTTTTGTAGTGTCAATGGCAACGTTATTTCTTTTTCAACAGTTTGCCCACACGGGGCGCAAATGTAAGCCCGAAGAAACTGACGCCGCCAGCTATGGCGAGCCATTCACCCAGAAGCGTATAGGGTGTTTTTTGCCTGTTGTTCTGGGCGGTTACGGTAAGTACACCATGCTCCTGGGTGCTGGCGATGACACTTCCGTTTGTGTTCAGTGCATATGACGGGGCTTCGTTAGCTGCCTGGAGGAAGAATCTAGCATTTGCGGTGGCCATAAACTTGGCCAGCGACTGCTGCTGTAGGCTGAATACCGGCGAGCCTTTGAATACTCCGAGCGATGCTGAGTTGGTGAGTATGGTGGCACCGTCACGGGCAAGCTTGCGGTAATCTTCCGGTGAAATGATACTAGAGCAGACTGCGGCACCCAGGATGGTTTCATGATCGATGCTGACTGGATGCAGCGGTTCAGGACTTTTATGAATTGCCTTGGCGAACGAAAAATAGTCAATCGTTGAGCTTTGCCTGGCAAGAAATAGCCCGCTGCGCACTAGGTAGGGCAGGTCTTCCCCACCCGGAATGAGCCGGTGCTTATTCTGCTGCGTAATGATGCCCGTGCGGGAGTCACCAAAGATCAGCGAGTTTAAATGGCCGATGCCCTCTGGGGCAGGGTGTTGCTTCGAGCCGATGTACTTTAGCGATCCATCGTTGTCATTGGTCGCGATTCGCTCATGAATATTGTCGTGGGTAATATCATCTAGGCCATACTCTGGAAAGAGTACGAAGGCGGCGTCACCAGGTTCTACCGGCGGTATGCGCTTGTCCAGTGACTCGTTGACGACTTTGACCGGTACGTGACTGCCAGTAGGCTGTTGGTAGAGCGCCCAGCCGATGAGGGCTAACAGACACAGTGTAGTTACTGGGTACACTGTTAGTTTACGGTAGCGCTTGTGGGCGAGCAGAAAGACGGTCAGCCAGGCGAATGCTGCCAAGCCGTAAAAGCCAACTAGCCTGCTGGCAAAGCCCAAGGGTGTGTGTATGAGTAGCAGGGTCGGCGAACTGAGCGGGAGGACGTTATCAACGCTGCCCTGTGGCCCCATCCAGATGATGGCGGTCAGCCAGGCGACGAGAAAATCTGTCGCCGCAAAAAGTCCGATACCAATTACGAGCGCCTGCCAGGTTGGTCGTGACTTAAAAACACTACGAGCTACACTTAGCGCTTTCCAGATTACCCAGGCCGACAGGCCGGCATTGACTATCGATACAATAGCGGCGACCACGAGGCCTTCAGCCCGTGACCCGGATAGTTCCAGGCTGTCAGTGGAGAGCGTCCACGACCAAGCTAGCGCAAACCACACGAGCAGCAGTATGACCCCGGTTCGTTTTCGCTGGAAGGCTCTTTTATGCATGATTTGTTTTGCTGTGTTTCGAGATTATGGCTGCATTGTATCAGGTTGGATAGCCAGGAACTCACCTGGCTTGAGGTCGCCAAGTGAGTAGACGCCAAAGTCAGTTCGGTGCAGCGTTATTACTTCGTAGCCAGCAGCCTGAAATGTGCGGCGGATCTGCCTGTTACGGCCTTCACTCATTTTAACGCGCCACCGCGTTCGCTCAGTGTTCAATGACTCGAGCATTAATCGGCTCGGGCCGTCCGCGAGTTGTATGCCTGTACTAGAGATGATTTGCTCATCTTGTTCAGAGAGTTTGCTGCTGAGCTCGACCGTATAAGTCTTTTCTTTCTGGAAACTGGGGTGGGTGAGTTTGTGTGCCAAGTCGCCATCGTTGGTGAGCAGCAGTAGGCCGGACGAGTCCTTGTCCAGGCGCCCGACTGGCTTGAGGCTATTGAGTCGCGCCGGTAGCAGGTCGTATACCGTTTTGCTTCCCTGCCCGTCACGCGAGCACACATAGCCGCGCGGCTTATAGAGCATGATTGTCGACGTACCTTCAGGCAACCGTACAGCTTTGCCCTGCCAGGTTACCGTGCCCTGCTCAGGGTTGATAACTTGGCCAAGCTCTGCAGCGGTGCCATTAATGAGCACTTCGCCGTTTGCAATCGCCTTGTCGGCAGCCCGGCGCGACATACCGGTCGCGAGCGCCAGGAATTTGTTGAGTCTCATAAGGGGTATTGTACTACAGTGCGATATTGTTCGGGTCGTTCGGGTTGTCAGGCGTCTGGACATTGCCGGGCAGCGGCACATCAACTGGCTGCTCGTCGGCGGGTGTTTCCGGGGTTGGTTGGGTGGTGGTCGGTGGCTGTGGCTCTACCGGGGTAGCGCCTGGGTCCTGGCCCATTTCTTTAGCAAGCAGCGCATTCAGATCCGGGCCGCTGTTCGCGGACAGGTCGTTGATGGGCCTAATTACCTTCTTGCCTGCAATGTGGTTGCTCGCGGCTGGCGTGGGGTCTGGGGCTTGTGCAGGAGTTGCCGGGTCAGCTGTCTGGGACGGGTTGTTTTGCAGCAAATTGTTGACGGCGTTTGCCATGTCGGCAGCAACGTTGGCGGCAGCGTTCGTTGTATCTGCGTTGGCCGTGGGTGTTGGCGCAGAGCTGGTGCTGGGGTCTGGTGCTGGTGCTGGTGCTGGTGTTGGGGCCTGAACGGCAGGCTGAGCAGCAGCTGGCGCCGCGGGATCAGCCGGTGGCGTTGCTACCGGCATATCAGTGACTGGTGCTGGTGCTGGTGTGGGCTGTACCGGGGTTTGCTGGGCAGGGCTTGATGCTGCTGGCGCTGCTGCTGGCTCGGGTGCCTGTGTAACTGCTGCTGGCAGGGTATCGCCGTCCTGCAGAACTTCCTGGGCAACTTTAGCCACGTCCTCAAGCGTGACTTGTGATTTCACGAGGTATCTGTCAGCGCCAAGTTTGTCAGCCCGATCTTTATCTTCCGTTTGTGACAACGCGGTCATCATGATGACCTTGGTGTGCTTGGTTTCTGGTGTGCTGCGCAGGATATCCAGCATGTCAAAGCCGCTGATCTTCGGCATCATAACGTCACTGATGATGAGGTCCGGCTTCTCCTTGACTGCCAGAGCGAGTGCTTGTTCACCATCCTCTGCTGAAACGATCTCATACCCTTCGGCGAGCAAACGAGCTTCGTAGATTTCACGCAGGTTGTTGTCGTCTTCGACGAGCATGATTTTTGCCATTGATGGGTCCCCTGTTAGTTATGCATGCTTATGGTTATAGATTATTGTACCACGGCTACGGTTTTATCAAGAGGGCTTGTATTGGCTTCCTGGGCCGCTTCGGCCTTCATGAGCTCATCGGCCTTCTGGTTGGTTAACCGCGGCAGATTGATGAAGAACGTACTGCCACTGCCGACAGTGCTTTCTGCCCAGATGCGGCCTTTGTAGAGCTCGACAATCTTGCGGCAGATGAATAGTCCTAACCCGGTGCCGCCGATTGTCCGGGTGGCGGAGTTGTCAACGCGGTAGAATTTTTGGAATAGGTGGCTTAGGTCGTTAGCCGGAATGCCGGGGCCGGTATCCTTGACGAACAATTGCACGACTTCATTATTACCCGTCAGGCCGATAGTGACCTTGCCGGTATCGGTATATTTGACGGCGTTGTCGAAGATGTTCGTGATGACCTCGCGCATGCGATCCGGGTCAACATGGGTGTAGTAGAGCGGCCTGATCATCTGGGTGTTATTTGGGTTGGCCTGCTCCTGAGAGCTGGCACCAATAACGAAATCCATGAGTAGACCTTTCTTTTCGGCGACGAAACGGAGCGATTCAGTGAGCTGCTCAAGGAACTGCCCCATCTCTACTACGCGCGGCTCACTCATGAGTCGGCCGTCTTCGGCCTTAGCGCTGAGCAGCAGATCTTGAAACAGGCGGCCGAGATGCTCGGTGCTGGCGTGGGCTTTCTCCAGGTAGCCACGCGCACGGCTGTCGATGGTGCTGACCTTGTCATTGAGTGCTAAGCCGAGATAGCCCTCGATAGCCGCCACGGGGGTGCGCATTTCGTGCGAGGCGGTACTGATAAACTCGCTCCTGGCAGTTTCTTCCTGCTTTTTCTTGCTGACGTCACGAAGGATGATGACGCTACCATACACGTCTTCTTTCTGCTTGTCAGCGATGACCGACACCGTGATATCGACAAATATCTCTTCGTTGTCGCGGACCGTCATGAGGAGCTCGTCGCTATAGGGGCGCAGGTCCTTCATGGCTTTGGCGACGAGCTCATCTTCGGCCTGAATCGTCTCATGCGCGAGCGTTTGAAACTTGAGTACGCTTCGGTAGTCCAGATCGAGCACGTCCTCCTCTTCTTTGCCGAGTAGCTGTAGCGCTCCGGGATTAATTGACTTGATGTTTCCCTTTTGATCGATGATGACAATACCGTCACCAATCGAGTCGGTCAGGAGCTTGACGACTTCGTTTCTGACGAAGTAACGCTCAATATAGTTATCGCGGTTGGTGGGTCCGACAGTCTGGTACTTGTCTTTCAGCCAGACCAGGAGGGCTGCCACTCCGATAACGCGTATGGCGACAGTTACAGCATCTCCTGCCGTGCCCAAGAGGGTGGGAGTCGTGCTGCCCGACACGGTCATTGCAAACACGACGCCTACTATTGCAAGCACGAGCAGCGCAATGATGGGGCCGAACGTTGCTGCCGCAAAGGCAATGATAATATTGTGCAACAGGAATATGTATGAGCTGGTGTGCTCAAGCGAAGCCTCTGCTGCTGCGTTGTAGGTGAGCGAGAAGAAGGCGAAGCTCAGTAGGTAAGCCAGCCAGATATTGGTGCGCTTGACGTATCGCAGTATAAGTATGTTGTATAAGACGCCGAGTACTGCAAAAAATCCCGTTGCGATGCTCATGCCGTACATGTCTTGGCCAGTGACGGACAAAGATTGCTGGTTGATGGCAAAGTAGACGTAAGGGCCGCCCATTACTACCATTGCGAGGATATAGTAGTAATTAAATAGGCGTAGCCATTTTTCGTTTACGTGTTGCATGTAGAGTTGCGTCCCGCCGAGCTGCTTATCGTTACTAGTATCCCTGTTTTCAGTCTCCAGTGCAACTTGAAAGTTCGTGCGCCAAGTGTTAGAATTGGCCTCTGTTAGCATGGTATGGCCTCATCGTCTAACGGTTAGGACACCAGGTTCTCATCCTGGCAATCGGGGTTCGATTCCCCGTGAGGTCACCAAAATAGCATGGAAAAAGAGGCCCGTTAAAATGGGCCTCTTTCATTTTTAGCTTAGCCTCGTTAGTTATGTATGCCTGCACCAGTGCTGCTGCCGCTGGAGTTATGTGCTCCACCGCTGCCTGCCGAGCCGGCTTTGGTATTACCTGATACGGTCGCGTTACCGCTGCTGGCGCTCTGTTTCGTGATGTTGACTACGTTGACGTTATTGGTGTTCTTGACGCTGGTATTTGACGAGTTGTGGTAGCTGATTTTGTTGTACGAATCTGGTCCGGTCTTGCTGATGGAGAAGTCGTTGCCGCCATAGCCACCTCCGCCGCCGTGACCATCGCCTCCTTTACCGCCACCAGCGCCACCACTCTTGGTCGGGTAATACACGCTGCCCCCGCCGTGACCGCCGTGCCCGGAGGTGCCGTACATACTGGAGTCATCATAGCCACCTCCGCCGCCGTGACCACCTAGTACGTGTCCGCCTGCCCCGCCTTTACCTGGCTTGCCATGTGCGGAGCTGCTGCCTAGAACGCTACCCGGCTTAGACGAGTCTTTGTCGCCTGGCTTGCTCTTGTCTGACTTCGAGCCGCCACCATGCCGGCCGCGGTCGCTAAAGTCACAGGCACCGCTGTTGTCGATGCTGATGTTGGTGCGGTTATTGCTGATATTGGTAGCGTCACCACTGGTTGCATCGCCGCCGTAGGTGTTGCCGCCACCATGCCGGCCCCAATTTCCTTTCCAGTTGCCCTTATTCTGAGCCATATAGGCATTGACTGCTGACTCCCACTCGTCGTAGCTATGGCCTTGTGCTGCCCAGGCGGTCGGATCGTACCGGTGCCAACCAGAGCCGCCAACGATTGCATCACCGGTCTGGGCATTCTGATCTACATAGTTGATAGCGTTGACGTTATTGTTGTTTTCAACTTCACACTCCAGCTTGTCGCTGAATTCGATTTTGTTATATGAATCCGGCCCGGTGTTCCGTATGCTCGCCTGGTCTGCCAATGCAACCCCAGGGAAGCCGAACAGCACGGCCATAAACGAAGCGGTGGTCAGTTTCACCGTTCGCGAGAATGATTTTCGTGTCATATCTCCCCCTTCTAATAACCCCTTAGTTATATTTCACGTGCTTATGTAATCACTAGCACTACTTCACGTCTGTAAATTATTTAGCATTATTTAGCGGTGTGAACGATTTGGGCGAGGGGCAGTTCGTCCAGGCTGGTGGTGTAGCGGGGGCTACGGGCCTGGTGTTTGGGTTGCCAGGCTTTGGCCAGATCTTCGGCAGCGAAGCGAATCGTTCGTTTACCATAGCGTTCGTTTATAGCATCCAGAGCCTGCATGCGTGCTACTGAGCGGGCATGGCCGTTAGAGTCGATGTGTCCGAATAAATCTACCTGCAGCTGGTTGGCGGGCACAAAATCGGCCAGCCATACGCCAGCCCGATGGTATGACACGCCTGGTTTATGCACCGCACTAAAAAGCTCGAGCAGATCACTGATGAGACGGCCAGTATCAGCGGTTGGGTGGTGGTACATGACCTCTCGGGACCAGCGCCGGAAGCCGGGCTTGTGCTTATTGGTGTCGATAAATATGCCCGCGCGGTGTGCGAGCTGCCCGCTCTGGCGCAGGCGAAAGGCAGCGGTGGTCGCGAACGATGCCAGTGCGGCTTCTACGATATGTGCGGCACTGGTGTCTTCACCGAACGTGCGGCTGCGGAGGATGCTTTTAGGTTGCTGATGTTCGAGCTCCAGCGGGAAGCATGATGTACCGTTCAGTTCAGCTACGAGCTGCCGGCCGCGGATACCCATGAGCTGCTGGGCCCGCTGCGGGCGTAGCTGGCTGAGGCGCAGTGCGGTGCCAACACCTTCGGCGCGCACTTTTGGGGCCAGGCGCCAGCCGATACCCCATACGTCCTCGATCGGCATCGATTCTAGGTGCCTATCTCTGTCGGGATTGCTTACGAGGCTGAGGACGCCGCTGAGCTCCGGGAGCTTTTTGCCGCGGTCACTAGCGAGCTTGGCGAGTGTTTTGCTGGGCGCGATACCGATTGATACGGGGATACCCGTCCACCGGAGGATAGCTTCGCGGACGGTGTGGCCCCAGGCTGTATAGTCGCGGATATCCAGCTGCGATAAGTCGAGGAATGATTCGTCTACCGAATACACCTCCAGGCGGGGTGTAACGCTGGTCAGCAGCTGCGTGATACGCCGTGACATACTACCGTAGAGTTCAAAATTAGCGCTGAACTTTACAACTTGGTGCCGCTCGAATAGGTCGCGGTACTTAAAAGCCGGTGCGCCCATCGGGATGCCGAGCGCCTTTGCTTCGTTTGAGCGGGAAACAGCACAGCCATCGTTACTGCTGAGGACGACGACTGGCTTATTAGTAAGGTCAGGGCGAAAAACACGCTCACAGCTGACGAAGAAGTTGTTGCAGTCAACGAGCGCGAACACCGGCGACGATGTCATGCCCTGCCCCTGTACTGATGAATGACGCTGGTGACAACTCCCCAGGCTGCCGCTCCCGGCGGCAGTACGTGACGGGGTGAGATGGCGAATGTATCGTCCATGATCCACACGACAAGGTCGTTCGGGTGCGGCACGAGCGCACGGTCGATGATGATGATATCGTGCGCAAAGATGCCGACAGCCTGCCAGTCGTCGCCCGATACGCGCATGAAATACGTGCTGACGCTGTTTTGGATGAGCAGCTTGTTGAGGTCGATTTCCTGGATGCTGGCATCGGCTGCGGGATTGGGGAAGCCGCTATGTACGCTGACGCCTGCTGAGTTTTCGTAATGCATAAACTAACCACCTTCTTCAGATATAAGGATTGATGAAAAGATATAAATCTGAAGCCAGTTGTCTGGCTGGGGTCATCCGGTACTAGAGTGGAAGACCAGGTTGGTTAGAGCCTGGAGAGTAGAAAGGGCCGAGAAAGCTCAGTACTCCCATGACTAGTATTTAGTATACACCGGGCTTATGCGTCGAACTGCTGTAAAAATTCCGCCATTTGGCGTGGTGTCAGCTCCGCCTTGACGACGTAGCCATCAGCCTGGGCTTCGATGGCGGCACGGTCCTGGTCGCTGAGCTCAAGATTGGTCGTGATGATTATTTTGGCGCGCAGGTCAGGCTTTTCACTCCGGATACGTTTTAGTACCTCAGTACCGATCAGGCTCGGCACCATGATGTCTAGCAGCACGATATCGTAGGCATCGGTAAACGCTTCCGCCAAGCCTTCTTCCCCGTCCATGACGACCGTTACTTCGTAGCCGGCTTTGCCGAGTGCGCGGGCATACAGCTCGTTGATGAAATGCTCGTCCTCTATGCAGAGTACTTTTTTGGGTGTTGCAGTTTGTTCGTCCATGTTACCTTCTGTACATACTGTGGTTCTTGATCCAGCCGTGGGCATGACGGGTGATGCCGTCATTATCGCTGTTTTTCTGCTCATCGGCAAGGCTGGCGTAGGGTTTGAGCGTAAAGGTGAAGCTGCTGCCTTCGCCCGGCTTGGATTTGACTGCAATAGTACCACCGTGCGCGTTGACGATGGCTTTGGATAGATACAGACCAAGGCCAGTGCCGCCGAACTGGTTGCGGGTACGGTGGTTACGGTAGAAACGCTCAAACAAGTTGGGGATGACATTGGCTGGAATACCGACCCCGAAGTCCTGTACGGTCGTTTCGATGAAGCCTTCCGCGTTCAGCCTGGAGCTGACAATAATATCCGTACTGTCGCCGCTGTACTTGAGGGCGTTGTCTAGTAAGTTGTTGATCACCTCGGTGATGCTCGTGGGGTCGACGGCGACTGTCGGTAGGTCCCCGTCAATTTTAAAGGTGATCGTTTTACCCAGAATCTGAGCGCGCGCATTGATGTGGTCGGCGCTCTGGCGTAGGGTTTTTGGCCAGTCCGCTTCAGCTAGCTTGAACGACAGCTGGTTCTCGTCAACTTTGACGACGCTGAGGATTGTCGACACGAAAGCGCTCAGCTGGTCAGTGGAGAGGCGTAGCTTACGGAGGTAGCTCGCCAGTTCCGCGTCTAGCTTACCGTCGAGCTCTTCTTCAAATACTTCGACATAGCCGCGCAGCATGGTCAGGGGCGTTCGCAGCTCGTGAACGGCCATGGCGATGAAGCTGAGTGATTCGTCGTCCTGGTGGTAGTTCTCTGTTTGATCGACGAGGGTAATGATAAATTCCGTGCCACTGGCATTGGCCCGGTTGTAGTGGGCGGCGAGATCGCACTGTTTGACAGTTTTGCCATCAGGCAGGTTGATGCGCACGCGCCGCCAGAACGCATAATCCGTCACTTTGTTTGCCTGGCAGTCTTCAATCCACCGCTCCAGGGTGTGCGGCGTGGCAAATTCCAGGTCCACGTGCTCAAAAAGTTTCTGGCCGAAAAGCTGCGTGCTCTCCAGGCCCAGGTACTCCAGTGCCGAGGCGCTGGCATTGGTAACCACCCGGTCTTTGTTGAAGACGAACAGCGGCTGTGGGAACAAGTTGACGATATTGACGGCTTGCAACAGCGCTTTGCGGCGGTCCACCTCCTCGCCTTCCCCCTGGCTGGCAAATTGGTACACGCGGTTCGTGAGTGACAAGACGAGCTCGCGGCCGAAGCGGAGCTTATCGATATTGGGCCGCGGTACGTTAACAGCCTCAGGCGAAACGTGCAGAATTGCCTGCCAGAGAACCTTAAGCGGCTGGAGTAAGTGCCGGCTGGCCAGAAATGAGGTTGCCAGAAATAACAGCATCATGACGAGACAGGCGGCGCCAAATGCCGTCGTGGCCGGCAGCGCATAGCTATCGGCGATTGCCCAGACCGCAACGCCACTGCTCAGTGTCAGGACATTGATGAGCACCAGGTAGATGTAGGCCCGCTGCTGCAGTCGTTGAAAGTCATCCACCGTACTTCATGTTCCTTCTATGGTTTATACGTTACGGCCCCGGGGCTGGCGACGAGTGAAATCCAGGTTTGGCCCGGGTTGAGGCTGATAGTTTTCTTGTCGGTATCAGTGAAGGTAAACTGGCTGTCGCGGTTCTTTTTCTGCCACGTCCCTTTCGTCACCGTGCCGTCCTGGAAAATGAAGGCCGCGCCGCTGCCGTTAACGCCATATACCGAATAGATACCGGCATAGTGGTGACTCATGACGAGGGCGATGACCACTTTAGGCTTGATCTGCTTGCGGGCAGCTTCGTCGGTGTGCGGTCCGCCGCCCATGACACGCTTATAGCTGTTGGTTGCGGCGTCGTAGTCAAAGTGGGGGTTGTACAGGAAGCTGGATATATTGAGGTCAATGCTTTTAGCGGTTGGCGTGGCGGCTTTTTTCTCTTCTTTTCGCGAGAAGCCGGTGAATTTACTGGTGTTCCAGCCCTTGCTCTTTTGCAGTTCTAGCAATTGCTTGCGGCTGGTGTACATGTTGTGCGGCGCGTACCTATGGCTCACGCGCTGATAGTGATTGGGATTATGGAACGAATCGAGGTCTTTGATGTTCTGCTGCCTGATTTCTGCCAGGGCCTGGCCGCTGCCACCGACGTGCGCGATTGGCGCATCAAACGGCTTCAAGAGATCGAGGTAGTAGGGGCGTACCGAGCGTACCGGACCGATTTGTGCTGGCTGAGCTTCCTGGTACAGCGCTAAAAAGCGCGTAATGCCGCCCTCGGCAATTGCCTCAAAAACGACACCAGCATCATACAGGCCGGACTGCGGCCGGGCGTCAGGACTGTTTTCAATCATGACGCCGGTCGTTGGCAGTTTTGCGAGCTCTGGCTTAACCTGCACGCCGGTCAGTGGTGACGGAACGGTAGTCGGCTTCGGCGGCTCCTCTTCCTTGACGACAGGTGGTGGCGGCGGCGGGGCTGGCTCAGCGCGTAGCACGTAGTACCACAGGAGCGTACCGGCAACGATGAGCAGGCCCGTCAGCGCGCTGATGATAATAATTTTTTTGTTACGGTCCAGATTTTGAAATTTACGCCACAGTTTTTTGGGACTGAACTTCCCCTTCCCCGGCTGCTTCGTATTTCGGGGTGGCGTGGCGCCTGGCTTACTAGTATTACTCATAAGTGAATTCATAGGCGATGTACTTGCTTCGTTAGTTGTTTCGTGCACGCTCGGAAGTGGTTCGGGCTCAGTGTGCACGGGTACGTAGGCCGGCTCCGGCTGGAGCGGCTCGAAATTGTTTTTCATGACAGGATTATTGTATCACGCATGATGCTCATGCCTGCGCAGGTTAGCTGAGTGCGGCGAGCTGTTTCTGGATGCGCTGCATGGAAGTTTCCTTGCCAAGCACGTGCAGGGTTTCGGCCAGGCCGGGGCTGGCTGGCGCCTGTGTAGCGGCAATGCGGATGAGGCTGAATAGTACGGCTGGCTTGGTATGGGTGAGCGTCAGTAGCCCATTAAGCCGGTTGGTAAGATCTTCTACACTGAAGTCGCTCGGCTCCAGCTCGGCGACAACTGCTTGCAGGAGCGTTGTTAGATCTTCGGACGCGATTTTCTTGAGCTGCTTGTGGCCGCTGATGAGTTCCGGGTTCATCGGCAGGTCCTTGAAAAAGAATATCGTCAGCTCGGGCAATTCGGCGAAGTACTTCAGTCGTTCCTGGACGAGGCCGAGAACTTGTTTTTTGTATGAATCATCGTAGTCACGTGCCTCTGGTGGCCAGTACTCGGTGACGCGCTCGTACAGCTCGTCCAGCGGCATTTCACGGATAAAGTGGCCATTGACCCAGTTGAGCCGGCGCTTGTCAAAGTGGGCGCCGCTTTTGCCGACGCGCTCCAGGCTGAATTTCTGGACCAGCTCATCAGTCGTGAAGATTTCCTGCTCCGTACCATCGTTCCAGCCGAGCGTCGCGATAAAGCTGCGCAGAGCTTCCGGTAAATAGCCGTCACTAATGTAATCCAGAATGTCTTTGGCGCCGTCACGCTTGGACAGCTTCTTGTTGCCCTGCTCATTTAAGATATGCGGCATGGTGGCGAAAACCGGGGTATCGAGCCCCAGTGCCTCGTAGAGGTTCAGGTAATTCGGCATGCTGGCGATAAACTCCTGGCCGCGGATAATATGCGTGATACCCATCTCGGCATCGTCGACGATGTGGGCAAAGTTATAGGTTGGAAAGCCGTCGGACTTAATTAGGATAAAATCATCAATTACTTCCGGGCCGGTAGACAGCTCGCCCATGACTTCGTCATGCCACTGATACGACTTCGGGTCCGACTTAAAGCGTAGTGGCGTACTGCCATTCCACGCCGGTGGCGCATCTGGCCTATGGTTACGGTACAAAAATGGCTGCTTTTCTTTCTGGGCCTGTTCCCGGAACTGCTGGACTTCTGTCGGGCTGTAGGGGTCGGCGTACGCCCGGCCCTGTTCGATGAGCTTTTGAGCCCACTGTCTGTATATGTCGAGCCGTTCAGATTGCCGATACGGCCCATGGGCGCCACCAATGTCGGGGCCTTCGTCATAATCCAGGCCGAGCGCTCGGAGGCTTTTAACCAGGTGTTCGGCAGAGCCGGTCACTTCCCGTTTCTGGTCAGTGTCTTCCAGCCGGAGGATAAACTGCCCGCTACTTTGCCGGGCAACCAGCCACGCGAATAGTGCGGTACGGATGCCACCGACGTGCAGGAAACCGGTTGGGCTGGGCGCAAAACGTGTGCGAACTTTGTTCATAGTGAAGGATTATTGCACAACAGAGGTGAGATTACTAGAGGTCGGCGGGCGTACGCATCGGTGTCTTGGTAAGCGTAGACTCGGCTTTGTCCTGACTGGACGGCGCAATGGTGTAGAGGAAGTCGTAATCCCGGTCATAGAACGGCAGATAGGCCGGGTTAGCGCTGACGAGCGTCTGCATATTGATGCCGTCGTAATCCCAGGCGCGCAGCTTGCCATCTATGACGGCCGTCAGGCGATGGCCATCCATCCAGGTAGCTTTCTGGCCATCGGAAAACTTTAATTTAGTGTCGTACTGGTAGCGGCGATCATGCTCAGCATCGTAGACAGCGAAGCGGCTGCCGCCCTGAGCGCTGATGAAGCGGGTGTTGGCTGACACGGCGATATGGGCAAGATCATCGACTCTGAAAACTGCTACCGGACTTGGCGAGCGACTAGGCTGGCGGTCCAAATCACGGAAGACCTCGTGGTACACGTACGCCTTGGCGTCAGTGTCGCTACCGACTGCCATGAACCATTCGTCGTCATAGCGTGTGATATCGATTGGGTACCGCGCGCCGGCGGTGAGTTCGCGTACCGTGTAGGTTTTATCACCTCTCCTGATATTGACGTTAACCTTGCCTTTTTCAGCTTTCGCACCGGTGACGTAAAAGATGACATTATCGCTGTATGACTTAAAGGAAAAGACCTGCTCTGCCAGGTCAGTGACCTCCCTCGACCTGCTGTCGGCAAAGCGCAGGGTACCGCCTGGCTTGTCCAGAATGTGGAATTTATCGAACTTCTTGTCACGCAGCGCAATTTTGTGGATCGGTACGTTGAAGTGGCTGTTGAGATTGAGGCTCTCGGTCGGCTGCTGTCGGTCGATCAGGATGAACTCACTCCCGCCCTTGAAGGTATGCCGCACCAGCACGTGGCGATTGTTGGTTGACCACTCGACCAGCTCCAGCTTGTCGCCGCCGGCCGTACGGTTCATAAGACTGGCCGGCAAGGTGAAGGAGGTGACCGCTGGATCATCCTGATTACTGAGGTCAAAAACATCAAACGTGAGAAAATTCCCGGGCTGCTGAACGAGCAGCCACTTACGATCAGGGCTCTGGCTGGCGAAAGGTGGTGGGGCGCTGTAATTACGAATTGCTGCCGTGTCGAGCTGCTCGGGGAACATGAATACATAGTCCAGCCGCTCTATCGTGCTGCCGTCCAGATGGAACGACCGCTGCCAGTTCCGGTAGCCGTCACGGGTAAATTCGAAGGTGTAGTCACCGGTCGGGATGGTTAGCCGTGTATCCGTCTGCCCCTCCCGCTTGCCGTTTACGTAGACGGTCGCTGGTTCCGGATGGGCATTTACAAAAACCAGTCCGTTTTGAATAATTTCGCCAGTCTTGCGGTCGATATCAAAGCCACGTGCCTCAAAGAACACAATGGTGCTGCCGATCACCAGTACACAGGCCATCAGTGCATAGCCGATGTACAGCCTGATTTTGTGGGCGCGTTTTTTCCGTGGGTCGAGAAAATCCATAAGTAATTGCTCGTATGTAAGTATAGCGCACTGGTCCCGGGAGGCGAATACTAAATAGGTTCATGGATCGCTATTGCATCGTCTCGCGACTGCGAGTAAGATATTTAACAGAAGCTTTTTGAACAAACTTTTGAGGGTAAAATTCGAAAATCATAATGAGACCCAAGTCGAATACAATTGAATTGAATGGAAAACGTTATGATGCCAGAACCGGCAAAGTAGTTACCGGTCCAACGGTCGTAAAGCCGGGCTCGAAGCCAGTGGCCGCCAAGGCCGGTGGTAGTATCGATGGCTTTTCCCGTCGCCCCAAAGCCGCGCCTCGTAGCCGCACGACTGCGACTGCCGTGCACCGCAAAACCGAAAAGTCCAAGACCCTGATGCGCAATGTCGTGAAAAAGCCGGTGGCATCGAAGCCGAAAGCAGCTGCGCCGACGGTTCGAAAAGCCCGGCCCTCGGTTCATGTCGATATAGATCCCAAGCGGATAACGCGGGCTAAATCAGTTCGTAAAAGTCCGCTGGTTAGCAAATTTGGCGGATCACAAAAAGCCGTCCGCCCCGTCACCGCTGCCCTGCCTGTCAAGTCAGCACCGGCGGAACCGCCCGCACTAAAGACCCACGGCAAAGCAGATATCGCCAAGCGCACCTCGGTACACCAAAAAGCCATCCAGACAGCACTCGATGAGGCGACGAGCCACAAGCAGCCCAAGGCCAAGAAGACGACGCGGCGCCAGCGGTTGTCACGCAAGCTCAAGGTCAGTAATCGGACCATCAACATCGCAGCTGCGAGCCTGGCAATCATGCTGCTGACCGGTTTCGTGGCCTACCAGAACATTCCCAATCTGAGCATGCAGCTGGCTACCGCCCGGGCAGGCGTAAACGGTACTTTGCCAGGGTATCAGCCGTCGGGCTTTGGCCTGGCAGGGCCGATTCAGTACCAGAGCGGTCAGATCGTGCTGAATTATGCGTCGCGGTCTGATGATCGGCAGTTCAAGGTCAGCCAGTCTGCTACCCAGTGGAACAGTGAGGCATTGCAGGAAAACTTCTTAGCAGCAGCCCAGAAGACGTACCAGACCTTCCAAAACAGCGGCAAGACGATTTATATCTATGACGATAATAGCGCCACCTGGGTAGATGGCGGCGTGTGGTATCAGATCGAAGGCAACTCAGCCTTGAGCAGCGATCAGCTGCTTCGTATGGCTGCATCGATGTAGGCACTCTTGTATACAGCAGTAGAACTCTTTGTACCACAGCTCTCCGGACGTAGGGGCAACTTAATTGCTTTCTGGTTGACGAGGATAGGCCGAAAGTTCAGCAGGGTGTATTAAAGCTAGAACCAGTTGGTCATCCGGGACCAGAGGCTGGGCGAATTGCTCGGTAGTTGGGTCGGCGTGCGACTGGCCATATCCCTGCTCACTGAGCTTGCGACATTGTTCGCCGGGCTCGGGCTGATTTGTTCGCCCACGACTACCAAGCGGTTGATGGTGGTGCCCGGTGGGTCGCAGGTGATGAGCGTGACGGTAGATTTGTCGCCGTGATTTTCCAGGACCGACAGATCAGTTGGCGCGACGACTTCTTTGTGGAAGACCTTATAGACGTAGCGCTGCCCATCCTTTTCGAGCATGAACGTATCACCGTCCTCGAGACGAGACAACAGAACAAAGGCAAATTTGTACTTACCTCTGTTTAAGATATTGTTGCTGGAGTGGCCGAAGATAACGGCATTGCCCTTCTCTCCCGGGTTGGGCGTGGTGGCGTAGTGCAGCACACCGCGCTCCAGCGCCTTTTGGACGGCGTCCTCTTGAATGGATGGCTCATCATAAACGACGGGGATTTCGACATTGATCTTCGGGATGATGATTTTGGGGTCTTTACCGACGGCGGTCGAGTTCGGATCGGTGATGATTGGCGTACTGCTGACGGTGCGGCTCGGCGTGATGAACGGCGCAATGATGCGCTCATTGAAGAAGCCAAACAGCATGATGACCACCACGACTGCGCCCATGCTGAGGCCAAAGAGCAGCGATTGTAAGTGCGGGTTCTTGGGCTTTGAGCGGGCGCGGGCTTTGCTGACGATCTGGCTCTTTATCTCAGACAGAGACCGCAGGTCTTGGGGCTTGTCTACTTTGCTGGCAGTCCGTTCTGTCTGAGTCGGCTCTGTTTGTTGCTGCGGGTGGACCCGGGCTTTTTTAACTTCGTCATCTTGACGGGGATGCTCGGCGTAGAATTCCTGCCAGACCTCATGTTTTTCGTGGTTCGGTAGGTCGACGTAGTACTGGTGCCAGGCAGCTTGGATTTCCGCCAAAGATTTCCCAGAGTTACTGAGCTCATCCATGTACTGCTGGTGCTTGGACTTCGTGGCCTGGGGAGCTGCTGGCTGGTTGCTGGGAGGAGTATCGGTATTTTTTTCCGGCTCATCGCCATACAGCGCGTCAATCTTGCTGCGAATCATCTCAACCGCCGGATTCGGCTCTTGGCCACCGGTCTGTCCAGGTAGCGGCTCAATAACTTTCTTGGTCCGCTTCAGATCTGGGTAGTTTGGATGATCGTCGTTCATAGGCAATAAACTTACGCTAACAGGTTAATTATACCTGATAAGCCCACTGCTTGGCTGCGGGTTAGTTCATTTATGGAAATTGCTCTCCTCTCCTCTGGAGGAGAACGGTAAAATATAGTACAATATCCCGGTCAATTACTCCGTGCCGGAGTGGCGGAATTGGTATACGCGTGCGACTCAAAATCGCATGCCTTTACGGCTTGAGGGTTCGAGTCCCTCCTCCGGCACCAATATAACAACCTCATCCAATTGGGTTGTGGTATGGGTTTTAAGCGTGGTGTCACGAATTTTCTGTCATATGAAATCAAAGAAGTGGCAAGTGGCTCCAGCGGCCTGCCGGGGTTTTGGAGCATCAATTACAAGCCACAATGCCTCGAGGTGATACGGCGTCTGCTAGTCGCTAATGTGTTAACATAAGCATTATGTTAAGTTTCAAAACAAAACGTACCATCGCAGTGTGTTTGCTAGTAGCATTTTTTGTACTGGTAATTTTATGGATATATGATGTGCTGCAGATAGACCTGATGCTCGAAGCTCGGCAAAATGAAAAATACTTAAATAGCCTAGTTATATTGAGTGACCAAGAGACTAAAGCTTCGGCAAGGCCTAACGGAGATATTCTAACTGGCTCGAGCTCACCTGCGCGGACTACCTTCATGGTAAGCGGGACGTTGGGTGACGTGTACGATGAGGTTACGAAAAATTTAATAAAACAAGGTTATACGATCAGCGATGAGTTCGACAGCCTCGGAGGAAGTAGTAATTCAGAGATCTCGAGAATAGACATAAAAGCCAGAAACGGTGACAAACTGATTGTGTTGCGCTTTGTGCTGGAGGAAAAAATAGAATGTGAAAAAGTTCCGGGCGTAGGCATCGTAGAGCCGTGCTATTTCAAAAGGCCAGTGACCATCCAGACGAGTGGCCTATACGAAAAAGACCTCAAAGAGCTGGTAGTCTTATACGATGATGTCAACAACGACCCTTCTTATCTAGTGACGAGATAGTATTTACGTGGGAGGTGGCAAATGACTCCAGCGGCCTGCCGGGGTTTTGGAGCCACCAGACTGCCGCGTGAGTAGCTGTTTTTACCCGCCATATATCAACATCTTGCTCTAGGCGGGTGCTCACGACTTGGCCGTTGACGGCGCAGTGGATTTGATCGAGGTGTTTGACGATGAGGTGACTAGTAAACATGTCCGTGAAGGCGTGAAAGCCTTCGACGAGGCGTAGCAGGTCCATGTCAAACGTGAACGGCTTATCGAAGCCAACAGCGGTCGCCAGCTTCTGTAGCTGTGCAAAGCTCAGTACGAGCAGCGTGTTCTCCCTGCCCCGGATTATTTCCGGTGATGACACGACGTAGTCGGCAGCGTCTTTAGCGAGTGTCAACTGACCGGAGTATTTGCTGGCAAATTTTTCCAGCAAGATGGCGGTTTCGGAATTGCGCCCCAGATCACCAGCAAACAGCACGCCGTCCGACCACCTGGCTGTATCAAGCAGCTCAGCCAGCGCTGGCTGACTGAAGCTGCCGCTCGGTGTACTCGGGGCGTACTCGACGTGCTCCATGATGCGGCCGACTATCTTTTTGGTGGCATCGGGTAGGATGACGCGGACCGTGCCGACACCGGCTTTTTCGGCTTCACTGTAAGCTTCGGCGGGTGCGGCAAAGGCGTGGAGGTTGCCGCCGATCACCAGTAGCTTGCCGGCGGTAGTCTTTTGTTCTGGCCTGCTCCAGAGCACGTCCGGAAACAGCGGTTCACCTGGCGTTTGTCTACGCCAGTAGTCGGTACTGCCCATTGCTCGGCTCCAGTTCATAGATAACGTTTTTACGTTCGACAACGATTTTCCAGCCGTTTTGCCGGGCAGCGGTGAAGAGGTCCCTGTCCGGATTGAATGCAATCGGCTGCTCGACCATTTCCAGCATCGGTATGTCGCTCTTGGTATCGCCGACGCCGACACTACCCTCTACGGTGACATCATTGCGCTCGAGCAGTAGCTTAAGCGATTGGTCTTTTTTGAGTGTTGAAATGGTGACTTGGCCGGTAAAGGTATGTTCGGCCCGCTCATAATGCGTGCCGATCCAGTCATCAAAGCCGTAGTGTTTACCGACTTGCTCGATCAGCTCCAGGTGCGAGCCGGAGATGATGAATAATTTGTAATCATCTTTTTTCAGTCGCTGCAGTAAATCGCGGGTGTATACATAGGACTGGTCTTTGTACTCTCCTATGACCTCGCTCACGAGCTGGTCAAAAAGCTCCGTGCTAATGTTTTGCAGCGCTTCTTCGTACAGTGCAATGAGCTTCCTTTCGTACTGCTTGAAGGAGTTCTGGTCTTCACGGCGCTTCCAGGCCATCATTGCGGCTTTGAGCGTGGCCTGCGCCTCCGGTCCAAGTGCTCCGGCTTTGGCGAGCTTATTAACAATCACGTGATACAGCTGCCAGCGAATGAGCGTCCCGTCGATATCGAAAACCGCAAATTTGTTCATAGTGCAAGTGTATCAGAAGCGCTATATGTAGCGTCTATACACAGACACAAAGCATTGTCTTTAGTAGCTCTCGATTTGCAGCAAGTATTTTTCGTGATCATTCATCAGTTGGCGGGTTGCGTGGTCGCTAGAGTCAGAATCACTGCTGCCACATTTATTTTGCCGCCAGAGGTACATAGTTCGACCGTCTGCCAACTGCTTGGTACCGGCTAAGTATTCCCCTGTAGTGTTTTCGTCGCCCTGTTCGCCTACATATTTTTCGTCAAACGCGATGGTAAAACCTGTAACACAGGCCTGACTCTTGACGACATTGCCAAATAATCGCTCCATGTTCTCTGCGTTGGTGTTGATCATTCCGATACCGGCGGTAACGAGGCTATTACTGGAGACGTTGAGTGTTACCGGTTCATCTTCGTAGAAATCATTGTAGTGATAGCGGATGGGTCCGACCTCAGCATTTTCTTTCGGTAATAACAGGCGTGCTTCGGGAATGCGATTATCTTGTGGCATCCTACGCATGTTGTCGATGCCCCGTATCGAATCTACGAGGAGGGAGCGCATTTGAAAAGCAGCTTGTTTTTGTGCGGTGTCCCACATGAACAGATTGAACCACATTTGTGCGGCGAGGGCCGCGAGCAGCACTACCCCGACGATTGTATAGATGACCCTATTCTTGGCAAACGCAGCTTTCTTTGGACTAGTTTTTCTTTTTGGCATTTTATTCTCCTAGCACAGAGAATACGCTCATTGTTTAATTTATACAACAAGTTCGATGCTGACTGGGCAGTGGTCAGAGCCCATTTGGTCCGGGTGGATCTCAGCTGACTTAACGCTGTCTTTCAACGATTCGGACACCAGGAAGTAATCAATACGCCAGCCAACGTTACGTTCGCGACTTTTGGCGAAGTGGCTCCACCAGGTGTAGTAACCATTGCCCTGGTAGAACATCCGGAAGGTGTCAACGAAACCAGCAGCCAGCCAGTTGTCGAAGCCCGACCGCTCTTCTTCGGTGAACCCTTTCTTACCTTTATTCGGTCCTGGATTAGCTAGATCATCTTCAGTGTGGGCGACATTCATATCGCCGCAGTAGATGACGGGCTTTTTCTGCTGCAGGTCGGCGCAGTAGGCGATCATCGCCTTGTCCCATTGCTGTCGGAGCGGAATGCGCGTCAGGTCATCTTTGGCGTTCGGCGTGTAGGCTGTCACGACATAGAAGTTGTCATACTCGGCAGCGATTACCCGGCCCTCGTCGTTGCTGTGGCCGTAGTTGTCGAGCACCAGACCGCCGGCCTTCACGAAGGCTTCAGGGATATCGTTTATGATGGCGATTGGCTTGGGTTTAGTGAAGATGGCGGTACCACTGTAACCTTTGCGGGTTCGTGATGAGTTCCAGTACTCCTCGTACTGCGGCAGATCGATTTCAGCCTGTCCCTGCTCCGCTTTGGTTTCCTGGAGGCACAGGATGTCAGGATCATGCTCGGCGATAAACTTCTGAAACTCACCTTTTCGCACCACGGCGCGGATACCGTTCACGTTCCAAGAGTATATTTTCATGTCGTTATTGTTCTGTCTCTTCTTGTGCGTAGCTTAGGATGCGTTTTATTGTCGCTGGGTCAGCCTGGGCTGGCCAGCCATCGGCCGGGATAGCATCAGCTCCGGCCCATACGCCCACAGGCACCGCAAGCGGATCGTGGTCTTCTGGTTGGTGGGGTGTGCTGGCTGGGAATTCAGGCATATTACATGATTATACATATGTGCTAAACTCTATAGCAATGTACAAGCGAATCCTGTTGAAGTTATCCGGTGAGCAGCTGTCCGGCAAGTACGAGAGCGGCATTGACCCAGAGCATGTTACGTGGTTGGCTGAAGAGGTCAAAAAAGTTGCCGAGAACGGCACACAGGTTGTCATTATGGTGGGCGGTGGCAACTTCTTGCGCGGCGCGCAGATAGCGGGCCATGGTATCAAGCGTGTTACAGCTGACCACATGGGTATGTTGGGTACCATGATGAATGCGCTGGCAATTACCGACATATTTGAATCTTTGGACATTCGTACCCGCTGCTTGAGTACGATTTTTGCCAATCAAGTTGCGGAGCCGTTCGTGCACCGTTTGGCGGAGAAGCACCTCGGCAAGGGCCGCGTCGTGATCGTCGGCGGCGGGAGCGGCCGGCCGTTTGTCACGACTGACACAGCAGCACTGATCCTGGCATTGGAGCTGAGCTGTGATGTGGTGCTGAAAACTACCAAAGTTGATGGGGTGTACAACAAAGATCCGCACAAATTTGAAGATGCGGTCAAGTTCGACGAGCTGACCTACCAGCAGGCTGTTGAAGATGGCGCTATCAAGGTCATGGACAAGTCAGCCCTCGGGCTGGCCATGGAGCAGCAGATGCCGCTGGTAATCTTCAATGCCGACAAACCGGGTGAGATTGCCCGCGTCGCTCGCGGTGAAAAAGTCGGTACGACCGTTAAGTAACCGAACCCGTTCACTGGTCAGTACAGTGGAATATTAGGTATAGCCTGTAGTTAGACGAAGTGGGCTTTTCTGGGCGCTGCTTTTCTTGCCAGAACTCTCTCTTTGCGCTCTATAGGGCAGAAGCAGCGTGCATGCTCTCCTAGATCTATTAACAAAAAGCAAATGACCCACCTGAAAAAAAGCAGTGGGTCACTTCCTCCTGGCGGGACACGTCGGTCTGGAACTTTACAGGAGTTCCGAGACAGTAGTGTCGCCTCTCAAAATGAGACACTATAGGAAGTTTACTGTCTCACTTTGGCTTGATTGGCATCGTTGGGTGGAATATGGCATAGGTGCTTGACTCCAGATTGACGCTAGCGATATAATAACAATTAAGTTCATGAGACAGCCGTGAACGCACCATAAAATTCCGCATCGAGATCAGAAAAAGGCGGCGGCCACATCGGGACAATGAGGATCGTTGAATCCGGCCCAACTATATGTGCAGCACAAATACAGAAAGCCGATCGTGAGGAATTGATTATAGACACCATATTTGAGTGTTTGTAGTTGATTCTTTGGGATTGGCTTTTTTGGTACCTCCAAATAAGCCTCAAAAGAGAGCTTATGGTTATTTAATAAAATAACTTCAAGGAGGATTCTGTATGAATTTACAGATTGCAGCCATTCTATCGAATGGTGATCGAACGAGTGACCAGAGCATCACACACTACCAAATATTACATTTGGACACATTCAACTTAGCTACCCTGTCAAAGCAACAGGTAATAGTCATGGTTGAGAGTGTTGATGTCACGGGCAACTTCCTCATTCATCACAAGTTTGGTAACGCCATGTATGGCTACATGCTCACCGCCAGAGATTGCGATAACTTCGCCATCTAACACAGTAGCCTCGTGAAAGAACTAGTAGAGCTTGGTATTGATGACAAGCCGAAAACCAAGGGCGAACAATACAAATTACTCAATGACTCCGCCCTCTACACTGGTGAGCTCATGCAGGCAGATAAGCTAGCAGCAACAAATCTAGATCAAAAAGCATTAAATGGTCAGGATTTTTTTGTGGGTCATACATATGGCCAACTAAGATTAGCTCTGCACAACTGGTAAATTCTCTACATTCTGTCTATAAGCTTCATCAAGTGCGCTTACGAGAGATTTGTCCAACTGATTACGACATAGCTCCATAAAGTATACAAACTTATCTCGGAGTTGCTTTTGCATATCAGCCGAAGCTAAATGATAGTAGTAACTATTCTGAATAAGGTCTGCTGCGCGGATTGATAGGGCCTCCCCGCCAAGCTCAGCCGTGCGGGCAAAAGACTGCATGATGTCTTGAGCGTCTGAAACAGTGAGAGCATCGACATACAGCGCAACCTGATGCCCAAAGCTTTGCTCGACATCGTCGATAGTAGTATCTGTGTCTTCAACAACATCGTGAAGAACCGCAGCAGTCACTACATCTTGCGGATAACCTCTCTCCCAGAGCATCTCTGCAACTTGAATCGAATGAAGCAATACTGGTTTAGTGTTATGTCCAGAGTCTTGCAAAGCATTCGACAGGAAGAATAAGGCTCGTTCTATCTCATGCCTATCATATTCAAATTCTGCGATATGCGCCCTTTCCATCTTGTTTTACTCCTTGTCGCCAATAGGATTGGCTAATTTTCTATCAACTTGCAGCTCGACTATCTCTTCGTTCCCAATCTTATCATCTAGCATCGCCTGTAAGTCCTTACCATAATAGCTTGCGAGAATTGCAGCGATCGGACCCGAGTGCGTTACGATTAACACGCATGCATGCTTGTTGGCTTCGTATATGCGATTTACTGCATCGATGACTCGTGTGGCCATTATATTGTTTGATTCTCCATCGGGAAACCGCACTTTCATATAGCCACCCTCTATATGCGGAATAGCGTCATAAGGTAAACCCTCGTATTTCCCAAAACTAATTTCTCGTAGATCCTTATCAGAAGTAGCCTTCCGCAGGCCAAGTGTATCAGAGATGATTCGTGCAGTTTGCATACATCTTCCAAGATCAGAGGTGTAGAGACTAGACAGATCAAGCGAATAAGGCTTTTGTTCGTTTTATGGCAAAAAGTTCCATAGTTTTTGTGGGATTTATAGGGGTAATCAGACTTTAGCAAGGATGGAATTCGAACTTTTTTCATGCACCCAGAGGCAACAAAAAAGCCCCTAACAGGGGCAAATTCGTTGTTTTGAGCCTGAAAGACTTTGGAAAAAGTTCCAACTTCTTTCTGGCGGAGAGAGAGGGATTCGAACCCTCGAGACGTTTTGCAACGCCTACACGCTTTCCAGGCGTGCCAGTTCAACCACTCCTGCACCTCTCCGTGTTCCGCAGAATTATAGCGCAAAATTCCTATTTCAGCGACCTATGGTGAGCGTCGGTATTATTACATCATGCTACTGCTTGCTCCCTGATATATTTCAGGGGTAGAATCTTAGGTGATGCCTATTATCGAACTTCAGGAAGTTAGCAAGCTGTACGGCTTTGGTGACGCTACTACGGTGGCCCTTGATGAAGTTTCGTTGAATGTCGATGCCGGTGAATTCGTAGCCATTATGGGCCCGAGCGGCTCGGGTAAATCAACGCTCATGAATATGATTGGCCTGCTGGACCGGCCGACGCACGGGATATACAAGCTGAACGGACGCCAGGTTGAGCGCCTGCGACCCAATCGCCAGGCAAAGATCCGGCGGGACACTATCGGCTTCGTCTTTCAGTCCTTTAACCTGCTGCCTAAGCTGAATGTGCTGGATAATGTGGCACTGCCACTGGCCTACAAAGGCATGGGCCAGGTGCGACGTCAGAAACGGGCTGCCGAGATGCTGGAGCGAATCGGCCTGGCTGACCGTGAATATTTTATGCCGCGGCAGCTCAGTGGCGGCCAGGCGCAGCGTGTAGCCATTGCGCGGGCGCTAGTTAATAATCCGAATATCATTATTGCTGATGAGCCGACCGGCAACCTGGATAGTGCTTCATCGCGCCTGGTCATGGAGCTACTCAGCGACGTGCACAAAGCGGGTAACACCATTCTGATGGTGACCCATAATCCCGAACTAACACGGTATGCCAGCCGGGTGGTATTCATGCATGACGGTGCGGTTGTGGCCGACGAAAAGTCGACCATCGGCGAGGTGCACGAAGTGCTCCGGCGCAGCATGTACTTTATGCCCAAGACGACTGAAGAAGATGACCTGGCTGGTGTATCAGCGCTTATGCAGGCTATTCCTGACAAGCTGATTGGCAAAAAACCGGATGGCAAAAAGGACAAGAAGAAGCCCAAGGCGACCCGTTCGAAGTACAAAGCGGCGCCAAAAACCAAAAAACGGGGCAAGAAGTCATGATCAGGCGAAGCGGTAATTTCCGAATTGCAATCGAGTCACTACGCTCTTCCCGGTGGCGCACGCTCCTGACTATGCTTGGCGTCATTATTGGTGTCGTGAGCGTGGTGACGACGGTGAGTCTCGGCGAAGGGGCCCGACGTGGCATCATCGAGCAGATTGAACAATCTGGCGAAGAGCTTATAACGATTCGACCTGGCACCAAACAGCATGACCGGAGTCAGCCGAGAAACCTTTTTAGCACGACGTACTCCGGTACCCTCAGTGAAACTGACTATGAGACAGTTAGAGACGTGCCCGGTACAGGTAGTGTGGTGCCCTTTAGCTTCGTAGCCGACGCAGCCAAGCGTGATGATAGCACCTACGAGCAGGGTGTAGTCATTGGTACGGGCGCAGATTTGCCGGCCGTGCTCGGACAAAAGCTGCAGTACGGCACATTCTTTGAAGATGACGAGCCGCAGCGTAACGCTGCAGTCATTGGACCGCGGGTCGCCGAACAACTCTTTGGTGAAAACGTGCCAATCGGCAAGTACCTGACCGTGCGCGGCAAGCCGTTCATTGTGCGCGGTATCTTTGAAGAATTCGCGACCAGCCCGCTGGCGCCGAATACCGACTTTAACGCAGCGATCTTCATCCAGTACGATGTTGGCAAAGAGCTGACTGGCGACAGTGATATTTACCAGATACTGGTGCAGCCGTCCGACACCAGTAACCAGCAGCAGCTCGCGGAGCGGATAACCGCAGCCCTGCGCGAATCGCACGCTGACCAGGAAGACTTCACGGTTCTGCAGCAGGAAGATAGGCTGGAAGAAGCGAATGAGGTCCTGACAATCGTGACCGGCTTCGTAGCCAGTGTGGCGGCAATATCGTTGATTGTCGGTGGTATTGGCATACTCAATATCATGCTTGTTTCGGTCACAGAGCGGACGCACGAAATCGGTATCCGCAAAGCTATCGGTGCGACCAACGGACAAATACTAAACCAGTTCTTGACTGAGGCTGTCATTTTGAGCGGTACCGGCGGCATTATCGGCATTATCTCGTCACTGTTGGTTAATTACCTACTGAGAATATTCACCGACCTGACGCCGGTTTTGACCTGGCCAATCATGGTCGTGGCGTTTGCTGTATCGGTGACGGTAGGTGTCGTGTTTGGTGTCACGCCTGCCCTGACGGCGGCCCGCAAGCGACCTATTGACGCCCTGCGTCATGAGTAGGTAAAAACAAAAGCCCCAAGCTGATTATTCTGCTCGGGGCTCTATAAGTGTTGAGTGATTATAGTGAGCCGCGTATAACGGCTATTTCTTGGGTGCCTTGTAGCCTTTCTGGCGGGCCTCACTGAGTCCAATGGCAATCGCCTGGTCACGGTCGGTGACTTTTTTACCAGAGCTTCCGCTGCGCAGCTCACCGCGCTTATACTTGCGCATTGCTTTCTCGACAGTTTCTTGTGCCTTTGGTCCAAACTTGTTCATGAATCCTCCCTGGCAATCATCGTTATCGCCTGCCATAAAACGATAGAAGGGTGCCTGCTCTGTACAGCTCGCAACCTGCGGTCATCATCGCAGGCGTACAGCGGCACCCTCTACGTATCGGCCGGTAAGCTAAAAGTTAAGGTTGAGGGGTCGGCAGAACGCGTCATTGATAGGCGGTTCTGGGCTGTATGGTGCTTCTGGTGCGGGTGCGCCCATGTTTTGTGGCATCGGGTCAGTCGCATCGGTGAATATTGTTCCGTGCCATCTATCTGAATGGTGTAGGATCGGCTTCTTCATACCATTTCCACCCTTCTTTGGTGTCGTAACGAAACCCCTTTAAGTTGATATCATGCTTTGCCATCTCACACCTCCTTCTGGTTCTTGTGGTGGCAGTATCATGGTAGCCCAGGCCCGAATTGGTCACTACGAAATTTCTTACAAGCGTGAGCGTTTTCCTGTCGCCTTGGCCGCTTATGCGTCACAAGAAATCCCGCCCCTTGGCGATGAGCTTTGGGGCGGGATGGGGTTCTTGTCTTGAGTCTGGCTGTACTACCGCGACATTGTGCGGTCGCTGCTTCCGGTGAACATCCTCAGGAAGAACAGGAGAACCACTGCTCCGAGGATTGCGATGAGCAAGCTACCAAGGTTGAACCCCGTGATGCCTGCGCCGCCAAATATGCGGGCGACTGCTCCACCGAGGAAGGCTCCGACGATACCTACGATGATATTGCCAACTGCGCCCTGCTCCGCGTCTGTCTTCATGATGAGTGACGCGATCCAACCTACGAGTGCGCCGAATAGAATCCAAAGAATTATATTTACGATCATATGCTAAACCTCCTCTTCCCAAGTTGATAAAACTGATGATTGTGCGGGGGTCCGACGGGTGTCTTGGTCCCCTCGGAGCTGCTGGGCTTCTTGGTCCGCCCTGCGGCTCGGGTCTTGCCAGGCCTCGCCAATCCGCTTCTTTAAGTCCTGTGCTTCCCGGATGCTTTGATCAAGGGCATCTCGTACGTTTGACAGATTGTCCTGGGCCTGCTGTTTCACGTCCTGCGCCTTCATGCGCATCTTCTCTCTGGTCTGTTTGCCGGACCGTGGTGCGAACAGTAGCGCGAGTCCCGCACCCAGCAAGCCTGCCAGAAGTGGTGCGAGCAGCGCTCTGCTTCCTCTGCTCTCGGTCATTCAAAGCCTCCTTTCTTTAGCGATTAACCTCTTTCATGATAGGAACTTTGGCAATCAGTAACTATAAGATATTTCGCAAGCTCCGCGGCGGTTGCTACACTGCCTGCATGCATATTCAAATCATTTCCGTTGGCAAGGCGTCGGATAGGTCGGTCTCGGCGTTAACCGATGAGTACGAGAAGCGTCTGTCGCGCTGGACAGCGGTGACCTGGCGGCTGCTACCAAGTGGACGGACAAAAGACGAAGAAAGCGCCGCGATCATGAAGCTGCTGAAACCTACCGATTATGTCGTGCTGCTGGACGAACGGGGTACGCTTGCCACTACCGAAGCGATAACGCGGGAGCTTGAAAAATGGCTGGGGAGCGGCCGGCCGATCGTGCTGATAATTGGTGGTGCTTTTGGGGTAAGTGGCGCGCTTCTGGACCGGGCTGATTTCGTCTGGTCATTTTCCAAGTTGGTATTTCCCCACCAGTTGATGCGCGTGCTGCTCGTCGAGCAGCTGTATCGGCTGTTCAATTATCGGGACGGCGGCAAGTACCATCACTAGGGCTGGCGGCATGGCCAGATTTGGACGTTAAGTGGGAATAAAAAAAGCGCCCGACTCTCGAGGGGGAGAGCCGGGCGCGTATGGGGAGAAACAGCTTTAGTAAGATTCTTCGAGCGTATCTTCCTGAGAAGTCTCTCCTAGATCCTCACGGATCATCTCATCATCTGACATACCTGTATCACCCATATCCTGTTGCCTGTCATCTCTGTTCATGCCTGCCTCCTTTCTTATTTAGTTGGCAAGTATAGTATTGCGTATTGTGACGCAGGGTGCAGCGAGATTTTTCATTGCCCGCCGCCGCCTGCTCGGTTTAGCGGAATTGGTTGTGCGCATTGGTGCCAACTTTCGGGTTGTGCGGGGCGCGCATCGAATTATTGGTTGACTGTGTGGGCTTCGGTTGTGAGAATTTCATTTTCTTGGGAATGTGCTGGATAAGTGCAAAATCATCTTGCTTGCCCATTATGGTACTCCTCCTTTCATGGTTAGCACTTCCATACTACCTGTCCCTGTAGAACCAAGCAGTCAGGTATTTCACATCCTCGCAAGTTTAAGCATACCGTCGCTGCACGGCGCGGCGTATTTGTCTACAGGCTTGGGCGGTTAGAGCGGACTATTGGTCGATCCGGATGGGTGCTTCAGCCATAGGTTTCTTGCGGAAGATACTAACGGCAACTGAGCCAAACAGCAGCACGCCCAGGACGGTCAGGCTGATGCCGACCGGCACGTGGATACCCAGCCAGCTAATGTTGCCAGGCAGCTCCGAAGGAGCAATAATCATTTTGATTGAAATCCAGGCCAAGATGCCGGCCAGTCCCCACTCCAGCGCCCAGAAACGATCAGAGACCGACTGATACACGAAAAATAGGGCGCGCAATCCGAGGATGGCAAACACGTTTGAGCTGTAAGCAATGAAGCGGTCTGGTGAGATGGCCAGCACGGCTGGCACCGAGTCGACCGCAAACACAATATCCGATAGCTCGATCAGGATGATAACGCCGGCCATCAAGGTGAGCATACGCTTACCTTTGACGACGGTGGTCATTTTATGGCCGTCAAACCGATGATGGATGGGCAGTATCTTAGTTAGCGTCTTCCACAGGCGCTGTTCAGTTATTTCGACTTTCTCTTCCTGCCAGTCGCCTCGTGCCTCCTTGAGCGCCTTCCAAGCGGCGCGCAGCAGGATCAGACCGAAGATGACACTCACCCAGGCGAACTCTTTGAGCAGCTGGAAACCGAGGACAATGAAGACCAGCCGGAAAAAAATCGCACCGGCAATACCATAGTTGAGCATGCGCCGCTCCAGCGCCGGTGGCACGTTGAAGCTCGTAAATATCAAACCGATGACAAACAAGTTGTCCAAGCTGAGCGCTTTCTCGACCGCCCAGGCAGCCAGATATTCGCCACTGGCCTGCGGGCTAATAAACATGAACACTGGAATGGCGAACAGCAGCGCCGTGACAATGTAGGCTACCGACCAGATGGTTGCTTCCTTGGTGCCGATGACGTGGTCGTGCCGGACGTGCAGCGCTTCGATGACGGCATAAATTGCCATGACCGCCAGCAGCGTGGCATACATGAACCACGGCACGTCGTAGTGGCGTACCTGCAAGCCGGCAGTTGTGGCGATAAAGTCTAACATCTCGTTAGGTATAGCATAATACGCAGACGACGGCACTGTAAATAAGCAAATGGCTGCTGGTGGCCAGAAGCATCTAATTTCTGTAAAATAGTCACAGACATGGAAGACCAAAAACGCTCACCTGCGCGGCTATTCTTAAGAACGCTGACGCCCTCTTCCAGTAGTATCGTCGGCAGCCTGGTCGTGATGGTGGTGATTATCGGCTTCCATATGCTCCTGCTCAGCAACCAGCCTGAACTGTTCTTTCCGCATGTGGCTGGCAGCAGCAATGATCAGCTGACGCAGATATATGAAAACAGCGTGCTCGGGCCACTGGACAATCTCTTCGGCAGTGACTTTTTAGGCTTGGCGTCCACGGCTCTGATCTGGGGGCTGACGGGCTGGATTGTGTATTCACTGATTGATTTCGGTATTGTGTCCTATCAGGAATGGCGCCGTAGCGATGAGGACATTGCGTATCCCGGTAAGAACCGTATCATTCGCCACCCGCTGCATAGTCAGATCATCACCCGCTTACTGGTTCGATTTGCCGTTGGCGTGACGGCAGTTGGTGGCCTGTTTGCGTTTCGACCGATCATTACGACGCTGTTCTATCACGACGTGGCATTCTTAAGGGCAGATTCACCGCTACAGATGGCCGGCCATGCGCTAGCCGTCATAGTCGGTTGGCTCGTTCTGCTGCACTTTTATGTCGTGCTGTTCCGGCTGTTTGCTTTCCGCACCCGGGTATTCGGCGAGATTATACACTGAGCCGTTAGGCCTTGCAGTGGAAGGTTTCGAGCGTACGTCGGTACGTTTCGGTGATGGCTTCCACAGCTTTATCGTGCCGCTTATTCTCAGCGGCGGTGCGGTCCTTGACGAGGCCGAGCCCGCTCAGTAATTTGGATAGCTCACTGATGCTGGCCAGCTTCTTTTTATGCAGTTCGTTTTCAACGGACATTGAGCGGTCGTGGGTCTGCTTGGCTCTGTTTTTGGCTTGCTCGTCGCAGCTCCGGCCCGGGCGGTGCGGTTGCTTTGTGTCTGGCTGAGCTGCCTGCTCCGGGGGCTGCGGTGACTTCGGGTTCGGAGTCGGGCTTTCTGCTGGGTCCGGCGTTGATGCAACAGGCTTCTCTTCCTGGGACGGCTCCAGGTTTTCTTTCGGTTCTGTGTCTGACTGGAGTGATTGCTCATCGCGTGCGCTTGAAGCATCGGAATGTTGCCGATTGGTCAGCAGCCCAGCTTGGGCATAAAACAGCCAGCCTACCGCTATGCTGGCAATGACCAGGCCGCCAGTTACGGTCGTGTTGTGCAGCAGGCTCGCTACGCGACTGCGAGCTTTTTTGTTGCCGGTATTTACGGTTTCACTATCACGTTTTGGCATGAACACAACACATTATATACCAATGGCGCAAGGCTGCCCGGGTGCTCGTGGCCGCCACTCCTGTTCAGGTGCGTGCGAATGATGTGTAAATTAATTTACAGTTATACGTTTTGCCGGCAGGTAAGATTTACCTAGTGATAATTGCTGGAGGCGCTTTACGAAACAGGTTGTCGTCATTGGTGCAGGTTTAGCGGGGCTCAGTACTGCCGTCTACTTACTGGAGCGTGGCATCCGGCCGCTTGTATTGGAGGCGCAGGCGTATGTCGGCGGGCGGACGGCTTCATGGGATGCGGATGGCATGCCGGTTGAGACAGGCCTGCATCGATTCCTGGGCTTTTATAATCACTTGCCCCAGCTGCTGCATAAAGTGGGCATCAATCTGGACGATATGCTTTGCTGGGAGGACGAGATAGAGATCCGCATGCCGGGCGGGCCGCGGGCCACCTTTGGGCTGTCGCCGCTGCACCAGCCGCTCACCACCTTCGCGGGCCTGCTTGGTAATAATCATTTTTTAACGCTCACCGATAAGTTCCGACTCGGTAAGTTCTTTATGAGCGGGCTGCTTGATTACACGAAACGTCCGGACGAACTCGATACAGTATCCGTCCTTGAGTACGCGCAGAAGCACGACGTCAGCCAGCGGGCTATTGAGCGTCTGCTCGTTCCGCTCACTGAGGGCTTGTTTTTTCTTCCGATCAAACAGTACTCCGCGTATGCCCTGTTTGGCCTCATCGCTCCCTATTGGAAGAGCCTGTATAAGCTGCGGGTCGGCGCGTTCATGGGTGGCATGACGCGTGTCATGGCCGAGCCATTGGCCGAGCATGTCCGTAAGCACGGTGGCAAAGTTGCGGTCAGCTACCCAGCCGAGCGTATCGAAGAAGGTCAGGGCCAGTTCCGGGTAACTGCACACGGTCGGCGCCTTGTCGCGGATGCGGTGGTGCTGGCCACCTCGTTGCACCCGGCGCAGCAGATACTCCAGCGGTCTTTTCCTGACAAGCACTTTGCGTCAATGTTGCAGCTCAAGAGTATGCCATCAGTGACCTTCCAGTTGGAGCTGAGCGGGCCGAGTATGGAGG